>CAZZDZ010000014.1:0-19287 GCA_964652675.1 uncultured Pirellulaceae bacterium
GCTGGACAGCGCCACTTTGAATTGCAAACGCAGCTTTTTTATCGTACTCGTACTCAGGCGTTTCGCCGGTACTCGTACTCGTACTCGACGCCACGGTTTTACGAACGAGATCGAGTACGATTAGGATTAGGATTAGGAGCGACTTAAACTGGAGCTGTTCAGTTAGGCGATGATGTCGGTCATGACGTTTCCGTGGACGTCGGTCAGTCGAAAATCGCGGCCAGCGTAACGATAGGTCAATTGTTCGTGATCCAAACCCATCAGGTGCAAGATCGTTGCGTGCCAGTCGTGGATGTGGCAACTGTTTTCGACGGCTGCGAATCCGTGTTCGTCGGTTGCTCCGTAGCTGTAGCCTCCTTTGACACCGCCGCCTGCCATCCAAGTTGTGTAGCCTTTGTTGTTGTGATTGCGTCCATCGCTTCCTTGTGCTGCGGGTGTGCGTCCGAATTCGCCGCCCCAAATCACCAGCGTGTCTTTCAATAAGTCACGTTGTTTCAAATCTTGCAACAAACCAGCGATCGGTTTGTCACATCCGGTCGCTCGCGCACGGTGATCTTCGGTTAACCGAAAGTGTTGATCCCAATTTCCGTGGGTGACTTCGACAAATCGCACACCGGCTTCGATAAAGCGTCGTGCCAACAAACATTGCTTGCCGAAATTTTCGGTGGGTCCACCATCGGCGCCGTACATCGCTAAAGTGGCTGACGATTCATCAGATGTGTCCATCAATTCGGGCATCGCGTCTTGCATGCGAAACGCCAACTCGTAGGACTCAATGATGCCTTCCACGCCCGGTTGAACTTTGTCGCGACGGAGTTTTTCGCGGTTCAAGGTTTGGATGTAGTTCAATTGGCTGCGTTGCTGACGATCGCTCAGCTTGGGATTTTTGATATCGGGAACACTTTCGCCGCTACCTCCGCGGACGAAACGTTGTGTTCGCCCACCACGACCGACTTTTGTGCCGCCGTAAATCGCGGGCAGAAATGCGCTGCCGTAATTTCTGGCCGAACCTGACGGGGGACTGAGCGATACGAATCCTGGCAAGCTGTCGTT
This sequence comes from uncultured Pirellulaceae bacterium, assembly GCA_964652675.1. Lineage (GTDB taxonomy): Bacteria > Planctomycetota > Planctomycetia > Pirellulales > Pirellulaceae > K23-9. Next base: position 1,054 of record CAZZDZ010000014.1, read on the forward strand.
TTCGGTTCCCAGCCCGTACAAAGACCAAGCACCCAACGAAGGCCGAACGAACTGGGCCGTGCCGGTGTGCATTTGTGTCATCGCGCCGGGATGAACGGGTTGGTCGCAATTCATGCTGCGAATCAAACACAAATCATCAGCATGCTGAGCAACGTTTGAGAAGATTTCGGAAATCCAAAGGCCGCTGTCACCAGATTGGTTGAACTGGTACGGCGATTTCATCAGTGCGCCGCCGTACTTGCCATTCTTGCCGTGATCCCGTGCCAACTGCGGTTTGTAGTCGAACGTGTCAACGTGTGACGGACCGCCTTGCATGCACAGAAAGATGACTCGTTTGGCTTTGGGCGTGTGGTGTGGTGCTTTGACCGCCAGAGGATTGCTTGACGCGGCTTCTTGCGCCGATGCCATTGTGTTTATACCAGCGAACGCCAAGTATCCGAAACCGGCTGATACTTGTTGCAAGATTTGTCGTCGTGAAATTGACATGATGAGTCTCGTTTTGGAACAAGTAATTCAAGCGGCGAAGCGCAGGGCAAGACAGCCTTAATCTACGTATCGGAACTCAGCCGACGCGAACAGACTTTGGCAAAATGCTGCGAGCGTCTGTTCTCCGGAGCTGCCAAAATTGCTGATAAACCGTGCGGTCGCAGTCCGTTCGGCGCTGGTTGGTTTGCGACCGTAAGCAATCACAAAGGCATCGTTGATACGAGCGGCATTGGTTGGGCTGTCGTTCATCAGACGCTTGGCAAACGCTTCGCTTTGGGACAGCACAAACGGATTGTTCATCAGATACAAAGATTGATTGGGCGAATTGGATTGTTCTCGCGTCCCAACGACCAGCGATGATTCTGCAAAATCAAATACGTAAAGTGAACGGGGAACTTCGTCGCGAACGATCGGCATGTAGACACTGCGATACTTGGCGTCTTCGACATCCAGTGGTTTTTTGGAGATTAACGTTGCAAGTTGCTCACGTGCCGACTGTATCGCGTCTCGATCGTTCGATCGGCCTCGCCCACCACCGCGCATCGTTCCGCGTGTTGCCCCACGTTGAAACCCGCCTCGTTGGTTTCCACCGCCTTGGCGCATTCGTTGTTGTAACTCTTGCCGAGCATTTGCTGCGGCGTCGCGTGCTGAGTCCAATCGCCCGCTGCGAACTCGCACGTAACCTGCTTTTGCGACGTCGCTACCATGCGGACGATCAAATTCGATTTGGCCGCTGGCCATCAACATCGCGTCACGGATCGCTTCGGCATCCAAACGCCGCGAGTTGGCCCGCCATACCAGTAGGTTCTCTGGATCGTATTGGAATTTTCGGTCGTCGTACTGGCTGCTGATACGATAGACGCGCGATTTGGCGATTTCGCGAATCACGGATTTCACGGACCAGCCCGACTGAACAAACTTGACCGCCAAGTAGTCCAGCAGTTCTTGATTGGATGGTGCGGCGCCTGTCACGCCAAAGTTTTCTGTTGTCGTGACGATGCCTTGGCCGATCATGTGTTGCCAAATTCGATTGACCATCACGCGTGCGGTGAGCGGGTTTTCTGTGCTGCCAATGAAACGTGCCAGTTCCAATCGTCCGCTTTTCCTGTTTGGCACAACAAGCTTTTTGTCGGTTAAAACTTGTGGGAAACCGCGTTGCACTAACTGGCCGGGTTCGTCGATGTCACCACGAACCATCAATCGCGCGTTGGTGGGTGAATCACTTTCTTGGACGCCCATGCAGTAGCTTCGTGGGTTTCCGTTTTCGTCTACCGTGGCTAATTTGGCGGACAACTGGGCTGCTTTTGTGGTCAAACGAGCCAGGGAAGTGATGTCGTTTTTGGATTGGCTTGCACCACTTTGCCGTTCGCGACGGCTGGCTGCCAATTGGCTGCGAATCTCGCTAACTTCCGATTCCATCTCCTGAATCTGCTGTCGCGTCAACTTGGTGCCAATCGCGTCGGACTCGGGGACGGGCAACAGAATCAGACTGCTTTTACGTTTGGTTTGCAGATCGCCAAGGCTTCCGAATTTTGACGGCGGGTTGCCAAAGTAAGTCTTTGAACTGCCAAAAATGCCAGCCAACGCGTAGTAGTCTGTTTGTGGGATCGCGTCAAACTTGTGATCATGGCAACGTGCACAAGCGACTGACGTACCCAAGAAAACTCGCGTCGTCGTATCAAGTTGTTCATCCACTAGGTCGGCATCGAACTGTCGGCCATCGTTTTCGTTAACGTTCTTTGTACCCATCGCCAGAAAACCCGTTGCGATCAGGTTCTCTTGCCATTGTTCATCCGTTTTGACTGGCAGCAAATCGCCAGCAATCTGTTCTTGGACAAACTGATTGAATGGTTTGTCTGCGTTGAACGAATCGATCACATAGTCGCGGAATCGCCACGCGTGTGGGTACGTCATGTTGACTTCGCGGCCGGTCGATTCGGCGTAGCGAGCGACGTCCAGCCAGTGGCGTCCCCAACGTTCGCCGAATTGGTCTTTTTCCAATAGGCGATTGACGACCAGTGTGATCGCTTTGTCGGGATCCTGTTTCCAGCGTGCTTGGAAATACTCGATCTGTTCTGGATTAGGTGGTAACCCAACGAGATCAAAACACAACCGACGCAATACTTGAAATGACAATGCGTCATCGCTGGGTGTCAAACTGGATTGCTCCAATTTGCTGAGCACAAATCGATCGATGTCGGTCTTGGCCCAGTTGGTATCGTTGACGCTTGGGATCGCAGGCAACGTGGGCTTTTTGAAAGCCCAGAAGTTTTCTTTTGCATCAGCGATGTCTTCTTTGGAGATCGTTGATTTAATCTCGGCGACTTCGCTGACACGCGGATCTGGAGCGCCCATTTCGATCCAAACGCGAAAATCATTGATGACTGCATCAGAGAGTTTTCGCTTGGGCGGCATCACCCAATCGGTGTGCGTCATCGCATTGTAGATCAGACTTTCATCTAAATCGTTTGCGACAACGCCAGGTCCACTGTCCCCACCAAGCTGCATCAAGCGTTGATTGTCCAAACGCAAGCCACCTTTGACGTTACCCGATTTGCTGCTGTGGCAGCCGTAGCATTCTTTGATCAAAACCGGACGGATTTTTGTTTCAAAGAACTTCGTTTGCTCGGGCGTCAGTTGCTGTTGTCCCGCCGCGGAAACGACCGCAACGGGAGCTGCAACTGAAAACACAACCATCGTGACAAGCGTTCGGATCATAAAAAGCTCGAAGAAGTTTGTGGTGGGTAATCAATACCAAAGGCGACCTACTCGGCGGTAGGACGTTTGGGTTGAGTTCCGCCTGCTGCTGCATCACCGCCGCGACCTTTTCCACCGCGACCGCCAGCACCACCGCCGCCTTGTCCGCCACCCTGTCCACCGCGACCGCCACGTCCACCAGCGCCGCCAGGACCACCAGCGCCGCCGCCAGGACCACCCGCGCCACCAGGACCACGACCGCCGCCACCGCCTTGTCCACCGCGACCGCCACCTTGTCCACCACGTCGTTCACGCATCGATGTCATCATCGCGGTCAGCTCAGTCAGGTCCAATTTTTTGTCGCCATCTTTGTCGAACTCGGTCATCATTTCTGCGACCATTTCGCTAACGTCGCGCTGGCTCTGTCCACCTTGACCGCCACGAGCCTGTCCACCTTGACCGCCGCGAGCCTGACCACCCTGACCACCACGTTGTCCGCCGCGAGCCTGGCCGCCTTGACCTTGACCACCTTGGCCTGCTCCTCGTCGGCCCTGCTCTGGTGGTTGAGCGGTTGCATCCACCGAGAGCATGAGTGCTGATAGGAAAGTGAAAGCAAGTGCAAAACGTTTCATAGTGGTTCTCCGGACGTAAATTGCGATATTTTAGGGTTTTACTCGATCCAGGCATCGACGATGCGTTCTTCAGATCGGGCACTAGTGTTTAAACGCCCAGACCAACGGTTGAGGACCGGTTTTTCTGAGAAAATCGTATTTAACTGAAAACAATTCGGTTCATTGTCCCCACCCGTCTGGGCGCTGTCCTCACCATAGCATCGAATCCGTATCTATTTCTACCCGCTGCCAAGTGAAGAATTCGCGTGTTTTAGTTGACGGCGAAACACAACCAGGTTGCCGAAACCAGGGCAAATTGCGGGTTAGAATGAATGCCTGCGATATTCTCCTCTTTTCCGTTAACTGATGTCGTCCTCATGCCAGACTCAGTCAGCATTCCAGAAGTGCTTGTTGCGAAGATGCGTGGCGGCGACCAAGACGCGTTGGCGGATATTTTTTCGCTTTATCGCGAACGTCTGCGTCGCATCATTCGCTTTCGACTCGATTACCGGATCGCTGGTCGAGTTTCCGATTCAGACGTCTTGCAAGAATCCTATATCGCTGCGGCAAAACGACTGAAACACTTTGCTGACCAAAAAGAGATGCCAGCATTCCTGTGGTTGCGTTTGGTCGCCGGACAACAATTAGTCGAATTGCACCGCAAGCACGTGCAAGCGGAAAAACGCGACGTACGCAAGGAAGTTTCGTTACAACACAACGTGCCGTCGCCGCACACTTCATTGGCGCTGGCAGCGCATCTGGTTGGCCCCATGACGGCAGTCAGCGAACTGGTCGTGCGTGCGGAGCGGATCGAAAAATTGGAATCCACGTTAAACCAAATGGACGCGATGGACCGTGAAGTCATCGCGCTGCGGCACTTCGAGGAACTCTCCAATGCCGAAACCGCCAGAGTGCTTGAAATCGAAACTTCGGCAGCCAGCAAGCGTTACCTGCGCGCAATGAAGCGGTTGGGGCAACTGATGGCCGAATTCAATCGGTCAGATTCGGAGTAGTCCTGTATGTCTACACGAAGAGACCAAGAGACGCTTGATGCGATTGCCGAAGAATTTGCTCTGGCGATTCGCGAAGGTAAAAACCCGTCGATCGACGACTATGCGCAGCGTCACGGTGATCCATCTGGCGAACTGAAAACGCTGCTCGCATCGGTCGCAATGATCGAAGGCCTCAAATCATCGTCGGGGCGCAGAAGTCAAAACACGATGTCATCGCTGCAGCAGTTAGACGATTACCAGATCGTTCGCGAAACAGGCCGCGGCGGCATGGGTGTGGTCTTTGAAGCGATCCATCAATCGCTTGGTCGTCGTGTTGCGATCAAGGTCCTTTCCTATTCCTTGTTGGATCAACCCAAACATCTGGCACGTTTTCGACGCGAAGCCCGCGCGGCCGCTCGCCTTCAGCATCCCAACATCGTTTCTGTTTTCGGTGTCGGACAGTCGGACGATCAACATTATTTTGTGATGGATTACATCCGCGGCGTCTCGTTGCGCCAGTGGTTGCAGTCGCAAATGGACGGCAAGACCCTTGAATTGCCGACCGATTCCATCTCGCTGAGTCATTCAGATTCGGCCGATACAAACATCGACCTACAATCTGACGCGACCACAACAGATTCGATCGATAGCCAACAGACGACGCCAAACCAGCGCGAGATTACCTACGCCGCGAAAATCGGTCAATCGATCCCAACCGACTCGAACTCGCCATCGTATTTTCGCTGGGTTGCAAAAATTGGTGCCACCATCACCGACGCACTGGATTACGCGCATGGCCAAGGCGTTTTGCACCGTGACATCAAACCAGCGAATTTGCTGTTGGATCAGAAAGGCACCATTTGGATCGCCGATTTTGGATTAGCAAAGTTGACCGAGCAAGACGCAACGATGACAACCGACGTCGTTGGCACGCCCCAGTATATGGCTCCCGAGTCTTTTGAGAGTCAATACGACGCGGCGAGCGAAACCTATTGTGTGGGCCTGACGTTGTACGAACTGATCACACAGCGTCCCGCGATCGAAGGCAAGGGCACGAGCGACACGATACGCAAGGCGATCGAAGGCGTCACGGTATCACCACGCAAACTGAACCCAAACATTCCGCGAGATTTGGAAACGATCATTCTGAAATCGACGAGTGTGGATCCGGCGAATCGCTACGCACAGGCCGCTGATTTTCGTGACGACTTGCAGCGTTTTCTGGATGACCGTCCCATTAGTGCTCGTCGTACCGGCCCAGTAGAAAGACTTTATCGTTGGGTTCGACGTGAACCAATGATTGCATCTTTGACCACTGGCATTTTTGCTTCGCTGGTCGCCCTTGCCGCCGTTGCCACGGCTGCTTACTGGAAAACCAACAGTGCGTTGACGGACACTCAAGTCGCTTATCAAGCCGCTGAATCTTCCTCTGAACTGGCGATCCAACAACGCGAACTGGCGCAATCGAACCTGCAAACAGCGATCAATGCGTTTGATGACATCAGCCAAAAGATCGTTCAACGCGGGAGCGAACCGGATGCTGAATTGCTTGGTGATATCACCGAATCCGTTTCACCCAATGTGACTGACGATGATGCGGCGATCCTGCAATCGTTGCTAGTTTTCTTTGACGAATTGGCCGAAAACAACGGCGACAACGATCAACTGAAACGACAAGCCGCAGCCGCTCGCAAGCGTGCCGGCGATATCTACATTCGACTGGGGCAACTGTCCAAAGCAGACGAATCGTTTCAGGCATCCATTGCGATCTATCAAGGAATCTCAAATTCGGATAGTTCACACGAACTGATTACCACCCAAGCGCAGTTGCTGAACGACCGAGCGCTGATTGCTGGATTGCGTGGACGCATCGAAAACGCGATCCAATTGCATGAACAGACGATTGATCTTCTGCAAGCATCGGACGAAGCGATTGCATCGGCCGAAGGTCGTTTTGAATATGCCAGAGCAAACAGTTTGTTCACACAGATTGCGACCCGGGCTGGCTTGGAAACGACTCCCACACGGAAAACAAAATACAAACGCCCCTTCGCCAGGCAGTACGGCCGAAACCAACCTGAAACGCTGGTCAGTCCCAACCCCAAGCAGGAGATCGACGCAAGTATCGAAGCGATCGACGCATTGCGTTCGCTGGTCGACGAATTCCCCGGAGACCGACGGTACGAAATCGCGCTGGCCAGGGCCTATCGTGATCGAGCGAACGCGTTGTTGAGACGTCTTACGCTTAAGCGCGGTGGCATCACCAACGAACAAACACGTCGACAATTGATCTCCCACGCCGATCGCGATATCAATGAATCGATTTCGCAACTGCGGGAACTTTATCGCGCAGATCCCAATTCACCGAGTATCAAATACGAGTTTGCAAAATCATTGTCGACCGAGAAACCACTGCGGATGAATCTGAATGCTCGTGCAAAATACAGGGACGATTTGTTCCGATCGTTCACGCTCAGCGAAGAACTACTGCGGTCGTCACCCGATACGCCACGCTACATGGCGCTCAAAGCGAAAGCGTTGGGAAAACTGGCCGCGTTTCGGCGCGACCAAGATAATTTGCAAAGTGAACGTTCGCTGCTGAAGCAACAGTTGGCGATTCAAGCCGACATTTTGAAAAGTTCGCCGGGTCTAAGCCAGTACCAAATCAAGATTGCCGAAACCGCCGAACAATTGGCCAATAACTATGCGGCCAACAACGAAAGGGAGAACGCCCTGAATTATCTTGATCAATCGATTCAGCGATTGTCAGCGCTGGCCGACAGCGAAGTCGCCAACCAAAAGATTCGGCAACTTAAAGTAAAAAAGGGGGAACTGAAGCGTAGCAAGAAACCGGAACGTTCAGTTCGCAACTTCGAAGGCTAATTCTGAGGTTGTAGTCCAATTCGCCACGGATATTCGGACTAACCGTTACAGATGCAAATTTCCCCTGCTAAGTTGCGGGCGATAAGGAACTATCTCAGGGCCGCTCGCTCGTTGGTGCCATAGCGTTTAGCGTAATTCCTTCGCAAATCTTCGAGCAACCAACGATGCCCAAGGCGACTCGCCCAGACGTACATCGCACTCGGTCAAAACCGCATCGTCGCGCAACAGCGGTCATCGAACTGGCACTCTGTTTGCCGGTTTTGTTCGTTCTGGTGCTGGCGACGATGGAAGCTTGTTCAATGCTGTACTTGCAGCAGAAGCTGAAAGTGACGGCGTACGAAGGCGCACGTGTTGCCATCGTTCCGACTGCCAAAATCGAGAACGTTGTTCACCAGTGCGAAACATTACTGGACGCTACCAATGTCCAGTCCTACAGCATCTCGCTGTCGCCATCAGATCCAACCACGTTGAATGACGGAGACTATGTGACCGTCACGGTTAGCGCACCATTCTCCGACAATTCGTTAGCGGGCGGTTGGTTGTATGCGAACAAAATACTCTCTCGATCTGTATCCCTCCAAGCCGAGTAGAAAGCAATGCGAGACATCGCTCCGAGTCGATTCTACCGATACAACGCCAGTGGTTTTCGTCGTGGCGCGACCATGGTGCTGGTTGTCATCTTGCTACCAGCGCTTTTTGCACTAGCAGCCTTTGCGATCAACGTGGCTCACATGGAGTCGCTCAATACCGAGCTTCAGATTGCCACCGACGCAGCCGTCCGAGCTGCGGGTCGTGCGTACGCCGACACTGGTGACAAAAACATTGCACTGGCGGCCGCTCAGACAGCAGCAAGCAAGAACAAAATTGGCAATTATGTACTGCCAATCACTGCCGCCGATTTAGATTTCGGTGAGAGCCTTCGCACCAGCGCAAGCACGCCTTATCAATTCAACAATACCGGTTCGGGTAATTCCGTTCGATTGGTCACTCGCTCGCTCGCCAACGGGAGCGGCGCGGCTTTGACTCCTGTTTTCCCTTTCTTTGGATCTGGATTTGAAATGCGTCCAGAGAAAGTAGCGATTAGCACACAGGGCGTGATCGACATTGGTTTGGTAATTGACCGCAGTGGATCGATGGCTTATTCGTCTGCCGAAATTGCGACGTACCCACCGGCTCCCGCAGCGGCACCGCCGGGCTGGGACTTTGGTGATCCAGTCCCTCCCAATGCACGTTGGCTGGACCTGATTGCCGGCGTCCATACGTTCACAAACGAGCTAAGAAGTTCCACGCAGGAAGAATTCGTCTCGTTGACGCTTTACAACCACGACGCAACAACCGTTTTGAACCTGAGCAAGGACTATAACCCGATCCAGACCGAACTGGTCGCGCTTTCGCACCATTTCGATCCCGGTGGTACGAACATCGGATCTGGAATGATCAAAGGCATGGAAGCAGCGACCAACCCAACGTACGCTCGCGACTTTGCATCAAAAGTCGTCGTCTTGATGACCGATGGAGTCCACAACTATGGAACGAGTCCTCTAAAAGCGGCAAACCAGCTTGGCAATGCAGGCGTGACCGTGTTCACGATCACATTCAGTAACGAAGCGGATCAATCGCAAATGCAAGAAGTCGCACAACGAACCGGTGGAAAGCACTTCCATGCGATTACTGCGGTACAGCTACAAAATGCCTTTCGTGAAATCGCTCGTAGCTTGCCGACGCTCATTACCAAGTAAAAACGCCCGCAACGAAGTAAAACGCCGCAAGTAAAAAGCCCAAAAAACCGCACGCTCTTAAGACAGGACTCCTCATGAAACGTCATCAACACAGACTTGGTGCAACGGCCGTCGAGTTTGCGATTGCCGCGGTCGCACTTTTCCTGATCGTGTTCGGGGCCATCGAAGTGACGCGGATCAGCATGCTGCGTCATACGGCCGACCATGCAGCCTACTTGGCCGCTCGAGACGCAATCATTGCTGGCGCTGATACGGCGGACGCTCGCGCCGCGGCTGAAAACCATTTAGCGACGATCGGCGTCAATTCAGCAGTCGTATCGATCAGTCCAAACCCAATCAACGATGCCACGTCGTCGGTTGAAGTAACGGTGTCGATTCCCGTTGCGTCCAATTCTTTGGTGGTCCCTCAATTTATCAGCGGCACGATCACCGGACGCAGCCAGTTGTTGACCGAGCGCACGCCAACACAAATGGCAGTGAACCTTCCGACGCCTCCTGCGCCACCATCGACTTCTTCTGGATCGACGTCTTCCTCAACTCCATCCCAGCCAAAGCCGCCGCCACCACCGCCCCCGTTGCTCTAGTCAATCACACGGTGTTGTCACAGACCGCTACCAAGTTTTATCCCAGAATTCCTTGGTAGGACATCGAAATTGAAAACAAGCGAGTAAATCACACTACAATCGGGGTCTTGCCCGCCCCGTTAGTCAAAGAGTCTGTGCCGACAAATGATGCTGCTTTGGAGAAAACACTGTGACAAATTCGTTTTCAATTTACTAATTGCTTTGATCGGCGCGCTCGCGCTGGTTGCAAACGCCGCTGCTGATGACTGGCCAATGTGGCGGTTTGATGCCACACGATCCGCTGCGTCGCCGAACAAGCTGCCTGAACAACTGAACTTGATTTGGAAGAAATCGTTTCGGCCTCGGCAGCAGGCATGGGACGATCCGTTGAACTTGGATTTGATGACTTACGATCGTCAGTTCGAGCCGATCGTGATCGACGGGCGATTGTTGGTTGGATTCAATGATCAAAACAAATTAGTCGCCTTCGATACCGACACGGGCGATGAACTCTGGACGGTCTATGCGGAAGCCCCCGTGCGACTTCCACCCGCCGCCTGGAAAGGTCGCGTTTATTTTTGCAGTGACGATGGGTTTCTTTACTGTGTCAATGTTCAGTCAGGAAAGCTTCTTTGGAAATTCCGTGGCGCACCGGGAGCTCAGCACGCACTGGGTAACCGTCGTCTGACATCGGCTTGGCCAGCCCGCGGCGGGCCGGTCGTTCGCGACGACAAAGTCTATTTTGCAGCCAGCATTTGGCCGTTGATGGGAACGTTCATCTATGCGTTGGACGCTGAAACTGGCGAAATCAGTTGGGTCAATGACAGCACCGGTTCACAGTACATCAAACAGCCCCACAGCGCGCCGTCGTTCGCTGGTGTGGCGCCCCAAGGCGCATTGGTTGCCACCAGAGAAATGCTGGTCGTTCCGGGAGGGCGCAGCGTTCCCGCCGCGTTTGACCGAGCCAGCGGCAAGTTCCGATACTTCGAGATCAATGCGGGCGGCAAAGGAACAGGTGGTTCATTTGTCAGTGCCAATGAAAAACATTTTTACGTTCACACACGTGGCAAAGGCACTCGAGCGTTCACTTTGAAAAACGGCGTAAAAACGGCCTTCAAACCAAGCGAACCGGTGCTGCATCGCGGCATGATCTACAGTGCCGAAACCGTCGAAGACAAACCGATGATCCACGCCTACAGCTCGGATCAGAAAATCGCTTGGGAACTGGAGGCCGACGGATCCAAAGATCTGATTCTTGCCGATAACAACTTGGTCGCGGCGGGCAAAGATTCGATCACCATCATTCAAATCCCCAAAAGCGAAAAGCGTGGCAAGAAAAAACCTGGCAAGATCAGTCGAACGATCCCAGTCCAAGAATCGATCGAACGTCTGATCGTCGCCGATGGCAAGCTGTTCGCGGTCACAATCGACGGATCGATCATGGCATTTGGCGATGGTGAACAACACAAAGACACTCAATCGCAAGAGCACGATCAGCTCGCAACAACAAACGAATCCTTGGCCACCATCAATAACCTATTGGCGGCCGGTTCGGCTCAAGGCTACGCCCTCTGGTACGGCGACTCGAAATCAAACCTCCTGGAAACTCTTGCAGCGAAATCTGCATTTACGCAACTGGCGATCGTCGATGACAATGCAAGTTCCGTCGACCGCTTGCGAATTCGACTGGATCAATGCCAGATCGGCAACCGGGTGACCGTTCATCACAGCGCCGCGAGCCAATTCAAAGCTCCCCAGTACATCGCAAACATGGTCTTCGTCGATCAAGATACAGTCAAATCTGAATCGATCAAAGAAATATACAAATCGGTTCGCCCCTACGGTGGCGTGATGCACCTGTTGGGCGGCGATGATCGCGAAAAACTTGCGAAAGAAGTCGAAGCGATGCAGTTAGAGCAAGCATCGATCAGCGTCGGCGACCACAGCGTGATGGTTAAACGCGTTGGCGCTTTGCCTGGTTCGGCCGACTGGACTCATCAATACGGCGATGTTGCCAATACGATTAAGTCCAACGATCGCCGCGTCAAACTGCCACTTGGTGTGTTGTGGTTTGGTGGCAGCAGTAATTTGGATGTCCTTCCGCGACATGGTCACGGCCCACCCGAACAAGTCATCGGCGGGCGACTTTTTATTCAAGGCATCAATTGTCTTAGCGCCCGCGACGTTTACACCGGCCGAGTGCTTTGGAAACGTCAATTCAAAGACCTTGGTACGTTCGATGTCTACTACGATAAAACATTTGAAAATACGCCGTTGGATCCCAAGTACAACCAAGTTCACATTCCCGGAGCAAACGGTCGTGGCACCAACTACGTTGCCACACAAGATCGCGTCTACTTAGTGGAAGCCAATGTTTGCCATGTTTTGGATCCTGCCAACGGCAAAACGCTCACTACTTTTACGCTGCCCGTTAGTGATTCAGACAAAGAGTCCGACGAAGTCAATCAGTGGGGATACCTGGGTGTTTACAAGGACGTATTGATTGGCGGAGTCGGATTTGCTCGCTACAAAAAACGGTACGACTTAACGTTTGACGCCGACAAAGAGCTGAAAAAGAACAACGCCGGGTTCGGATCCAAAAGCTACGAACGTGCTGCGAGCCTTGCCCTGGTTGGTTTTGATCGTCACTCGGGCAAAGTGCTTTGGAAAATCGATGCGAACCATAGTTTTTGGCACAACGGAATCGTCGCTGGCGGCGACCAAATTTATTGCCTGGATCGAAATCCGACCAAAGTCGAAGAAGCCATGCAGCGTCGCGGGATACCACGGCCAAAAACGTATCGGATCGTTGCAATCAACGCCCAAACAGGCAAAGAAAACTGGCAGATCAACAAGGGAATCTTTGGCACCTGGCTTGGCTACAGCGAACAACACGACCTGCTGTTGCAAGCCGGCGCATCGGCCAAAGATCGGCTGTCGGTCGAATCGGGCACCGGCATGGCGGTCTATCGAGCACAAGACGGTAGCGTGAAGTGGAAAAAAGAGTCTTTGAAGTACACCGGCCCCTGCATTTTGCACAACGACCTGATCATCACCAACACAAACTCCTATGCCGAATCGGCCGGCGCATTCTACATCCAAGACGGCAAGCAAAAGATCGTCTCCAACCCCATCACCGGCCAAAAACAACCATGGAAATTGACCCGTGCCTATGGCTGTAACAACATCATCGCCAGCGAAAACTTTCTGACGTTCCGTTCGGGGGCGGCCGGCTACTACGATTTGCTAAGCGACGGGGGGACTGGCAACTTGGGAGGATTCAAATCAGGTTGCACATCCAATTTGGTTGTCGCCAATGGAGTGCTCAATGCGCCCGACTACACACGCACGTGTAGCTGTTCCTATCAAAACCAAACTTCTTTGGCACTGGTGCACATGCCCGACGTGGAACTTTGGAGCGTCAACTCTGCTGCGTCGGTCAAAGTGAATGGCCAGCGAATCGAGAGCGTCGGTTTGAACTTGGGCGCCCCTGGTGACCGACGCGACACCGCTGGCAGATTGTGGCTGGAGTTTCCTGCCAGCGCCGGGCCTTCACCGCCACTAGAAATTCAGTTCAACAAAGACGTCAAGTTTTTTCAGCATCACTCATCATCCATGTCAGGTTCAGAAATACCGTGGGTGCTGTCCTCTGGCGTGCAAAATGTGACAGATGTTCGCATCAACATGAAACTGAAAGACGAATCACAGCTCAGCAAAGGGGTCGCGGTCAATCACGCCAACGATGACGCAGAAGAAGACGAGGACGGCGAAGTCAATTTGACCAGCAGTGATTTGGAATTGGTCGAAGAATCCGAACCACAACTGGTTGGAATTCGATTCAACAAAATCAAGTTGAATCGCAACGCAAAGATCCGTAGCGCCTACGTTCAATTCACTTGTGACGAACCATCGGTCAAAGAAACTTCTCTGATAATCGCTGGTGAAAACTCTGGCAGTGCAAAACGCTTTAACAAAGACGACCACAATTTGTCGTCGCGGCCGCGGACCAGCGCGGAGATCGGATGGAACCCACCGCCATGGCCCGTCCCCAGCGCGTCAGCCGCAGCCCATCGCACGCCAAACTTAGCGCCGATTATCGAATCGATCATTGCGCGAAAAGACTGGAAACCCGGAAACTCTCTTGCTCTGCTGGTCACCGGTAGTGGCAGTCGAGTTGCGACAGCGTGGAAAAAGGGAACCAAGACGGCTCCCAAGTTGGTGGTGGACGTTCTCCCAGATGACAATGCCGCAAACAATAAGACCCAACCCCAAGACTACCGTCTGAGACTACTTTGCGGACTTCCCCAACAACTGGGTGAAGATTGTGTTTTTGATGTCTGGGCGCAAGGAAAACTGATTCAAAAAAATGTGTCGCTAAGCGGAAGCGGTCCGGCATCGGTTGTCGAAATTTCTCGACCGGTACAGATCGCCGACAAGTTGCACATTCGTTTCGTGCCTCGACAAGGTGAACCGGTTTTGTGTGGGATCGAATTGGTGCGCCAGTAGACTGAAACCAGCAGGTCTCTTGCGCGTGCTAACCGTCGCGTCGCGCGTCATCGACTGCGGTGGTCAACGAGTCATAAACTTGTTTGTCAAAAGCGACCAGGATGACTTCTTTGATTGAATCGTTGTTTTTCAAGAACGATGCCACTGTTTCAACCGCAATGCGGCTGGCTTGGGAGACTGGGAACCGATAGATGCCACAACTGATTGCCGGGAACGCGATCGAAGTAATGTCGTTTTCAACCGCGACTTTCAACGAATTCCGATAGCAGTTTGCCAACAGCTCTGGTTCGTTTTCTTCTCCGCCTTTCCAAACGGGTCCAACGGTGTGAATCACATACTTCGCTGGTAATAGGAAACCCGGCGTAATGCGTGCTTCGCCGGTCGGGCAGCGAACATGTGGCTCGACTTCAGTAATCGCATAACAGGCGTCCAACAAATCGCGACCGGCCGCACGGTGAATCGCCCCATCGACTCCACCGCCACCCATCAAGGTTTCGTTTGCCGCATTGACGATCGCATCGACCGACTTAGCAGTGATGTCGCCAGTTCGTACTCGGATTCGATCCATGTTTTCTTTCGGCAACCTGCGCTGGAGTGCAGGCTTTAGCCGCCTTTTTCTTACTTAAGCGAATATCGGACGGCTAAAGTCTGGACTCCAGCGCGAGTGTCCTTATGGAATGGTCAGCAGGACTGGCTTGTCGGGTTGCTCGGGCAGCGGATCGCTCAGTTTTGTCTTTCCGATGCGTTTGTCCCAGTCGGCGGCCATCAGTAGGTCGAATCCTGGATTCTGATTTTTAACTTGGCACGAACAAGGACCGATGATGAATCGCGACGCCAGAGTGATCGTGTGTTCGGCAATTCCTTTCCCGACCAAGGCGTACAAAACGCGTCCGCGACCAAGCACAGGAAATGCCATCGGCTGTTTCAGTTCTTGCAGATCGGGTTCGCTAGCGAGCAACATCTGCAACAAGAATTGCTCTTTGGGATCGTCCCGCTTGAGCGTCACGGTGGAAAAACTCAACCGAAGTTCGATGTCGACTTGCTCCAGCAACTCTTCTTCCTCTTCGATCTCGTCTTGCACTGGCAATTCCAAATCGCGTTGGTTTGCTTCGAGCACACGTTGCAACGTTTCTAGTGCGGGCTTGTCGACTTTTTCGTCACCGATTGGCACGAAAATCCAAACCGCCGACTCGCCACTGACCAATCGTTTCGCGATGGTTTGACGGGTCGGCGAATCAATGATGTTGTTCAGAGCGTTTTCTCCCAGAGGGCTTGCGCTGATCAGTCGATCGGGGACCTCGGCGGCCGTCTTGGGATACAAAGCGGCAAATACGCTGTGGCCAGCTTGGCCATGTTCGGCCCACGTGGATTTCAAAAGTCGATCAGATGCTTTTTTAACGTCCACCAATTTGATTTCGGCATTTGCCGAAGTCGGCGATTGATGATCGGAATCGCGCAGGCGCTTGACTGTTTTTTGCTCTGCGTCGCTCAACGGTCCGTCATGCAACACAACCAATTCGTAGTTGTCCGCTGGCCAACGCTCCAGCGCATAACGAAACACCGGCACTTGGCAAGCGAAAGCGACCGATGCAAGAACGATCGTCAATAGTGCAATGGACGTTCTTGATGCTGGAGATTTGACTGTTTTGGTTTTCACTGATCTAACCTCGTGACTTCGATACCGGACAAGGTTGGCAGACTTTCGGGATCATCTGGAACAAGTTCAACGGTCAAAAAATCCGTCACCGTCACACTGGGGATCTCGATCGTTCGCGGTTGTACTTTTTCAGACGTTTTTGCTGCGATCACAACATCCGTTTTTACATCCTGCGATTGAACACGGATATTGAACTTGCCACTGTCTTTGTCGGTCAAGTTCGCGAAAAGGAATTTCACATTGTAATTCGCTTTTGGATCGCCTTTGCCCAACAGTGGGATTTTGAATTGTTTCAATCCGCGACCGCCCGATGTGAACACCCACGGCTTTTCGGTTTCATCGATGTTGACGGAGTCCTGATTTCGACTGTACCAACCGCCGCCGCGTGCCAGACTGGGTTTCAAGTCGAATACAAACTCTAGTCGTGATCGGCTACTGGGACGTGGATAGCCGAACCAATCCACGCCTGTTTCCGTTTTGCGATCACCGGGAGCGCCAAAGTTGATTCCGATTCGTTTGACGGGTGTCGTTGGCCCCACGGCGCTGAAAATGCCCCAGGATTTGTTTTCGGTTTTCGGTTCCATCACGACGGTGGACGCGATCGAAAATTGGCAAACGCAACCCGCGCTCGCTTCGGGGATCATCACCAAACCGTTTCCAGGAATCGCGTTGACCCAACAACCCAGACGCTGGCCAGCAAAGTGCCTGGTCCCGCTGTCTTGGTAGAGATCGTAATAGCCGATGAATCCGGATCGAAAGAACATCATGTTCGGTGTCGTGGTGATGACGCCGCAATGATGACCAGGGCGGCTGAACCTCCAGGGGCTCTCTTGACCTGTCAACGGATGAGGCCGTGTTTTGGGTTTGCCGGAATGCAAGTCAAACGCCCAAGGTTCCGCATAGATATCGCTGCCAACGATCGCGGGGCGGTTCATGTAGTTTGCGTTCTTGGACCACAGTTCATTTCCATTTTCCGCATCGAGCACCAACAGTTTACGGCGATCAAATTCGCCTTTCAAAAACTGTTTCCAGTAGTGGCCGTTGGCGTTGGCGCCACACAAAACAAGATGCCCGTCGGCATACATCAGCGTCAATGATCCGCCACCGGCGCTGACGTTGGTGGTGTCGGTGACGTTCACCGGTTTTTCCCAGACCTTTAGCCCCGTTCGTCGATCGACCGCGACCGCCAGTCGAACGTCCAAGGCTTTCATTTCTGCTTCGGCTTTCTTGGCCGCTTCTCCGGTCAGTTTTTTCAATTCGCCTTTGTCTTTCAAGTACAACTGCTGGCGTTCTTCGGGCGTGATGGAACTGTCGATGAAATACATGTGATCCGGTCCGACCGCGATCGTGGTGTGCAGAATGTTGCTGCCACGATAAGTCCACATCCGTTGGCCCGTGGAAGTGTCGACGGCAAAGACCGCATCCGTTTGGCTCTTTACGGTTAACCCACGTCGACGCATCCGCTGTTCCAATTCAGAACGAATCGTGCTGGTGCCAAAGACTTGGCCATCGTCATAAGCCAAGTAGGCCCAAGCCCGCTGGACTCCATCGGGTGACTTGGGAGTCGTAAAGGTCGCAGTTTTTTTACCGGTTTCCGTATCCAACACAAAACATTGATTGCCGACCGCGACATACAACGCATCATCGCTGGCGGCCAAGTTGTGGGTCTCGCGATTATTAAAAACGCCAGTGCGAATCGCTCCCGGGTTTTCGAATTTCCACAGAAAGTTTCCGTTGTAAGCGTCATACGCCATCACGTTATCGGTTCCTTGAATGAACATCCGGCCGTTGGTCGACAAAGGAGCGCCAGCCGCTTCGTGTCGATTGATCATCGAACTGGGGCCGGGGTCGCCATACCACAACACGCCTAAGCCGTCGCGAATGCGATGATCGTCCGCATAAGAAGTGTTGGCGACGTTGCCGTACTGATGAGACCAATTACCAGCGCCGGCCAACTTGCCGCGTCGCAGCATGTGCCAGGGTGAAGACGAAATCACTTCGCCTTCTTCGCGACGATAGAATTCGGAAAGCCAAGCGACCGTTTCATCAGCATCTTGCGTGCTGTTTTGTCCCTTGATGTTGGGCTGTCCTAGAATCACG
>CAZZDZ010000014.1:19387-26499 GCA_964652675.1 uncultured Pirellulaceae bacterium
CGCGAGACTTTTTCTGGGCTACACGGCAACTTGCCCGTTAGCAGCATTGAATCGGAGACAATCAAATTGGCAAAGTAATTGGACAGCGGAAGTTCTTCGATGGGCAGATTCAGGATGGTGACCCGCGTCGCGTGGATACCCGCTTGCTGCAACGCGTCTCGTGACTGGGCCGCTTTGTCATCATCAGGTTCTACCGCATAGATCATCAGTTCGCTTTGTTTAGCCAACTCGTGTGCCAATCGACCCTGCTCGCTGCCCAGCACCAAGCAATATCCGGTTTGCTGACCACTGTGTTTCAATATTTCCGCCGCGGCGGTTTTGTATGTCTCGGTCAAATCGTCTTTCTCAAACGGCGTCGTGTAGGGCTCCGGCCAAGTTGCGACTTTGCCAGGATCAGTTTCGCCCGCACTGCTGAACGCATAGATGTTTCCAGCGTCGGTGCTGACTGTCAGCAGGCCGTTGTCGACTGCCAATCCACGAACGTTTCCGTCGACTTTCTGCTGCCATACCTTCTTGCCATTGCTGCGGTCGAGCGCGACGATTTCGTTCATCCCTCCCGCGATCACAAGGTTATTCGTTGCGATCAAGACGTCATCAAAGTCACTTGGATACTGCCACTGAATGCCGATCTGCATGTACTCCTTCATTTTGCGTTTTGCTTCGGCGGCTTTCTTGGGCTCCTTTCGCAAATCACGAGCCTTCAAGAACCACTTTTGTTTTTCCTGGCTGGCTTTGGCATGTTTGTCTCGGTCGACGCAAAATATTTTTTCGCCATCCATCAAGTACGCCAAGTCTTCGGCGATGACCATTTGCCGACCGTTGATCCACGATTTACCGACACTGCCTGATTTTTGATTCATCGCAAGAAAGTGATGTGGTCCACCCGCATAGACTTGCCCGTCACCCAACAGCGCTTTGGTGCCGCCCACGACTCCGCCCGCATCGGTGCGCCATGAATACTTTCGCTTAAAAACGATCTCGCCGGTTTTCTTTGAAATGGCAACCGGCAAAGAACGTCCCGATGGAACGTACAAATGGTCTTTGCTGGCCAACAAGTATCCTTGTGGTGACAAATCATTACGTCCGGCGTCTTGTTGGCTAATCGTATCATTGCGCCAAATGATGCTGCCGTCTTTCGCGTTGACCGCGCAGAGGTAAACCGTTTCATGCGGAAACACGCCGGCGCCAAAGTAAGCGACGTCACCATCAATCAAGACGCCCGTGCGAACGGGCCATCGCGAAATCATTTCGCCACGCGAAATTAGACGGTCGTCTTTGGTTCCAACTCGCATCTGCCAAACGACTTTTCCGTCGACTGCGTCCAGGCAACGGACAACACCGTCATCGGAACCAAAATAGACGTTGCCATGTGCAAGTGTTGGAGCAAGCCGAATGGGTCCGTCGGTGTAGTGATCCCATATCGGTTTGCCGGTTTTTGCATCGACGCAATGCAGTCGATGGTCGACCGTGCTGCCAAAGTAAACGCGTCCGTCGGCCATGACGACTTGCAGGGCATCGTCAAAATCAACACGATGCTTCATCTCGTGCCCTTCGATCGGCGCCTCTCGAGGCCCCGACCATGCCTTGATTGGTTTTGCTGGCGATTTGTAAGTCCAGAGGGGTTTCAAATCTGGATCAAGCTGCGTGGACGAAAATCCAGCACGATCATTGCCGCATAAGTAGGCAGGCCAGTCTGCAACGGCTGATGAACCGAACATCAAACAGGTGATCGTCAAACAAATCGTTCGAACGTTCATGGAGAGGATCCATTGAGGGAGGGGGGAAGGCAGCTTTGATCGAGTCTACCAGTCTAGCCAATCGAACAAACGAGCATGCAGCGCCAGCAAGTGAATTTCCTGTAAACGCTTAGGATTCACTTGCTGGCGCTGCATGCTGGAATGCTGCATGCTGGAATGCTGCGTGCTGGTATCCTGCGTGCCCGCGATGGTCCGGAGTGCCAACATTCGCGAGACGACTTTGAGTAGAATACGTGACCCAAAACAACTTTCCTCGCACGAGCCCCACCATGAATCGCATTTCGTTTGCCACCCTCTTTTTGTGTTTGCTCGCGTCGATTGGCCAGGGGGCTGATCGCCCGAACATCGTTTTTATCTTTACCGATGACCACTGCCAGCAAGCCTTGAGTGCTTACGACGATTCGCGGATCTTGACGCCGAACATGGATCGGATTGCCAAAGAAGGCATGTTGTTCGATCGTTGCTATTGCACCAATGGAATCTGTGGCCCAAGCCGCGCCGTGATCCAAACGGGCAAATACAGCCATCTAAATGGGTTCATCCGCAATGGAAACAAATTCAACGGCGATCAACAGACGTTTCCTAAATTGCTGCAAAAAGCTGGTTACCAAACGGCTGTCATTGGCAAATGGCACTTGGCCACCACTCCGCAAGGATTCGACTACTACGACGTGCTCAAAGGCCAGGGTCCGTACTATAACCCCCCGATGATCACCGAGGGAGAAGACGGCAAGCCAGTCACCAAACCACATACCGGTTACACGACCGACATAATCACCAACAAAACACTGCACTGGTTGAAAGAGGATCGCGACCAAGACAAACCGTTCATGGTGATGTATCAGCACAAGGCGCCGCACCGCAACTGGCAACCCGGTCCAAAGTATCTCACTTGGTTGGATGACAAAGAGATCGCTGAACCAGAAACACTTTGGGACGACTACAACGGGCGCACGCGATCGGCTGGCCGTCAAACGATGACCGTCAAAGAACATTTGAATCCGAACGACTTGAAATTGACCCCACAGCGTGGACTAACGGACGAACAACGCAAAGTTTGGGATGCTGCCTACGGGCCCAAAAACGAGGCCTTTGAAAAGGCACGTGCGGGGATGAGCGAAAAAGAAATCATCAAGTGGAAATACCAGCGTTACGTCAAAGACTATTTGCGTTGCGTGAAAAGCGTTGACGACGGCATCGGCGAAGTGTTGGGCTATTTGGACGAAGCCGGCTTGGCCGAAAACACAATCGTTATCTATTCATCCGACCAAGGTTGGTACTTGGGCGAACACGGTTGGTTTGACAAGCGTTGGATGTATGAAGAATCATTGAAATGTCCGCTGTTGGTTCGCTGGCCAGGCAAAGTCGAACCAGGAAGTGTGAACAAAACGGATATCGTTTCCAACTTGGACTTTGCCGAAACCTTTTTGGACGTTGCTGGCGTCGAAGTGCCAGATGACATGCAAGGCCGCAGCATCAAACCAATCTTGATGGGCAACACGCCAGCGGATTGGCGCAAAGTTTTCTACTATCACTACTACGAAAACCCAGGCGCCCACAACGTGGCACGGCATTACGGCGTGACCGACGGAGAACACAAACTGATCCGCTACTATGCCTTGGAAGGCGAGAAGATTGACGACTGGGAACTGTTCGATCTAAAGAACGACCCGAACGAATTGACCAGCGTCTACGGCAGCACTGACTTAATCAAAGTTCAGGACAATCTGACGGCGGAACTGGGACGATTGAGAGAGAAGTACCAAGTCGGCGAAGACAACGATCCCGGCAAGGCAAGAAAGCCGCGGAACAATAAGGTGAATCAAAACAAGAAAAAGAAGGCGAGTTAGCACAGCCACAAAGTGGCGACAGAATGTGACACCAATGTTGTTGCATTCGTTTTTACCTGCATAACCGGGCTCTGCGGAGGCCTCCGCGGTAGACTTGATGGCTTGTGTTTTGCCCGTTGTGATGGATTGATTAGTGTAAAAGGACTGCCAAAGCACTCCAAACCCTGATCTTGATCATCCGCCATGAAATACTCACTCGCTCTTTTTGCCGCCGCGATGTCGTTGGTCGTTCTTGGACCATCGTTGCTCGTCACGAAGACATCGGCTGGCGATAGCGTCACGACATCTGCTGACGACAATGTCAAGGCAGAGGTCAACGAATCCGACGCGGTGCAGAGCGAATCGGTTGAAGATTCTATACTGCAAATCAGCGATGCGCAAGTTTCGCTGATCCAAAACGCTTTCATTGCATCTCCGCTGCCCGGGGTCGTTGCGACGATCGATGTAAAAGAAGGGGACCGTGTCACCAAGGGAACTCGTCTGGCATTGCTGGATGACTTGCAAGCCAAGACGGAATTGTTGGCGGCAAGAGCGGCATACGAAGCTGCACGCTTGGCGGCTGAAAATGATGTCGACGAACGATACGCGATCCGTACGCTGGCTGTTAACAAGCGAGAACTGCGACAGAGTGAGATCGCGAATCAGAACTTTCGTGGCACCGTTAGTTCGACGGAGTTAGACAAATTGCGATTGGTTGTTGAACAATCCGCTTTGGCGATTGAACAAGCCGCCCATGAACGATTGATCGCGCGTGCAACCGCCACCGAAAAACAAGCTTCCGTCAACATCGTGAACGAACGGCTGAAAAAGCACGGGATCGAAACGACCGTCAACGGCATTGTCACCGAGATCGATGTTGAACTGGGAGAATGGGTAGAAGCGGGCAAGCCAATCGTACGCGTTATCTCGCTGGATCCAATACGCGTCGAATGTTTCGTTGACGGCCTGAAATACGGAAGGAACCTGGTTGGAAAGAAGGCGGAGTTTGTGCCTAGTTTGGGTGACGCGAAAGACAAGGAAGCTTACAGTGGTAAAGTCACCCATGTCTCGCCTGAATTGCATCCTGTAACGGGGCAAGTTCGCTTGTGGGCAACCATCAAAAATCCCAAACACGAAATCCTTGCTGGGATGCGCGGGAAATTGAAAATCGAGACAAAGTAGACGCTCTTTGCGATCTCTACCGCGATGAGGTCACTGGTGCCTCTAACGTCTCAACCTTGTCGAAAAGACGCGAGATCGAGAGTTCTTCATCGGTCAGTTCTTCGTCGCTGCGTTTGTTCGGGCTGATCGGAGGCTGGAACGGGTTTGTTTTTACGCCTCCGTGCCGCAGGTTATGCACAATTGCCTTTCTTGGTTCGACGGGTGGGTCGACTGGATACAGCGCCTCGATGCTGGGCATTCTTTGGGGCGGCGGCAGCTTCGACTTGGCGACAGGCAACGCTTTTAGTTGGTCCGGATTGGTTGCGTGTTTTAGTTTTGGAAGTTGAGCAGTTTCGAGCGGTTCGATTTTTAGCGACTCGATTTTTCGGTTGGGAACCGGCTTCAAAGTTTCTGGGATGGAATCGTTTTGCAGTGGCTCGTAGTTGGGGGTCGGCACGGGGCTGTCGTGGTTGGGCAGCACCACGCCTTGTTGATTCACCTGTGCGGTTTGATTCTCAAGCGGACTAGCTGTGGGCAGATAGTTGACTTTGCTGCCTCGAACGCTGTGCGACATACGAATGCCGATGTCGCTAAGTAACGTGCCGCTGGTGTTGTTGATTTCGACCAAGGAAATCGAATAGCGTGATTGATCTGCGGCCAATTGCACTTCGGCTCGCAACAATTCTTCTTGTGCGTCCAGCAAGAATTCGATCTCCAGTTTTTCGGCTTTATAGAGTGCTTCGGATGCTTTCAGTCGCTGTCGAGACGCTTCGACTTGGTGTTGCGAGCTTTCCATTGCGTAGTAGGCTGACGAAACTTCGGCGTGCGCGTTGCTGACTTCGTGACGAACGGCTCCTTTTTGTTCATGCAAGACGGACTGTTCGCGAGCGACTTGCAGCTGAGCGTTGCGGACAGCTGATCGAGCCTGTCGGCGACCACCTGCGACGTTCCATTCCAAACCGAATTCCCATTCCTGGTGGTCAAGCGACAAGAAATCTCGCGTCGCACTGCTGAATTGAGTGTTCCCACCAGTCAGGTCGTCACCGAAACCGCGAATCCGGTAGCGGCCAATCAGATCTAACTGAGGCAACAGGAAATTCTTGGCCGCGATCAATCGCAACTGTTGCTGACGCAGTCGAATCGACTGCCGACGCAGTTCGGTTCGCCCCGTCATCGCGCGAGACACGATATGGTCGTAGTCAAAAACGTATCTTGCCGTGACCGGCGAATCAGCCGGCGTCAACAGTTTGCCATCAACTGGCGGCATGCCCATCAATGCGCGCAGTTGGCGTTCAGCGAAGTACAAACCACCGCGACCACTGTCACCACCCAAAGCGACTTGAACTTCACGTCGATAGCTGTAGTATTTTGCTCTCGCTTGTGCTTCCTTGTTCGCTTCTCCGCCTTCCAGTTCTGCTTCGGCTTTGGCGCGAATGGTTTGCCAAGTCTCGTAGGCCAGTTCACGTGACGCCAAAACGCTTTTGTAAACATGAAACTGTCGTACGAGATCCCAGTACGCGGTGTACAGATCACGTACATAACGTTGCAGAGCGATTTCAAAGTCGGCTTCGCTGATTCGAGTGTTCATTCGCGCGACCACGATTCCGTTGGAAAAGTTGAACCCGGGCTGTGCGTTGGGACCAGCGATCAAATTGAATTGTTTTCCAGCGCCGCGTAGCAATGGTTGTCGCACTCCGGCTTCGACTTGTGTTTCCCAGTAATCTGGAAACTGATTTCCAGCCCGGTTGTTGGCGTCATAGAGGGTCGTGCTGTTAAGTTGCCAAGTCGCACCGGATAACGATCTTTGTTGGATCCCGGCGTTGGCGTTGACGAAATCTTGTGTCAGTTCTTGAACCTGACCACCGAGAGTCGCGTTGTTGAAAACACGATCGTTGTTCTGAGTGGTGAGACTCGCGTTGTAGTTGCGGTCAAATTCGGCCAAGGCCGCATTGGGGCCAAAGAATGGATCGCTACCGGAAATCGCCGAATCGTAAACGGTCGTTGCACCGGCGGGGTTGTCCAAAACGCGAATGCCCAGCGCACGGATTACGGGAGCATTGGCCAACGCAATGCTAAGCATCTCGGATTCCGATATCACGCGAAAATCGCTCGGTAAAGAATTGGCATCGCGAGGACGATAGTCGTAGTCCTCAGCCGACTGCATCATGCCTTCGGTAAGGGATTCTACGTTGCCGAATTCAGATTCAGATCCCGCGTCTGGTTTGGAATCCAAGACGCTGTAGGAATCTTTGCTTTGGGAACCTTCATTGTGGGCGTCGCTGGGCTGTGTTGAAAGCCCAGAATCCAGTTCGCTGTTGATGGATTCTTGGATCGCGTCGCGCAACTGCATGGTGTCTTCAGGCAC
>CAZZDZ010000014.1:26599-38306 GCA_964652675.1 uncultured Pirellulaceae bacterium
GCGTTTTCAGGCACAGCGTTTTCAGGCAAGGCGCTTTGCAGCTTTATCACCTTGTTTGCGGCGCCGGCTTGATCGGATGCCTTGTCAAAAAGTCCAGCCAGTTTGATCTTTGACCAACCAGCAGGCTTGTTCACTTTGAGCGTGTTTGTTGAAGTAGATTTCTTCGGTTTCGCAGCCGCAAAGTTTGTTGTGGACTTGGGCTTTGGCTTGCTTACCAGCGAAGGCCAACTGGAGTGCAAGAATTTTGCTCTTGAACTGCAGCCAATAGTGAAGGCGATTAGGCAACTACCTAGCAGTAGCCACGCATGCTTTTTCAACGACACGGGTACTTCCTTGGACCGCGGCGACGGATAGAGCGCAAGAATCCTTTCCTGTGCGCATATCTCAAACAATCGGGTCAAATGTGCCAACGCGGTGAGAAGGTGCGTATCTCGCGCTATACACGGCACAACCCGCACTTGCCCAACGGCAAGTCGCAGCGCGAAAATGGGGCTGTGTTGCTTGGCGAACATCCGAATCCACACAACCCTTTCATGTGGGCCGAAAGTGGTAAACTCTGATGGTTGTC
Source organism: uncultured Pirellulaceae bacterium (assembly GCA_964652675.1). Taxonomy (GTDB): domain Bacteria; phylum Planctomycetota; class Planctomycetia; order Pirellulales; family Pirellulaceae; genus K23-9. Next base: position 27,168 of record CAZZDZ010000014.1, read on the forward strand.
TGGTTCGTGACCGATCTGTTGCGTGGGCAACATCGACCAACCGCTCCATTATTTGCTGCCCGATCCATCCGTGAACACAACCGATTCAAACAAGACCGACGTGGACCACAAAACGAATCCGGCCGCTGCTCTTGGTCTGTTCCAAATGATCCTCGCAGGAATACGCCACAATTGGCGCATCTCCGCTTCGGTCGCACTCGGTGTCGCCACGGCAACTTCCGTGATCGTTGGCGCCCTATTGGTTGGCGATTCGATGCGTGGCTCTTTGCGTGGATTGACCATCGAACGACTTGGCAAGACGCAATCGGTTGTGATCCCCGGTGCATTCTTCGATCCGGTGGGGATCACGAAAGAAGACGATCACGCGGTGCCGTTGATCTTGTTTTCAAGCGGAGTCGTTGAATCGTCTGGTGACGCTTCCATCCCTGGTTCGATTCGGCGCGCCGGAAGCGTTCAGATCATCGGCTGCGACGATGACTTTTGGAAACTGGATGCGACAGGCGTCATTCCCAAAACGTTACCCACTGGCGACATGGTCGTGCTGAACGAATCGACCGCCCAAGAGATCGGCGTGAAGATCGGCGATCTGATCACCGTGCGATTGCCCGTCGAACAGGCCGTGCCAGCGGACAGCCCGTTGGGGCGACGGGATATTCAGACCGAAGGTTTGCCAAGGATGAAGGTAGCAGACATCATCGCCGATCGCGGGCTCGGGCGATTTGCAATCAGCGCCAGCCAATCCGCGCCGCAGAACATTTTCATCGCCAGATCCACCATCGCCGAAGTGCTTGATCGCCAAGGACAAGCCAACACACTGCTTTTGGACCACGAAATCGAACTGAAAGATTTGAATATCGATCTTGCGGATTTGGGCCTGCAACTGGACCGTGTACAGAGCCCTGCTTTTTCAAAAGACGATGATTCGAATGCGCAAGCCAAGGCGTTTGATTACTACTCACTGACCAGCGACAGACTGCTGTTGCCAGATTCTGGTGTCGAGACAATTCTTGCGTCAATGACTGCCGATCAAGTCACGCCTGTGACGACGTACTTGGCCAACGCGATCGAAAAATTGGACGATTCGGGCAAAGTCGTCGCAAGCGTTCCGTACAGCACGATCTCGGCGGTCGATTCGAGTGATTCGTTGCCGCTGAAATACGAAACAGATTCATCCGCAAAAGACAATGTGCCGCTGGTGATCAACGATTGGACGGCCAAAAGACTGGATGCTCAGGTGGGAACACCATTGCGCGTCGCGTACTACGAACCTGAAGTCGAAAACGGCAAAGAAATCGAGCGGTACTTCGACGCGATCGTTACTCAAATCGTCCCAATCACGAAACCCGCCAAACGCTATTACCGCACCAGGCCTGCTGTTTTTGACCAACCGCCGACAGCGTACAACGATCCCAACTTGACGCCCAGCGTTCCAGGTGTGACCGACCAAGATTCGATCAGTGATTGGGATTTGCCATTTAAGTTAGAACGTGAAATCTCTGGCGACGATGATCGATATTGGAACGAGCATCGACTGACGCCAAAAGCTTTTTTGCCATTGGCCGACGGAGAACGTTTGTTTGGTAGCCGATTTGGAAAGACGACCGGGTTGCGGATCGATTCGGCGGTGGCGCCCGATACCGAATTCCTTGCAACGGAGATTCGCAAAACAATCGGAGACAGCGTTGGCGACATGGGCTGGCAAGTGCTGCCGATCAAACGTCGTCAACTGGAGGCATCCAAGGGGACGACGCCATTTGATGCTTTGTTTTTGTCACTGAGCTTCTTTGTGATATTCGCGGCGGTGATGTTGATTGCGATGTTGTTCCGGCTCGGATTGATCGAACGTTTGCGACAATTCGGAACGCTGTTGGCAATCGGTTGGACGCCGAAAAAAGTGACGCAGCTAACGCTTGGCGAAGGACTGATCGTGGCGGCGATTGGAGCGGTCCTTGGAGTCTTTGGCGGAGCGGTCTATGCCAAAGTCGTCCTGTGGGCATTGAAAAATTGGTGGGTCGGCGCGGTAACCGTGCCGTTTTTGGGTTTCCACTGGACGATAAGGAGCCTATTGATCGGTGCTCTGTCCGGTTGGCTTGTCGCCGCGATTGCGTTGTGGGTGACGATTCGATCGATCTTGAAAGTGAACGCGCGAACGCTGCTTACCGGTCGCGATACGGACCAGCAACTTGGGCGCAAAACAAGCGAGCACAAAAAATCAAAGCTTCCTGTTGTTGCATGTGTCATTGCGCTGCTGGCGTTCTTGGCCGCCGCCGGAGGCGCTTCGCAGGGCGGGCAAATCGCCGCTGGCGGATTCATCGGCGGTGGAATGCTGTTGTTGATTGCCGTGTTACTATCGGTGTATGCGAGTTTGCGAAAACCGCGTCGAATCGATGCGGATTCGGCATCATCAAAGCAGCGGTTGAACTACACGATCGGATCGCTTGCAGCCCGCAATGCTTCGCGGAATCCTCTGCGCAGTACGTTAACGGTTGGATTGATGGCGACCGCGGCGTTTTTAATCATTGCGATCACGGTATTTCGATTGCAGCCGACTGATCGTGGAACGGGCGGATTTAATCTGATCGCGAAAACCGCTCAGCCGCTGTATCAGAACTTGAGAGATCCGGAGGTCCAAGGAGATACGTTCGGGCCGGATAAAAACCTGATCGGCGCGTCAAAAATTGCGGCGATGCGCGTCCGTTTGGGCCACGATGCAAGTTGCAACAACTTGTATCGCGCCAGCAAGCCAACCGTGTTGGGAATTTCCAAGCAGTTCGATCCGCCAACTGGGTTTGACTGGGCCGCCAAAGGGGACGTCGCGGAAGACGAATCGACATGGGCGCTGCTTGATCAATCGGCGACAGGAACCGAAGCCGATCCGATTCCTGTTGTCTTGGATCAAAACACGGCGATGTGGAGCTTGCAGATGATGGGTGGCGTGGGCGAAACGCGTTCGTTTGAATATGAAACCGGCAAACCGATATATTTTCGCGTCGTTGGACTGCTTGCGAATTCGATTCTGCAAGGCAAGTTGATGATCAGCGAAGAAAATTTCACGAACGTGTTTCCAGATTTAAGCGGCTATCAGTTTTTTATGATCGGTTGTGACGAAACGAAACAGGTCGACGTATCGATGGTCCTAGAAGAGCGATTGGGAGACGTGGGAATGGACGTTTCCGATTCAAAACAAGTCCTCTCGGGCATGTTGGCTGTTCAGAACACCTATCTGCGTACTTTCCAAAGTCTCGGGGCGTTGGGATTGTTGTTAGGGACGATCGGATTGGCGGTCGCTCAACTGCGCAGCGTTTTGGAGCGTCGTCGAGAGCTGGCTGTGATGCGGGCGATCGGGTTTACACGAAAACGGTTGGCTGGGATGGTAATGAGCGAGACGGCAAGTTTGTTGCTGTTGGGAATCGGTTGCGGCGCGGTGTGTGCATTCTTGGCAGTGTTGCCCCACGCAGTCCTTAATGGATTAAAACCACCTTTGATCGAACCGCTGCTGATTGTGGTCGTGATCATTGTGTTTGGATTGGCGGCGGGCCTGGTAGCGGTTCGTCGCGTTGTCCGAATGCCGTTAATGGATTCGTTGCGTCCCGAGTAAATCACCACCAACCATCTTTTCATGCGGCACATTATCGAATCGTTAACCGATCCGGCTGATCACTTGGCTTTGGACGAAGCTGTGTTGTTGGCAGCGGACTCAGGCGAGTTGAGCGAAACCATTCGTGTTTGGCAGTTCGATCGTCACGTCGTCGTGCTTGGTCGATCTTCCAAAGTTGACTACGAAGTCGACCGAGCCTACTGCGAGTCCAATGACATCGCGATTTTGCGCCGCTGCAGCGGTGGCGCCAGCGTGGTCGGCGGGCCGGGTTGTTTGATGTACAGCGTCGTAATCAGTTTGAACAAGCAGCCGGAACTGCGAAAGATAGATGCTGCCCATCGTTACGTCATGCAACGTGTACTCGCTGCGGTGCAACAGCAGGTTCCAGAGTGTCAGTTGAAAGGAATTTGCGATCTGACTTTTTTGAATCGAAAGTTTTCGGGCAACAGTTTGCGTGTTTCGCGTTCCCATTTGCTGTATCACGGCACCATTTTGTTTGACGCGGATTTGAATTTGCTTGCGCGTTGTCTCTGTAATGCTCCGCGGCAACCCGATTACCGTGACGGGCGTGATCACGGTGATTTCGTCACCAACGTCCCGATCAATCCTGACGAACTTTCACGCGACCTTATCAAGCATTTTGAAGCAGAGGCTGAGCCGTTAACCGAATTGCCGCAAAGCCGTATCCGCAAATTGCGACAAGAACGCTACGATGCTGCACAGTGGCATTTTCGTCACTAATGCGTTGGGAAAGCTAAAACGAGAGTCCTTGCCGTAGCGGAAATCATCAGGACTTTCGGCTATTCAAAGGACAGTCCAGACTCTTGACGAGTTTCGCTACCGAAAAACGAAGCTTTCTCAAGCCACCAATTCTAATTTTGATCATCACCCAAAAACGATTCTGATATGAGCCTTGAAAACTTGCGTGAATTGCTGACAGCTCACGGTCAAGACCATGTGTTGCAATACTGGGACGAACTATCGACCGAGCAACAGCAGCAACTACAAACGCAAATCCAGGATTTGGATTTGGAACAACTGGCAACCTTGGTCGCTGGGGCGGACGAGAAACCGGATTTTGCCGCGATGGCAAACAACGCCGAACCACCACCCGCGATGCGTGCCGACGGAACCGGCGCGAAATGGTCCAACGAAGACGCCAAGGCGCGCGGCGAAGAAGCATTGAAAGCAGGCGAAGTCGGCGCTGTATTGGTCGCTGGCGGACAGGGCACTCGGTTGGGGTTTGATCAACCCAAAGGAATGTTTCCGGTCGGACCGGTCTCGGGCCGAACTTTGTTTCAGCTTTTTGCAGATCGGTTGATTGCGATCGGTGATTTGTACGGCGTGAACATCCCGCTTTACATCATGACCAGCGAAGCAACCGATGCACCAACCAAGGAGTACTTTGAAAAGAACGACTATTTGGGTCTGGACCGAAACAACATTCGTATTTTTAAACAGGGAACCATGCCTGCGGTCGATGCGGCGACCGGTAAGTTGCTGTTGCAATCCAAGTCCTCGCTCGCGCTTAGCCCCGATGGACACGGTGGCACGGTTGGTGCGCTGCAGCGGAGCGGTTGCTTTGACGATGCCGATAAACGTGGTGTCAAACACTTGGCCTATTTTCAAGTCGACAATCCTTTGGTCGGGCTATGCGATCCGACTTTGATTGGCCATCACCTGTTGGCCCAGAGCGAGATGACGACGCAAGTTGTTCGCAAACGTTATCCGATGGAAAAAGTAGGCAACGTCGTGATCGTTGACGGGTCGATGCAAATCATCGAGTACAGCGATTTGCCCGAATCGGCTGCCGAAGCGACCGACGACAATGGCGAGATCCGATTGTGGGCTGGCAACATCGCGGTGCATCTGATTGATGTGGCGTTTCTAAAACGGATGTGTGACCAAAGCGATGCGTTGCCGTTTCACCGGGCCAGCAAAAAGGTGCCGTATCTGAATGAACAAGGTGAGAGCATCGCACCGGCGGAGCCAAATGCGACGAAGTTCGAGCGATTTATCTTCGATTTGCTTCCTGCGGCGAAGAATGCATTTGTGGTCGAAGTCCTTCCCAGCGAAGCGTTTGCGCCGGTCAAAAACGCGGACGGGGCGGCTACCGATACACCCGCTTTGGCCCGCCAAGCGATCTCGGATTTGCACCGTAAATGGCTACAAAACGCGGGGGCAAATGTCGGCCCCGAGGTGCTCGTGGAAATCAACCCGCGATATTCGCTTTTCCCTGACCAACTGGCTGCCAAGATACCGGCAAATTTGGAAATTACTGCCGACCGGTATTTTGACAGTTAACTAGAATATGCTGGCGGCCAAACCACACGGCAAGGGTATTGTAACTGTGGGAAAGCTACTCCAGCCTTGGTTTCCATCGATTCCAACACTCAGTCCGCCCCCAAATCGCCAATATGGCCTGCGGGGAAATACCCAGTCTTGATCCCACCTTGAATCGAAACTCGCGACATCAAGAGTGGTTTAATCACATGGCGTTGATTTCCCCACCACTATCGGGTTCCACCTTTCTTATGTCTGACGTTCGATATTCGCTGTCTGCAAAACGCCGCCAAGGTGGTTTGATGGGTGGCCTGCTGGTATGCCTTGGCTTGCTAGGTGTGATGGCTTGGTTTGCGGTTTCCTATATACAAAAAAGCCGCGAGCGGGCATCCCAAGACGAATTGATTTCGGGCCTCGTCACGCGCGGCCCGTTTGATCACATCGTTTTGGAACAGGGCGAGATCGAAAGTAGCAGTAACAAAGAAGTCATCTGCGAAGTGAAGTCGCGTGGTGGCTCCAGCGGCACACCGATCCTATGGGTGATCGACGAAGGCACCAAGGTAAATGAGGGCGACAAGCTGGTCGAACTGGATACGTCACAGTTGGAAACGCAACTGAAGGATGACAAGATCCAAGTTCTTACCGCCAGTGCCAATGTGACCACTGCAGAAGCCTTGGTCGAACAATCCAGAATCAGCCGACAGGAATACATCGAAGGCGTTTTTAAGACCGAAGAGAAAGCCATCCTTAGCGAGATGGCAGTCGCCGAACAAGAACTTCGCAAAGCACAGCTTGCACTAGGCAGCAGCCAGCGTTTGGTTGCCAAAGGGTTGGTGAAGTCATTGCAATTGGATGCTGACAAATTCGCTGTTAAAAATGCGCAAAACCAACTGGAGGCCGCTAAGGGACGATTGAAGGTTCTGCGGGATCTTACGCTTAAGAAAATGTTGGTCCAGTTTGACAGTGAGATCGAATCAAATCTCGCCAAGTTGACTGCCTATCAAAGCGAGTTGTTGGAAGAGCAAACAGAACTGGCCGACACCGAGGAACAAATCAAGAAGTGCGTGATGAAGGCTCCGTCATCGGGCGTCGTTGTGCACGCAAACAAATACAGCAGCCGAGGTGGCAATGCAGAATTTGTTGTCGAAGCTGGCGCGAACGTGCGTGAACGACAAGCGATCGTACGATTGCCTGATCCAACACTGATGCAGGTCAAATGCAAAATCAACGAGTCACGTGTGACGCTGATCTCCGAAGGCATGCCGGTACGCATTCAAGTCGATGCGATTCCAGGGCTGAAGCTCAACGGGCGTGTCAACAAAGTGAACCGCTACGCGGAGCCCAGCAGTTTCTTTAGCTCGTCAATCAAAGAGTACGCGACGATCATCGAAATCGTTGACCCGCCAGAATCAATCCGAACGGGCATGACAGCGGAAGTACAGATTTTCGTTGAACAGTTGGACGACGCAATCCAAGTGCCGATTCAAGGACTGTATCAGCACGGCGAAGACATGTACACGCTGGTTCAATCGGGCGAAGAAAGCTTCGAGACGCGAAAGATCGATATCGGCGCGACCAATGACACGATGGCCAGTATCAAAGGCGGCTTGGAGGAAGGCGAGAAAGTTGTTTTGAATCTTCGCCAGCATTTGACATTAATGGATCTGCCTGAAATCGAGCGACAGGACAACAGCGAGATGAAGGCGTTCGGTGGTCCCAGGAAACCTACCGGACCAGCTGTAACAGGCCCCGGCGGCCCTGGTGAAGGACGGCTCGGCGGAGGTGGTGGCCGAGGCGGTGCTGGCGGCGGCCGAGGCGGAGCCGGTGGTGGTCGCGGCGGTGCTGGTGGCAGAGGCGGAGCTGGTCGCGGTGAAGGTGGGCGCGGTGAAGGTGGGCGCGGCGGCGGACGTCCAGGTGGCGGCGGCGGTGGCGAGGGTCGTTCTGGTGGCGGTGGACCCAGCGGAGGCTTTGGCGGCGGTGGACCTCCGGACATCAACACCATTGTCAACGCCAGCATGTCTCGCAGTGACAAAGACGGTGATGGCAAGATCTCAGCCGAAGAAATGAAGTCGATCGACTCTCGCTGGCGCAGTAGTGTCGAAAAAGCGGATACAGACGGTGATGGAAGCGTCACGCGCGAAGAGCTGACCGCTTCGATGAAAAAGCGAATGGGCAACTAGTTGATGGATGCCCACAGTCCCACCGCCGCAGAACCACAAGATTCTCGTGCGACCGCAAAACTGGCGACCTCGATCAGAGATGTCACCAAAGACTACGTGCTCAAAAGTGAAACCGTGCGAGCTCTGCGCGGAGTTTCGTTTGACGTACCCGAAGGTGACTTTGTTGCAATCATGGGACCGTCCGGTAGCGGCAAGAGCACGTTGCTAAACCTGCTTGGATGCCTGGACAAACCAACAACTGGCAAACTGCTTCTGGGTGACGACGATATCGCATCGATGACCGACGACGAACTTGCCGAAATTCGCAGCGAACGAATCGGGTTCGTCTTTCAGTCCTACAACTTGATCCAACAATTAACGGTTGTCGAAAACATCCAAGTGCCTTTGTACTACCAAGGGCGACTTGGCGCAAACGAACGAAAGCGTGCCGTCGAATTGGCAAACCGTGTTGGGCTTGGCGATCGATTGGATCACCGTCCCACGCAGCTTTCCGGTGGACAGCAACAGCGTGTCGCCATCGCTCGCAGTTTGGTCAACGATCCGTTCTTTGTGTTGGCCGACGAAGCAACCGGCAACTTGGACTCGGTTACAACCGAAGAAATCCTGACGATTTTTGATGAACTGAACGAAGAAGGCCGAACCATCATCATGGTGACACACGAAGACTTTGTCGCCGAACGCGCCAAACGAATCGTTCGATTAAAAGACGGAATGTTGCACATCGACGAACTTGTATCCGAAGAACGTCGCGAAGAAGCTCGTCGATCGCAACGAGCCAACGTCGCCGAACTGTTAGCCCGAGAGTAAAAAACATGCTTTGGCTACGAACTTGGCGACTGGGCATTAAAAGCCTCGCATTGCACCCGCTACGAACCTTCCTGACGATGTTGGGGATCTTGATCGGCGTCTGGGCCGTTATCTTGCTGACTGCGATCAGCCAAGGTGCCAGTGATCAGGTTCAAAAGCAAATCGAATCGCTTGGTGCCAATACAATCATTGTCCGTAGCCAAAAACCACCAGACGAAAAACTCGCAGGCATGGCCGCGACTCAGTTCGGGATCAAACGTAGTGATCTGGATAAAATCGTTGGCCTGCCAACCATTCAAACCGCGATTCCCATTCGCGAGATCCGACGACAGTTTACTTATGGCGATCAAGTCGTCGATGGACGTTTGGTTGGCTGTACTCCGCTGTATTCCGACGTCAATCACTTAAAAATACGTGAACAGGGTGGCCGATTTCTGTCTGATGCCGATGGCATGAAATCTGACACCGTTTGTGTTGTGTCCGCTGGTGTCGCGAATCGATTATTCCCATACGAAGAACCGCTGGGAAAACGAATCAACGTTCCCGAGAGTAAAGACAAATACAAAATCATTGGCGTGCTGGAACACCGCAATGCATCAGCGGCGATCGGTGGATCACTAGACTCGCAAGATTTTTCGTCGGATGTCTATGTTCCAATCGAAACGGTTCGCTCGCGGATCGGCGACACGATTGTCACGCGACGGAGCGGACAGTTTCAAATGGAGATTATGGAACTGAATCAAATCACCCTTCAGGTCGCAAGTGTTGATCAAGTCAAAACGACCGCTGCGATGATCGAAGATGTTCTGGACCAAGAACACTCTGAAATGGGTGACGTTGCTGTCGTTGTGCCACTGGAGTTGCTTGAACAAGCACGGAATTTGCGTTTGATGTTCTTAGGCATCGGTGTTTTGATCGCCTGTATCTCACTAATGGTCGGCGGCATTGGGATTATGAACATCATGCTGGCAAGCGTTACCGAACGCACTCGCGAGATTGGAATTCGCCGCGCCCTGGGAGCCAAACGCGGTGACATCGTGCGACAATTCTTGGTCGAAACGCTCGTGCTTAGTGTTTGTGGTGCCGCGTTGGGAATTTTGCTTGGGCTGTTGAGCCCACCGATCTACATCGCTTTTCTTTGGGGAGTCGAAGTAGGATTCCCAGACAAATTTGCAGTGCTTCCCGATGCGATTCGCCAAGCACAACCAAGGATTGTTTACGAGACGATTCCGTTGGCAGTTCTGATCGCTGTTTTGGTCGGTTTGATCAGTGGGTTGTATCCTGCGATTCGCGCCGCAAAGATGAATCCAATCGAAGCGCTACGTCACGAGTAAGACAAACTTCGTCAATCCAAAGTCGTGAGGGGGAGATCGGGCATTTTCAAAGACAGTCGCACTCGGTCCCGTTGGCTTGTCGTTCTTGCATCGCTGCTTTGGAGCACAAGTGGCTTTTTTGCCAAGGCACCCTGGTTTGATGACTGGCCGCCCGATACGCGTGGCGTTGCCCTGACGTTTTGGCGAGCCGTTTTTGCGGCGCTCGTGGTTTTGCCGTTTGTTCGCAAGCCCACGTTTCGGCCAGCAATGGTCCCGATGACACTGTGTTTCACCGCGATGGTTTACACGTTTATCGTCGCGATGGTCGCAGGATCCGAAACGACCACGATTTGGCTGCAGTATGTTGGCCCGGCTTGGGTTGCGATTGGCGGACTGTTGGGTTTGGGCGATCGACCGGACAAACGCGACGGCGTGATGGTTGCGCTATCGGTGGTCGGCATTTTGTTGATCGTGACGATGGAATTCAGCACTGGTGGCGTGTCCAATACGGCTTGGCCAGTCGGATTAGCGTTGACCTCTGGCGTGATGTATGCCGGAGTGCTGTTGTCGATTCGGCATTTGCGCGGTGTCGACGTGGCGTGGATTGGATTCGTCAATCACATCGTGTGCGTGGTTCTGTTGATGCCGATGGTTGCCGCAAAGACACCGATGCCACACGGTTTTCAATGGATCGCGCTGTTCTTGCTTGGTGCGATTCAATTGGGCATTCCCTACATGCTTTTTGCTTGGGCCGTTCGTGAACTTGATTCCAACGAAGCTTCGTTGATCACGCTGATCGAACCACTTGCCGTACCCGTGTGGACATTCCTGGCGTGGCGACATTTGGCGAACTACCAATTTCCGCAGTGGTGGATTCTGGTCGGCGCAGGGTTGATCGCAAGTGGCTTTATTTGGCGATACGCGTTGGCACGCAAAGAGTTAGCGAAGTAGCCGATCT
>CAZZDZ010000015.1:0-5307 GCA_964652675.1 uncultured Pirellulaceae bacterium
AGCAGCGTCACTTTGCAATAAACATCACAAGCCGATTCGATCGATTGGCCAGGAAAAACTTGCCTTTGGGGCTGAATAACGCGATATTATTAGTGATGCTCGTGTACGAATTGATCGAGCGTTCTTTTCAAATATGGCTGAATCCCGCTGCCGATTTTGACGGCGGTCTTTTCTATTCGGCACAAAAACCAAGAGCGACCATGAAACTGAAAAATCAGCTCCCGTGCGATGAAGCCCGGTTGGTCAACGTGGCAGGCCAGCGACCAATCGAACATTTGACCAACGACGCTCTGGATCACCACCTCGAGAACATCTACGTATTTAAGCTGGGTTTGCTGAATTCGTTTGGCGTTGATTTTCGCAAACACACGTTTACCTGTTCCGATGCAGATGGTGCCCGACAACAGGTGTTGTTCAACTACCTCAGCGAAGTCATCCCGCTGGTATTGCCGCAAGCCAATCGGATGCCCAAACGAAGACGCTTTGCCTACGACAAGTTGGCGGCGTCTGCGGTCGATTCGTTTTGGGAAGTCTACTATCGATTCCAACCACTGATTCATCGTGCGGCCAATCAAAGTGGCGTCGATGTTGATGACCTGGGCAATGTGCTTGGACGTGCGATTTTGCTGTACGAAAAAGATCGCGGGTTTACGTTCTACAGTTACTTTGAAAAAACGCTGCGCGAATCGATCAAAAACTTGCGGGGCAAACAGTATGCAGAAGAATACCGATTGCCACTTTCCGCCGGGCGACTGGTGCCACAACTACTGTGGCTGATCGATCAAGAAACATTGCGTTTGCAACGTGCGATGACAAACGAGGAAAGCGACACCCTGCTGATCGGATTTTTGCAAAAACACAGGGCAAAATTCAGCGAGTCAATGATGCGAACGATCGCTCGAACGATTTCGCTGTCAACGCGAGCACGGACGGCGAGCATCGACCAATGCACTTCTGCTGACAGTGGTAGCTCGTTTGCCGGGTCAATTGCCGATCATGATTCAGTTGCAAATCACGATTCAATCGAATCTCGCGATGAACACGAGCATTTGCTGCGACAGATACACAACGCGATTACCAAAGCCGGTTTCTCCGAACGTGAACAGGCAATCGTATTGCAGCGGTTGGACTTGGCGCATGACCAAAGTCTGTATGAACGCATCGAGGCGGAATTGACAACCGGAAGTCTACGGAATCGCAAATCGCAATTGATGGTTCGATTCATGGCTGCGATGCATTGTGGTGATGCAAAGCGATTCGGCAAGTTTTTGTTAGCCGATCCACAGTCGTCCAAGCCAATGATGTATCGATCGTTGCAAGATTTAGCAACTGAATTCAGTGTCGCACATCCGCTGATTGTCACCTGCGTTTTGAACGAGATGTCCCTGAGCGAATCGGCCTATCGATTGTCCATCGCCGAACGTGGGCGGTTGGAATCGTTCTTGCTAGAACATCCGATGTGCCGCAACACAAAGATCAGTGGCCACCTATACAACAAGCTCAAAGCGGCCTTGATGGATCAAGATCGACAAGCGTTTCCATGCGTGCGACGCTTCATCGCAGATTGATTTACAGCGACTGGATCACAGCGATTGGATCACGATATCTTTGATCCACACAACTTGCCCATGGTTTTGGAAACCGATGTGGCCCGTTTTTGGCAAGTCCTTTAGTGCGGTCTTGAACTTGTTTTCAGATCCGTCTGGGTTTTTACTGGGCGTTTCCCACTGATCAATGTCGACTTCGTTGATGACCTTGCCGTTCATTTGAACGGTCAACTTGGATCCTTTCACGGTCACTTTCAGATCGTTCCACTGACCAACGGGATTGGCTGGATTGGAACTTGCGGCTTGGCAATCGTAGAGAGCGCCGTTTAGATTCTTGAGGTCTTTCTTGCCTTTGACCTTTTGGAATCCTTCGTTGTCAAGCAACTGAATTTCAAATCCGCCCTGGACCGGATTGTCTTTGTCGGCGCGAAAAAAAACACCGCTGTTGGCGCCTTCACTCAGCTTGTAGCTCAGCGTGAGCGAAAAGTTGCTGTATTGTTGCTTGGTCCATAGGTAGCCCATGCCTTTGATTCGCTCTTTGCCCTTCTTGTCCTTGGTCACCTGCATTTTGCAACTCACCGAACCATCTTCTTCAATCACCCAACTACCGGGAGCAAAATCCCATGCCTTCAGTGACTTGCCATTGAACACAGTGGGCGGTTGATCGGCACGAGAAGCGGTAAGACTAGTGACGGCGATCGTGCAGATAAGAACGAAACGAAACATGGGATTTCTTTTGGGGACGCTTTGACGCAGTGGATAGGGAGCACTCATGGTCACTCATTTTAGCTCGATCACGGAAAAGTGCGACTTCCGCTACGTGGGTATTAGTTTAGATCTTCCGCAACCGCTGCCTGAAACACTTGCAAATCTGATCGGGCAGACTCTATGTAAGCCTGCTGACTGACAGGGTTGCTTTGTTGTTGCTCCAATGCCTTTTCCAATGGGTAGATGGTGCGACATCCATTATCATTGGCGTTATATTAGCCGCGATTACCGTCGTCTTGTGTATTGAGTGCAAAGGTCTGCTTATTGGCGAGGCGGCAGCACCGGCGATTTTAGAGAAAATCAAAGCTTCCCATGTCTTCCAAGCGTTTTGTATTTGTTGGCGATAGATTTCCAGTACTCAACCGCCTGATTGAACTGGGGGCGGATGTGGCGGCGATATTTTGCTCGAAAAACGTTTTTCATGCCGTGCCGGTGGCGGATGCTTCCATTCCAAGCTTTGCCATTGAAGACAAAGCATCGCTACTGACCGCGCTGGATAAGCTCTCGTTTGATGTGCTGGTTTCCAATGGTTGCCCCTATATTTTGCCGGTTAGCAAGCTGAAGAAACCGCATCAGGCGTTTATCAATGTCCATGCGTCATTGCTGCCAGATTTCCCTGGCCCACACCCAATCAATGGCGCGATGCTGGCTGGGGCAGATGGTGGCGCGACGTGTCACCACATGGTGGATGATGTGGATTCTGGCGAAATCATCAGCCAAGTATGTGTGCCAAATACGCCAGAGTTGGATTTGGGGCTGTTTCATATGATGACTAACTGGGCAGAGGTGGATGCATTCGAGCTAGCCTTTCAACGCGACTTTGCAGTGGACCCAGCATTGCCAAATAACACCAATATGGACAGCTATTTCAAGGCAACCGATGATAGACGGGTGATGCACTTGTCGGGCAGTGCTGAAGATATAAAGTGTCAGATCAAGGCGTTTGGCATTTTCTCACAAGGCACAACGTTCACCCACAAAGGCAAAAGCTTTACCGTCTTTGATGCGGAGGTTTCCACCAACCCTTACCTGCTTACAAAGTTGGATGGCTACCAGGAAAATCAAGTGGCGTTCATCTATGACGCGACGGTGGTGATTCGTAAGGGCGACGCTTTTTTGCAACTAAAAAACATCAACACGGATGATGGCACCATTGATGTTGGCGATATATTGTCCGAAACGTAAACGGAGCAATAACCCAGTCTCGGCCTAGCTGTTTTCGTTAGGCCAAGAATCGGGAACGACGAAAATCCACTTGGGTTCGTCCAATTTGGAATGTTCGCTCACTAAGACGGGATGACCAAGCTCATCAAAGTGAGACCTCAACTGGTCAACCAATACCGCTGATGAAAGCAGTTCATCCGCCGTCGGCCTTTGCGCGGTAAGCCAATTCGGTTTTTGCTGTATTTGGAAAATACTTTTGGGGTCGGCTTGATTTAGGTACTCCAACTCGGCGGCACGAATCCATCGGCCCGTCAAATGATCGGAGCTTAGATACTTGGGCAACGTGGTGGGTTTTGGCTGATCGGGATGATAGAACACGCGACCTTTTACGAACGCTTGGCGCACTTCCACTTCGGGAAAGTGCTTCTTGCTTAGCGGCAACTGCTTGTCAAACATCTTCGCCGTCTTCTTTTCGAAATTGTCCGCAGCGTTGGGGCCAATGAACTGACTGCTGAACGATTGGGCCAGCAGGTCGTACAAATAGAACTTGATTGCGGTTTCCCAGTGGGTCAATCGATCGGTTTCATCACGAAAGATAAAATCGATTTCGCCGATCGTTCGCTTTGCATCAAGAATTTGCTTGGAATGATGCACAATTTGAACTTTGCGAATGTGCGTTAGCCAATACAAAATCAACCGCTCGAAGTAGCGCCCGACGCGATGGTCAGATTGTTCGCGTAAAAATTTGGCAAAGTGATCCAGATCGATCTCGCCAACATCGACGTGGTCGACAAGCGGACTTGCGCTGAGCAACGGCGGACTGTTTACCGCCCAGAGAAGATCGTCGAGCGGTTGCATGGAGGCTTAAAGCTCGACCGCTGCCTGCACGACGGCTTTTGATTTTTCCAAGCCCTCTTTGCACACAGCCAGTGCATCACGTTCCCAGTATTCTCGATTGAACAGTTCCAACGAGAACGAACCAACAAAGCCGCGGTCCAACATCCCGCGAATGATCGTCGGTAATTCACAATCACCGTCGCCGGGGAACACACGATCTTTGTCACCGATTTCGGCCAGCGGGATATCGCCCGGATAGTCGTTTATGTGAAAGCAATGCATACGAGACGATTCAATCATGGCCAGTCCGGCGAAATCATTTCCGCCTTTGTAGATGTGATAGAAATCGGGCAACACACACGCACTCCGATGGCCCGCGCCGGCGGAGACGTAAGCCAATTCGCTTAACTTGCTGAGCGTTTTAGAAAAACCCCACAGTTCCAATTGCGGAACCACACCGATTTCGTCGCCGACTTCCAGTAGTGCCCGATACCGCTGGGCAATCTTGTCCAGTGGCGGCGAAGCGTGTTCCTTTTTGTGCGCCCCGACTGGTGGTGCGGCGATGTGAGTTCCCCCCAGCGATTTGACCAAACCCATGTCTCGACGCGCTTGCTCCAAACCTTTGGCGCGTTCGTCGTCGTCGTCGCTAATCCAGTTTGCAAATCCGATTGCACTGACGACGGCCAATCCGCCATCGTCGATTTGCTTTTTCAAGTCTTCCAACTTGCCGCCGGCTTTGACAAACTTTTCGATATCACCGATCCAAGGTTCGATTGCATCGTAACCAGCTTGGACCGCAACAGCGACTTGTTGGTCGATTGGTAGTTTTTGGCCGCGGATGGTGCTGGTGTTGAGCGAAAATCGGACGGGCATTTTAGATTGGTTCTGTTGGGATTCGTTTTGGGGAGCAGCACAAAGCGGCATTTGGCTAAGTGTAGAAACAGCCGTTGCAACGCCAGAGGCAATTAGAAAATCGCGACGATTGGTCATG
>CAZZDZ010000015.1:5407-6494 GCA_964652675.1 uncultured Pirellulaceae bacterium
AGAAACAGCCGTTGCAACGCCAGAGGCAATTAGAAAATCGCGACGATTGGTCATGAAGGTGGGTCTTGGAGGATTCGGCAGGACAGTTTGCTAACAGAGTAGCAGGAACGAACCGCAGAGTCGAACTCCGGCGAAAGGCTTTCAAGAATCGATGACCGAACGCGGGGCCGCGTGCACCCGTCAATCAGAATCGGCGCCGTGTGGAAGACATTCGAATGATTTGATCAGCGGCGCTGCCGAACGCTCGTTTGAATTCGGCGGACGCTAGTTGGCGAAGCCATTGTGATTGCAACGTCTCAATCGCCATTTGGTAACCAGCAAATGCGGCGGACTGATTGCCGGCTTTGTACTCACGGCGAGCGTATCGCACTAGAGATTTGCCCTCGAGGTCGGGATCGATCGCGCGATTGTTCTGTCCTTGCGCGTTCTGGGCCTTGGCCTGTTCGCGGCGGACGAATTCTTGCGGGGTGCCGCCGAGTATTTGCCGATCGATTTCGGCGTTGTCGATAATTTGTGGCCTGACCGTCGCCTGTGAATTTCCAAGGTCTTGGCCAAACCCACGGCTAAGTCCACGTCGTGATGATCCCGTCGCGGCTCGTTTTACGCCACCCAAGAATCCCGTTCCACTATCGGGAACAACCACCGTCCCATTGTAAGAAAAGCTAGAGATCGATGGCAGTTGAACGGTTGTTGGTAGTTGCCCCCGCGCATCAGTGCTGATCGACAACAGGCAAACCAAAGCAAACGAAAGCGACGACAGTCGGATCAACATGGGTCTTTCTTGTCCTTTTTCTTGGCGTCGATAACGCTTTTGGCTTTACGAACTTTACTAAGTACAACCGCTTGGCAGTAGCCGTGGCCGGGATTCTTGCGGAAGAAATCTTGGTGGTATTCTTCGGCAGGATAAAAAGTGGTCGCTTTCTCCAATTGTGTCACAATCGGCGAACGAAAGTCCGACCCGATTTTCTTGATGTACGTTTCGGACTTCTTTTTCTGCTCTTCATCGCGATAAAAAATGCTGCTGCGATATTGTGTGCCCGCGTCGGCTCCCTGCCTGTTCAATGTGGTTGGGTCGTGAGTCTTAAAG
>CAZZDZ010000015.1:6594-17328 GCA_964652675.1 uncultured Pirellulaceae bacterium
TGTGCCCGCGTCGGCTCCCTGCCTGTTCAATGTGGTTGGGTCGTGAGTCTTAAAGAACATGGTCAATAGTTCTTCTAAGCACACTTTATCGGGGTCGTAGTAAACTTCGACAGCCTCGGCGTGGTTCGTCAAACCCGTGGTGACTTGTTTGTAAGTTGGGTTTGCGTTCCTTCCGCCAATGTATCCTGAAACGACATCATTGACGCCTTCCATTTTCTCGAACACGGCTTCGGTACACCAGAAACATCCACCAGCCAGCGTGACGACCTTCTCTTTCGCAGCGGTTGCTGGTTCGTCGGCGTGGATCGGCGTGAAACTGACAAAGGTGGTGACGATGGCGATCGAGAGAGTGCAGATCAGGCGGTAGTGCATAACGGTATCCTCATGTAAAAAAGCGGGTTGATCTGAAAATGGCGTTTTCGTGGAACCAACCACCACTCATGATATGCCAACCCCCACCACTGTGTGCAATGTCTGCTCAATAGAAAAGCGAGAATTCTGCTCGAAATGAAGGCGTTTTTTGACCTCAAACATACCGTTTTGGCGGACGAGATCGATGCTCAGCGGCACGTTCACAATTTGCGCTATGTTCAGTGGACGTTATGGGCAGCTGGTCAACATAGCGAAGCTTGCGGTTGGCAACGCGAGTCGGCGTTGAAACAAGGCTTTGGTTGGGTTGTCCGCAGCCACGATGTGAAATATCGAGCCCCGGCGCGCGAGCACGATCAAATTATCGTTCGAACTTGGGTCAGCGAGATCGCCAAATTTGCTTCGCGTCGAAAGTATGTCGTTTGTCGGCCCGCCGATAAAACCGTCTTGTGCCGCGTCGAAACTCGATGGGTTTATGTCGATTTGAATCAGCACTCCGTTGTCGCCATCCCCGATAATCTGAAAGAACAAATGCAAGTCTGCGAACGCTTTCCACCGTTGCCTTGGGAGACGATCGATGTCCAGTGAGACCCAACCCGAAATTAAAAACCCCGAAAACGATAACGGCGAAAATCAAAACGATGGCCTGTTGCTGTTGTTCCTGAGAGTGGTCGGGTACTTCACGCTACTCGCGTTTGCCGCCGCCGTGATGCCAGAGTCTTGGATGGTCAAGATCGCCAAAGCACTCACGATTGATCCGTTTCCCAGTTCGCCGCTAACGTTTTACTTGGCGCGGAATCTTTCGCTGATTTATGGGTTTGTCGGAGTGGGCGTGTTGGTGATCGCCAGCGATTTGGATCGCTACCGACCGCTGGTGCGTCTTCTGGCAATCGGCACGATGGCGTTTGGAGTTTTGCAACTTGTTTGCGACGGCATGTCGGCGATGCCGTGGTGGTGGTCCGTGGGCGAAGGCCTTTCGACCTTGGGCGGCGGCATCTTAATGTACTACTTGGATGCCCGTGCCCGATCCAATGGTACGACAACCGCGTAACGGAAGTAGTGACGTCTTCGGATCGTTTACTAGCACGCAGCGCCAGCAAGTGAATCTCCCGTAAGCGCCGAGGATTCACTTGCTCGCGCTGCGTGCTGCGTGCTGGTATTTCGAACGCGTACCCCGTTTCAAAATGTGCTTTGACCTGGAAACTGGGCGCAGTGACGATACTCTGCGACGTGATCCATGGTAGATTGTGTTTCGATTTCTGTTTCGACCAACGACAGCCGTTTCTATGCCGCGACGCGTCCTTTTTATGATCAGCTCGATGCGCGGCGGCGGGAGCGAGCGTCAAACGCTTTTGATGCTGCAGCATCTGGATCGAAAACGATTCGAGCCGCATTTATACGTGACTCAGCGAGCGGGAGATTTGCTAACCGAACTGCCCGATGATGTGACCGTGCATTCGTTCGAGGACGCAGAGCGGGGCGGTTTTTATTTTCCGGGTCGCGTAATGCGCCAACAAGTCGCGCATGTGGCGAAGGTGATCGCACAAGAAAGAATACAAGCGATCTATGACCGCACTTTTCACATGACCATGATCGCGGGAGCGGCATCCGCATCGCTTGGAGTGCCCCGAGTATCGACCATCGTCAGCCCGCCGCATCGAGCTGTTCCACTGGTCGAATCCCGATTCGTATGGCTCAAAAAGCGTCGTCTTGCAGCGGCATACAAACAGTCACGATCCATTGTAGCCGTCAGTGCTCAGGCGGCTGAGTCGGCGCGGCACTATTACGATTTGGAGTCCGATTCGGTCAAAGTCCTTTTGAATCCGGTCGACATCGAAGCGGTTCTCGCTGCAGCGACACAGTCAAAACCGCAGCGAGATGATCGAACCACGTTGGTTTGTGTCGGACGCATGACATCTGAGAAAGGCCACGCGGATTTGATAGACGCATTGGCGCTGACCGAGTCTCGCTGGAGCCCCGATCAAGCCGGTTTGAAAGTCTGGTTTGTGGGAGACGGTCCCTTGCGGGGCGAGCTGCTGTCACAGTGCACCGAGAAACTGACGCGGCACGAAGTCGAGTTCTGTGGGACCGAATCGAATCCCTTACCACGGATTGCTGCGGCTGACGCACTCGTTCTGCCTTCGCATTTCGAGGGAATGCCAAACGTTGTTTTGGAATCGATGGCTATCGGTACACCAGTCATTGCCACAAAGGCCGGTGGGACCGTAGAACTGGAGCGAGAGGAACCGACGATTTGTTGGGCAAATCCGCAAGACGCTGCTTCATTGAGCGACGCGCTGATGCGATTTGTGGGGGCAAAAGACGAGGCTCAGAAACGTGCTCACTCGGCAACTCGACTAGTTCAAACACACCACGACATTCGTTTGACGATCCGAGAAATAGAAGACCTTTTGGCACAAGACTAAAGCGGCACTGGGCTGTTTATTCGTCCGGTGATCGGCAAACAAGACAGAATGCGGGCAGAAAAATGCAACGGAAAACAACATGACACTTCATCCACAGAGCCAAGCTTTTTTAGACGCCATGGCAGCCGCCAACGGCCCCAATTGGCCAGACATGGAGCTGGGTGAAGCGAGACGTGCTTTTGATGGTCTGCCGTTTTTTGGCGACCCTCCAGAAGTCGGTGATGTCTCTGATCACCAAATCACCGGCATTGCTGTGCGAATCTACAAACCGATCAATGCAGCGGTTGGGGATGCAGCGGGGCGGGATCTCGACGCCATCGTTTATTTTCACGGTGGCGGCTGGGTGCTGGGCAGTATCGAAAGCCATGATGTATTGTGCCGTCGACTTGCCAACTTGTCCGGTGCCGCGGTCGTCAGTGTTGACTACCGCCGGCCTCCCGAAGATCCGTTTCCAGCAGCCGTCGAAGATTGCTACACCGTCTGTGATGTCTTGTCACTGGATCACGCGTCTTATGGCATCAGCAATCGAATGGTGGTTGCCGGCGACAGCGCGGGTGGAAACCTATGCGTTGCGGTTGGGTTGATGTCACGAGAACGAGGTGGCCCGCCGTTGCAGGGCCAGGTGCTGATCTATCCCGTACTGGACGGGTCGATGTCGGGTGAGAGTTACGAACAGTTTGCGATTGGGTACGGGTTGACTCGCGACACGATGGCATGGTTTTGGAAAAACTACACCGGCGATTCGGAATCAACGTCGCGATCGAATCCGCTCGCGTCGCCGATGAATGCAAAAGACCTAAGCGGTCTGCCTGCCGCACACGTTTTGATCGCCCAGTACGATGTTTTGAAATCAGAATGCGAGATCTTTGCAAAGCGTTTGGTCGACGCGGGCGTGCCCACCACGACAGAACATAGCGCCGGAATGTTGCACGGATTCATACACTTTGCCGAACCATTTGATGACGCACTGCCGGCGACCAAAGAAATCGCAAAACGCTGTCGCCAGTTCCTTGACGCATAGAGACCGAGGGCTTTTCTAACAGGGCAACGCGGTTCAGTTATGCCATCGAAATTTCGACCGTATCACCGACACTGACCCTGCCTGGGGAAATCACTTTGCAGCAAACTCCACCGCGCCAATCCGGCGTCAGTGCGTCTTGCAGCCCTGGGCAGTATTCATCCATGCGGTTACACGGATCTGTTTCGCCTGTGATCTGCAACTGAACGTCACCGAACTGAATGATCGCGCCGGCAGTTTGTGGCAACGAGATCCCGGTGACCAAAAGATTCGCGCGTCTGGTTATCCACGGCAACTGCTTATTGAGCGCTTGGCAAACTTCCTGCCACGCTTGGTCGCACAAGACGGTGACCTGCCGATTGCCAGGCTTTCCGCGAAAGTCACCGTTGAGTCCAGCCTCTTTTGTGATGTCGATGCTCTCGTGCTCGGTCATCACTGCGCGCGACTTTTCACGAACAGCGATGCCGACCAATTTACCAGTCGCAGCAGGCGAATTTGTGTTCATTTTGGCTTAGTTGATTTCGCGAAAACGAATGTCTTTGAATTCGGCCCACATCGGTTTGCCCGCGTGCAACTGCAATCCAAGGACGCCTTCTTTGAGCGAAAGTTCGGGATGGTTGTCTGTAAAATCCAAGATCAGTTGGCCGTTAAAATAGTGTTTGATATTCGCACCTTTGGCAACGATTACCACATCGTTCCAATCGTCTACCTTCATCAACTTTTTGAATCCCGCTTTGTCGATCAAAGTATTGTCCAGCACTTTCTTTCCGTCCGCGTTCCAGACAGCCCGCTCGCCGACCAAGCAAATGCGTTTGCGTTTTCCCTTTTCGTCATAGATGAACCCCGGGACATTTGGAAACGTGTCTTCGTTTCGGACTTCATGCTGGTAGCCTTTCAAGACCCATTTGTTGGACGCTTTTTTGCCCTCGGTGATATGCTCGGAGCGGTACTGGATACCGGAGTTGTTCACTGCGTTGCAACGAAACGATAGGTGAAGTTCAAAGTCTTTTAACACGCCGCCTTTCCAGATCAAAAACGTGTTGCCTTTCGTTGCGTTTTCGGCGGTCGTTTCACCGTGGATGATGCCGTCTTTGACCGACCAAAGTCGATCGTCGCCGTCCCAACCGGAGAGATCCGTGCCGTTGAAAATAGCTTTGGCTTCTGGGGACACTTTTGGAGCCATGTGGGGCTTGTCGGCATAGGTCGAAAAAGCAAAGCAAGCAACAGCAGCGAAAGTCAGACAACGGATCATGCGAGATCTCCGAAAATAATTGAGGCAAAAGGGGGGATGGTGATTATCGCTGAACAGACGCAGAAAGCAAACTCGCCCAAACGCTCAGAGCGCGTCCACTGAGCCGGGAATGGGACTGCCACTAATCTGAACACCATCATGGTCGTAGCGAATTTTCGTCCACTCGCCGGCGATGGGTAATCGAATTTCCATCCATTGCCATGATTTTGGCAACGCCGGACGGACCACCAGTTTTTCATCCGGAATCGAGTACCGTAGCCCGGCTAGGCCTTCCAAGTACAACAGGATTTTGCCTGCGTTGAAATTGGAATACTGGTCACCGAACAATGTTTCGTCACGACGATAAGCTTCTGGTGCGACAGGAATCTGCCATTGCTCGTGAAAGTTGTAGTTGGCCAAATGGTTCAGCGTCAGTTCACTTGCGTCTTTGCTGAGACCCTGCCGAAACATGCCATCGAGCGTAAAGTAGGCCGTGTCGGGTGTGTACCCAAAGGAATGGTCGACCGCCGTTTTAAAACCCCGCATCGATTGCTTGGACATCGCCAGTGGAAAGAACGCTCCGTAGAAACCTTTGTCTTTGTTCAATGCCCAGGCATCAACCATCAACTTGGCGTATTCGCGCGGAAAGTAGGGCGACCGCATCGCCCAGAATCCATTTGTCATGATCATGGCGTTATCGGGGGCCGCGAAGTAGTTCGGCACATTGTTCATTTGCCAACGATCATCGAACATCCGACGAATATGTTCGGGATCGCGCCGAATCAGTTCTTGCCAGTGCGCGACATCCGCTTCGTTGCCGGTCAGCATCGCCATCTTTTCAAGCGTCTCGGCAACCTCGAATTGGTTCATCGAAAAACTGGGAAGCTGTTTGCGAAATAATTTCGCAAAATGATCTTCGTAACACGCACGTAAAAATTCTTTGTCGCCAGTGTGTTGATAGATCTGCCAAGCGCCCAGAACATGCTCGGATGCTTCGGCGCCGTACGCACCACTATGCCAGGACGTTCCTTTGTTGTCGGAAATCAACCGCAGGCCATTGGGCAGTTCGCGGAAACGATTGTTCTGCGTGAGGTGTTTCCAAGTGAGAACGTTTCCGTAGGCGTACTTGGATTTGTCCGTCATCCATGCGCCAACTTTGATTTGGAACGTCGCGTCGTATCGGTGCATGCCCAGAAAATTATTGACCGCTGTTTGAGTATGGTTTTCCGTCTCCCAGCCAGTGTCCACGTCGATGTAATACATCAAATACAGCGACCATAGGTAATAGTAGATGTCAACAAACTTTTTGTCTGAACAACGAAACCAGGGAATCTGGTCGTTGAGTTGCCGATTCATGTCGGCAGTCTTTGCGGCCAGCCAAGCGTTACTGTTTTGGATGATGTCACGCGCTGACTTGATCGCGACGGCAGGATCATCGTGCATCGCCCACGAAACCGCGATGCCGTCCGTATCGCAGGGAACTGAAAAAGCGTAATGTTGGATGCCTTTTTCGTCGGGGTCGATCGTGACCGATTGGGTCATCGCGCGTGATGCGCTCAAGACGGTCGTCATGCCCGAATAAACACACGGCCCTATTCGTTCATCGCCTTGGGGATCCGGTTGAGATTTTACGCGACCGCCTTCGGATACAACGATTGCGTTGTTGCGGATGTCGAACCCAGCTTTTGCGGACGAAGAAACACTGTTTCGATGAAAGAAACTATGCCCAGAGAACTTTAGCGTGACGGGTTTGGATGCGGTGATAATGGATGCCGCCGCGTCGTTGTCCGCGATGAACTTCTGTTCGCGAATGATGACGTTTCCGACTTCGTATTCGCAGATCATTCTGTCAGGACGCCAACGCATCCTTTTTGGCTTGGGAGTTGAAAATACTTTTCCGTCAACGACGACGCTGCCATAGAGAACTCGAGTGTCTTTGTAAAATTCCCAGCCGCGATAGTCGTTGCCCGTGCCTGTGTTCTCTGTGCCGACAAGTTCACTTTTCAACAGTCCAACACCACGGCTGCGCAAATCGTGATGAAATGGATGCGTCAATCCAATCGTTTCATCTTCGATCAAATTCCAACTGGCGTGAAATCCGCCAACGTAATAGGTCACGTTGCCCGCAAGGAATCCATGCTTTCTGCCCTGTATTTCCTGCTCTAACCGCTGACAGTAATCAGTAAACGGCGGCCGTTCGTCAGCGAAGCCAACCGAACACACCCAAGCAAGAAGGGTGACTAGAAATAGGCGGTTTGGGATCATGTTGTTGCAAGGTTCGTGCAGTGTTGGTTCGCGCAGTTGCAGTCGTGGATCACTTTATCACTGGTGCCAGATAGATGTCTCGATAGGAAACATTGGTGTGGTCGCCTTGCAGATAAATCGGCCCTGGTTCGGCGGGGTTGGTACAAACGGCGCCAGCAGTCGGCCCCGTGACGGGTTGGTTATCGATCACTTTTTCGCCATTGAGTACGACCGTAACATGCCGATCAACAAGTGTGATGTCGTAGGTTTGCCATTGGCCGCCGGGTCGACCCGCATTCTTGGTCGGCTGGATCATTCCAAAGATCGCTCCCACACCCTGCAAGCCTTGCATGCGACTGTCGCGGTCGACCACCTGTGCTTCATACATTCCGCGCAGATAGATGCCGCTGTTGCGTTGTTCTTCGACCAGGAATTCGATGTGTAGCCAGAAATCTTCAAACAACGCTTCGGTCTTTAGGTTGGCGTGGTCGCCGGTCGCTTTGAAATCGGTCTTGGGAGTTGTGTTTTTAAGAAGTCCGTCTTGAACGCTCCAGCCCATCTTCTTGTCGGGTTCGTGTGGTTTCCAACCCGTGAGGTCTTTTCCATTAAACAGCGAAATGGGTTGACCAAAACGAACTTTGGAAAGATCGGGCGCCGGTGGCATGGTTGGGATTTTTTTGCCCGTAAACTTCTCTCGCTGAGATGATCCATCGGGGGCCGTATGAACGATCACTCCGTCCAAGATTCCGTCTTTCAAACCGACATCGACCGTCGTCGTTTTCTTTGACTTCTTGTTCTTTTTCAACGTGAATTTTAATCGGCGATCTGACTGGACAACCTCTTGGTGGGGGCCAGCCGATCCGACATACAGCCGAAAATAAACGACTGGCTTGCCTGCCTCCTCTTGAACGCTCATCCAAGCAGGCAGCTTGGAATCAAGATCAAGCGACCAGTCGCCTTTCAGTTCCTGTGCCTGGGCCGTTGAAAAGAGCATGACCGAGACAAAAAGACAAAAACAAAGTCTTGCCGGTCGTGTGCGAGATAGCAGCATTGGTGAGTTAGTTGTTGGAAGATTCGTGAGCTAAGGACCGTATAGCGGAGCATTAGAGCGACGCGTTCAATCGCTGCGGCTTCTACTGCCATTGTTCGTTAAAGAATCCGGCGGATTTGATTTTGCCGGGGTCTTGGAAGTTGGCGCCATCGGTGACGTCAACGAGAGCCCAGTCGGGAAGCTTGGCGGTTTGGCGGGCGTTGTTTAAGTAGTCGTATTCGCGGAAGGTGAAACCGCTGTTTAATACGACGTACCGATCTGGGTTTTGAGGATTGGGGTAAATCATGATCGGCACATGTGATTTAGAAGCGACCGATTGATTGCCAATCTTGATTTGATCGCTGTCCCATTCGATTGGAAGCTTACCGATGATGTCTGCGATCACGGAATTAGATTTGGCGTCGCCGAAAAGGATGATATTGGAATCGGCGATGTGTTGTTGCGTGAGATCCTTGTCCAATACTTTGCGAATATCGCCACGGAAGTGTTTACGCCAATGTGTCATCGCGTGTTGTGATTCCGCTTCGACCCACTTTTGAACGACCGAATCGTCGCTTCGGCCACTTGGCAATACAAACACAAACGAATCCATGAACGCATCGTCGATAGGACCTTGCAAGTGCGGTCGCTTGCGGAGAACGCCATCTTGATGTTTTTGATTCAGCCACGTGCCGTCGGCCTTGGTTAATTCCACGGTGACTGAACGATCCGATTGCACGTTAGGGCCAACTATTTCGTCGCCATCGATTAAAACGTGAACGGGACCATTGGAGTTCCCAGGAAATTCGCCCGCGTCAAACTGTAATCGCAGATGGGTAACGTTTTCGGTTTCGATTTTGATCTCGTGTTTCAGGACGTACGCGTCCACCGAGGCGGGTTTCCAATGCTCGGCGAGCCCACGCACATCGATCCAGTGCATTTTGTGATATCGCAGCGTTGATGTTCGAAAGTGGATCGTGTCAGGCACTCGCGCCGTGGTGGCCGCCCGCGCGAGCGCAGCCATTTTGGATTCGACTTGGATCTTGGAATCGGGGTGGATTTTGTGGGCCGTGTTGGGGCCAATGATGTGCGTCATGTCGATGCCGACTTTGTCCAACGCCACTTCCATCACATCGGCTGCTTGTTTTTGTCGATCGATCTCCCCGCTGTAGACGACCGTGGGGCATTGGTTCAAGTTGGCGGCCCACGGTTGGCAATCGTACATTTGCCAAAGCGTTTTCTGATGCGCCGGTGCTGTCTCCGCTGCGTTTTCGCCCTGAAAGAACGACAGGAATTGAGGCGTCTCGGAAAATCCGGCACCGGGATTGGCGGCAAAGAAACGATCGGAGTAATGCACGGCCATTTGCCAGCAGCCCGCGCCACCCATCGAAAAACCTCGCACAGCAATTCGATCTGGGTCAACAGGCAATCGACTTTGCACGTACTCGAGCACTTCCAGCACATCTATCTCGCCGGCGAACTTGAACGCGTTGCTGTAACGACCGTAGGGATGCAACACGAACGTATCAGCGGGCGTGTATTGGCCAGCGTTCTTTTGTTGATTGGTCAAAAAGTTATTTTCGCTGAGCGATTCGCCGCGACCGTGGAACCAAAGATCCAAGCGTCGCGGTCGCGAGTCGCCTTGGCCGAATCCTGCCGGAACGACAACGCTGTAGGGTTGGTAGGATCCATCGATTTTGGATTCGTAGCCGCCGACGATCAACTGTTGTTTGCTGGCGTCGCCAAGTCCAACGACGTCGGCCCAGGTGCCACCTTTGAAAGCGATATTGGTGCGTGATTCAGCTTGGTCGAGTAATTTGGTTGCGTTTTCAATTTCGCTTTCTTTGTAAAACTGCTGGAACTCGATCGCCATTTCGACGGCTCGCGGGAACACCATGATCTCCGGTTTCAACGCATCAAAGCGAGCGAGTTCGGATTCCAGCCAAGCACGTTCCCATTTGTTTTTGACTTTGGTTGCTGCTGCTTTTTTCTCGCGCAGTTGATCCCAGATTCGCCGGACTTGCTTGCAGTGGCTCAAAAGAGCATCAGTCTTTTCGGCGGCAACTTCCATTCCTATCGGTGGAATCGGACGAACTTTGGTGGCCACGTTATCTTTGGGGCCATCGGCGATGGCCGAGGCAACGCAGAGCATCGAGAACGCGCACGACAGGATTATCAGATGGGACAGATGCAGTTTCTTCACGTCTTGACTCTCGCTATCGCGGTGTGATCGCAGTGTGATCGCTGGGGTGACTTGTGTAGCCAAACATGATAGCTGGCACAAAGACCAGGATGGGGACCGGCATTGGACGTGAGTGTACAATCGCGAGTGTTTAGTCGATGGTGCAGTAGGTTGTGCAGTAGGTTGTGCAGTAGGTTGTGCGTTGGAGTTTGAAATGTCAGCCTCCTGCTGGTT
>CAZZDZ010000015.1:17428-30765 GCA_964652675.1 uncultured Pirellulaceae bacterium
TAGGTTGTGCGTTGGAGTTTGAAATGTCAGCCTCCTGCTGGTTTTGTATCAACAGCGCAAATTTCGGCAGATCGGAAAAGATTCGTCCAATCTCCGCCGACGAGCCAAACATTGCTCTTACAATACGAAGATATGGAGTCGTCCCACTGCCCGCCTCGCACCAAGCTCGGTTGTTTATGATTCGTTTGATCCTTCGATTCGCCGTTCTTAACGTCCTCTGTTGCTGTGGCTTGGCATCGGCTCAGTCGCCTCGATTGAAAACAGCGACAGTGGCAAATCTGCTGCCTGAAACAACCGTTGCGTACGCAGAAATTTCAAGCGTCAGCCAAATCGTTTCGACGATCTTTGACCATCCACTTCGTGCAAAAATCGAGGCCTTGCCGCCCTATCAACAAGCGATCGGGTCGCCCCAATATCAAAAGGCGATGACCGGCGTCGCGATGTTCGAGAATTTGTTGGGAATGAGTTGGCGAGAAGCGATCGAGGCATTCACGGCAGATGGCATCGCGATCGCAATCGATTCATCTACCAGAGGTGTCGCGATCATCGCGGATGGGAAAGATCCTGAAACGATGAAAATGTTTCGTGATCGTGTGATTGGGTTGGTCGCGATGGACAAAAAACGTGATCTTCAAAGTGTCGAATATCGCGGAATCAAGGCGCACCGAATCGATGATTTGCGAGTCGCCGTTTACGACGACCAGATGCTACTGACGAACAACTCGGATTTGGGTAAATCGATTTTGGATCGGATGCTCG
This sequence comes from uncultured Pirellulaceae bacterium, assembly GCA_964652675.1. Taxonomy (GTDB): domain Bacteria; phylum Planctomycetota; class Planctomycetia; order Pirellulales; family Pirellulaceae; genus K23-9. The sequence continues at coordinate 18,188 of CAZZDZ010000015.1, forward strand.
ATGGCGGTGACGAAACGTTCGCAACGAATGCGCGATTTTTGGCTGCGCAGCAGACTCGAGATCCCAACGCTAGCGGCTGGGGTTTTTTGGACATCGAAACCATACGAGATTCGGGCGTTGCCGATAAATTTTACCATGGTCAGATCAACAATCCTGTTTTGGAATTAATCGTCGGCGGTATCCAAAGTAATCTTGAAAAAACGCCCTACGCGACCGGCAATCTTTCGGTCGCAACGCAGGGTCTGGCATTCAAATTGGCGGTTCCACACGATAAGAATTGGATTCCCGAGCAGCGAGAGTACTTTTTTGGCGCCGACGGAAACGGGCGTGGTCCAGCGTTGCCGAGCGTCGACCAAACTTTGTTTACTTTCAGTACCTATCGCGATTTTGCACAGATGTGGTTGCGAGCAGGCGATTTGTTTGACGCCGACACAAATGATGGCTTCGCAAAAGCCGATGCGGCCCTGACCACTTTCTTTGCGGGCAAAGATTTTGGCGAAGACATTTTGGGCTCAATCGATCCGCCAGTGGGGTTCGTCGCGACCAAGCAGAACTTTGCCGAGATGATGCCGCGACCGGCGATCAAGCTGCCCGCGTTTGGCTTGGTGATGCAATTGAAAGATCCCGAGAAAATGACGCGAGAAATGAAACGAACATTTCAAAGCCTAGTCGGATTTTTTAACGTCGTCAGCGCGATGCAAGGATTCAACCAAAGCGAGTTGGATATGGAAAAGAACGACGATGGAACCCTGTTTGTTTCGGCGACATTTATTCCCGAAGAAGATGATCAGGATTCAACCGAGGCGCCGATTCTATTTAATTTTTCGCCCACCATAGGCTTTTCCGGCGAGCGCTTTGTCGTTGCCAGTTCGACCGCGTTGTGCAAACAGCTAACACTGGCCCCCACACCCGACCCAAAGTACATCGCGGACAATGTCCAAGGCGTTTTGCAGGCGAGAGTTTTGAAAGGTGTGCTGAGCGACAATCGTGAACAACTGATCGCCCAGAACATGTTGGAGGATGGGAACAGCCGTGAAGAAGCCGAGGCGCAAATCGATTTGTTGCTGCAGTTCGTGGAATATTTTCATGACGCCTCAATTCGTCTTGGTCAATCAGGCGAACAACTGCAAGCCGAATTCGCGATCCGGATTGGGGAGTAGTCAAACATGATCGATCCAAAATGGGCCTGGGCGACTTTTCAACCGTCCGCAGAATCTCCCTGGGATCTGCGTGCTGCAGCTCACTTGTATCGACGCGCTGGTTTTGCTGCGAACCGTAGCGAGTTGGACGCGGCGGCAAACCGGGATCCGCACTCGGTGATCGACGATCTACTGAACGTCCAGCAGGAACCCAAACCGTTTCGGGATCAGATGCGGACACTGGTTCGTGCGGCGCTTGCAACGGGAAACGTCAAACAACTTTCGGCGCAGTGGGTTTACCGAATGTTGAATTCGCCGGTCCCGCTACTCGAAAAGACCACGCTGTTTTGGCACGGCCATTTCGCAACCAGCGCAGCGAAGGTCGATGATGCCGATCTGATGCAAGTGCAAAACGAATTGTTGCGTCAGAACGCCGTGGGTGACTTTGCAAACTTGTTGCTGGAAATCGCACGTGATCCGGCGATGCTGCTTTACTTGGATTCGGCAAGCAATCGCAAATCGCACCCAAACGAGAATTTTGCGAGAGAGATCATGGAGCTGTTTTGCTTGGGCGAAGGCAATTACAGCGAACAGGATGTGCGAGAATTGGCGAGGTGTTTTACTGGATGGGAAATCAAACGAAAGAAGTTTCGATTTAACAAATACCAGCACGACAATGGTGAAAAATCGTTGTTGGGAGTAACCGGCAAACTTGGCGGAGAGCAAGGCGTCGCAGCGGTTGCCGCCCATAAAAGCGGACCGGAATTCATCGTTGGCAAGTTGATTCGCTATTTTGTGATGGACGAACCGAAAGCCGACGATGGATTGGTCAAGCCACTTGCAAAGGAGCTGCGCGAAAACGATTTTCACATCGGGCCAACGATTAAACGATTGCTTGGCAGCAATTTGTTTTTCTCGTCTAAATCGCGCGGCCGAAAAGTACGTTCTCCTGTCGAATTGGGAGTTGGTTTTTTGAAGGCACTCGATGGCAGCACGGATGCCTATCAATTGGCTGATTCGTTCCAGGAACTCGGGCAGGGTTTGTACTATCCACCCAGCGTTAAAGGCTGGGATGGTGGTCGAACTTGGATCAACTCGTCGACTTTGTTGGGTCGCGCGAATTTGATTCGTCGAATACTTGATAGTGGCAAGACACGATTTGGCCGCAAGAGTTTGACGGCGTACTTAAGCGATCATGGGATTAACGATATTGTTGAGTTGGCAGATTTCTTGGAGCCGTTGCTATTCGCCACGCCGATTCCTGCGGCGGCAAAGCAACGCTTGGCCCGAATGGATGCTGGCGAAAAAGATCAACAGATGAAAGATGCGGTTCACATTTTGTGCTCTATTGCGGAGTTTCAGTTGGCATGAGTCATTCAATCAAGCGACGTCAATTTTTGACCCAAGCGGCTGTTGGTTCAGCGGTGGTTACATTTGGCGCAAACGTTCCATCAGTGCTTTGTAATGCAGCCGAAAATGCCAAAAGTGATCAACGAGTACTGGTCGTCATCGAGATGGCGGGTGGCAACGACGGACTGAATTGTGTCGTGCCGCATTCGCATTCTGTCTACAAACAATCGCGTGATGCATTGCGGATTTCCAAGGCAGACACATTGACAATTGACGACGAACTTGGCTTGCATCCTTCGCTGCGTGGTTTCGCGGATTTGTTGGAAAACAATCAGCTAGCAGTCGTGCAGGGAGTCGGGTATCCCAACCCAAATCGCTCCCATTTTGAATCGATGGATATTTGGCACTCGTGTTTTCGAAAAGACCAGCCACGAAACGACGGATGGGTGGGGCGATATTTGGATGTCGCAGGTTTAAAACAGGCAGCAGATCCGCCTGCATTGCACTTAGGCCGTGACAAGCAACCGTTTGCTTTGATGTCTCGCGATATTCGAGTTCCATCGATTCAATCGCTGAAGCAATTTCGGTTAACGGAAAACGAAAGTGTTGATTTAAAAACAGCCATCCGCGAACTGTCCCAGCAAAACAATGCGTCTGACAACGATCTTTTGAGTTTCATCCAGTCCAGTACCAGCGGCGCGATCTCAGCAAGCGAACGAATGGAATCGGCTTCCATGAAAGGATCATCGACGGCAAAGTATCCGAATTCAAGTTTGGGGAAAAAACTGGAAACCGTGTCGAAGCTGATCGCATCTGGCATCGACACACGAGTTTACTACGTCCGAATCGATGGCTTTGACACGCACGCTAATCAACGCGACGCCCACGCAGCGTTGTTGCGATCGGTCAGCGAAGGTGTCAGTACGTTGGTTTCGGATCTAAACAAAAGAGGCGACGGGGACCGAGTTTTGGTGATGTGTTTCAGTGAGTTCGGCCGCCGTGTGGCGGAGAACGCGAGCGATGGAACTGACCACGGAACTGCCGGCCCCGTGTTCTTTGCCGGAAACAAAGTGTCCGCCGGTTTAATTGGCGACATGCCACGGTTAACCGATTTAGAAAAAGGCGACTTGAAGTATCACACTGATTTTCGCAGCGTGTATGCGACGGTGCTGGAGAACTGGTTCAAAACGCCCAGCAAAGAAGTTCTGGGTGGGGAATTTGAGAAGGTCGATTGTCTGTCGGTGGGATAGCTCGGGTGCGATCCTAAAGCCCCCGAGTTCGTTTTGCCTCAAATGCGATCACCGCCGCCGATACAGAAATGTTCAGACTATCAACGTGGCCGGACATCGGAATGCGAACGCCAGCGATCGCATTATCTGCCAGCGTCTGCCAGCGTTCGCCAAGCCCTTGAGCTTCGTTGCCAAGCACAATCGCCAGCGGTCCCGAAAGATCTGTTTGCCAAAGTTCGTCCGACGATTCGACTCGAGCCGCCAGGACACGGATACCGTTTTCGATTAAGTAATTCGCAATGGGCGAAACCGAATCGACCGCAACGGGAACACTAAACACCGTCCCAAGGCTTGATCGAATGGCGTTGGGGTTATAGAGATCGCTGCCACAGTCACACAGAATGACCGCATCGATCCCAGCAGCATCCGCACAGCGAAAAACGGCACCAATATTTCCTGGCTTTTCAATTCGATCGAGGATCAAAATAAGCGGCGAACTGGGCAACCGTAATTCGCCAATCGCGTGATTGGGCTGAGTAAACTCGGCGACGACTCCACGCGAAGACTGGCCGTAGCTAATTTTTTGCATGATGGATGATGAGACCAGTTGAATCAGGCCTGCATCATCTGCGTGTGAGATGACCGACTGAATTTCGGCAGCAAATGGGTCCGACGAATCGTCGTCCGCCGCGTCATGCTCGGTGATATAGAGTCCCAGCAACTCGTGATTGGTTTGGATCGCACGCTGAGTTTCGCGCCAACCATCGACAATGAATCGTCCACTTCGGCGGCGCGTTCGATTGTCGCGCATCCGCACCAATCGGCGTACCGTTGGGTTTGCCGCGCTCTTTATGATGGTGGGCTCAGATTCGCTCATCTGTTTCTTGGCTGTCCGATGGGAGTTCACTGCTGCGAACTCCCATCATACTAGCATCTTTAGCTGGTAATTCTTCGTTCGCTGACCGCACGGATTTGCAAGTGCAAGTACCATGCGGAAAATCAATCGATCCAGCTTTGCCCAAAAGCAGGTCTACTCGGGAACGCGAACGATTTCTCTTCCGTTGCGAGTCGAAAGATCTTGCCAGAGCTGCAAATTAATCGAGTCGTTTACGAATCGTACACTGCCGTCCATCAAGGCAACGTTGACGCCACCTTGGTGATGGCTACGCGCGGTGATAGCACCATAAGTTCTTGCGGTCGCTGTTCTACCTTCGCGGGCGTTGGTAAAATCGACATCAAATTCTCGTCCGCTAACTTCGCAGATGATACGCCTGTTAGGCGAAAACGTGGTCGTAAAACCAACTTGGTGAACTCGTCCGTCAACCCATTCGGTGTGGCCGGTGTCTTCTCTCAGGTTTCCACCAAGTGCACAGATCTCCGATGGCTCCGAAGGCATTGCCACGTCACCGACGGTGCCAATATCTCGCAGGTACGGATTCCACGATTTAACTTCGGCAAACGCGAGCGTGTTGGCAAGCCCATCAAGTACGTCACGAAAACGTGACAATCGATTTACAAAAAACGTCCCGTCACCGACATTCTCGTTCGTCGGATCGTAGACAAACCAACGCCCAGCGTTATACGCATAATTCAGCGGGTAATGCTCTGCAACACCGTTTTCATCAACCCGACCATCGCCGCTCAATGGGTCGCTTGGGCATTGATAGGTTGGAACACGAAAACTAGCGACCCGGACCTGTTCGCCGTCCACGAAAGCAGTCGATTCCTCGTAGCCGCCCGAAAAGTCGATCTCAGATGCCAAACCAACTTGTTCGATGAACGGCAAAATTCTTGCTTGAACAGACCAGCCGTTGGTGGATTGGGCAGGCTGTGTCCATGCGGGCGGCAGACGCTTAAATGCCGAATGATAATTGTGCACAGCCAAGATGACTTGACGTGTGTTGTTTTGGCAGCTCATTCGGCGAGCCGCTTCGCGAGCGGCCTGAACGGCCGGAAGTAGCAAGCCAACTAAAATGCCAATGATCGCGATCACGACCAATAGTTCGACCAAAGTGAAACCAGATGGTTTGGAAACGCGCGTCTTTCTCAGATTCATAGCCAATCGCTTAAGAAAATAGGGTGCGGTCAACAGCCCACAAACGTGGGTGCTGTTGTCGAACCGAGCGTGGCTGGCTGGGATAAGCGAACAGATTGCTCTGTTACTTCCTCGGGCTTGCTGCGTCGTCGGCAAATGGTTGCTGCTAATGAGAACCATTCTCACAAGAGCATGTTCTGTAGGGCCCTGCCCTGCAAGTGCCTTTTGGCATTTTTCGCGATAGGGAAAGAAGTTCTCCGTAAATCGCGGATATCGGGGGCCAATTGTATCTGGACATGGAAGTGGCTTAGTCGCCATGATCCTGTATAGAGGTTCACCTTCATGCAGATGTGTATATCAGTTGCGACCTCGCGATTTTCCAAGGATTGGTTTCGATTGAGCCAAAATTATCAATGAATACGAAGATTTTTCCGCTGCTGGCACCCTTTTTGGCCTGTTTGGCGTGCTGCGGGCCCGTGACGGCAACGACCCCAACCAGCGAGAACCGGTTGGTGTTCAATCAATTGGAGATCCCGGATGTGGACCTCAATGGCGATGGTCAGATCGACATTCTTGATGTGATGCAGGGGTTGCCAGCAGCGACAGACGCGATTGTCTACATCGGTGCCGATTCACCATCGGATCTTTTTGTTGTAAACGAAAACGGCGACGCCATTATCCAAGACAGCGAAGCCGCGTTTGGCAGAATCGAAGAAGCCGCAAAGTTGGCGTCAGAACTTAATGTGCCGCTGTTTCTGCGCGGAAATTTTTCGGCCAGAAGTTCCATTCGACTCCACAGTAACACATATATCGAAGGCTATTCGTCAACACCGCCCGTGATCCACGCACTGTTCGGCGGAGGGACAAGTTTGTTTAGTGTCTTGGAAAATTCAGCCAACGTCTTTCTGGGAAATATGAAATTGGTTGAGATTCGGCAACTGCAAAGGTCTTTGGTTCTGCTTTACGGCAAGAATGTAAACGTGACGATTTCGGAAGTCGAATTCGAGGGCAGTGAAGTGGGCATGACCGAGTTGCAAACAGCCGGCGTGTTTATGTTTCGCGATTGGGTTGATGACGTCCAAATTAGAGACTGCAAATTCACTGACCTACAGTACGGCATCCACTGCGTATGCGGTGTTCAAGGTTTGAAGATCTTGCGCAACGAATTTCGACGCTGGAACTACTACGCGGTGAGAGTCGCTCGGCTCACGTTAAACCCCGGGGTTAGAACCGAAGACATTGAAATCAGCCACAACGATTTTAGGCATGCCGTGGCCGGACCCTTTCGGTCAGTCATTCTGGTGACGCGCACGGATTCGTTGGTCTATGTGAAAGATGTTCAGATCAACAACAATAGGGTCATTGGTAACGGTGGTGCCTACAACCGTGGCGAAACGGATTCGAACGCAACCGGCGATCAGATCGTTTTGCATGGCGTCAATGGATTTCAGGTTTCGGACAATCATGTGTTCTACGGAGGCGAAAATGGAATCACCACGTCCCGATTGTCACGCAACGGAGTCATTTCGCGCAACATCGTTTTTGGAAACGACACTCACGGCATCAATATCGGGTCTGGGTACTATGAATTGTCCGTGGACAATGTCGCTGGCATTGAAGAAGGTGATACGATCCGCGGACAACTATCCGAAGCGACAGGCACCGTAAACTCGATTCGTGTTCACCCATCCAGTGGCCGCTACGTCCTAGGATTGACTCGCATCTTGGGAGGCAGGATTTTTAGGAATGAGTGGCTGGACAACACGACCACCGGAGTGCAGCAGGTCGTCCAGTGTGACACGATCGATCGAACGAAAGGGATTCGGATCGTTGACAATCACATCTCCGGCAATGGTCGCGATAGTTCGGACAATACGCCGTGGACGCATGGACTGTACGTTCTGAACTCCGACTCCCTTCAGATTCGCCGCAACCGTATTTTCAATCCCAACTACGACGAAAACTTGAATGCGGGCAATCTTCAGGATCAGCGGTTGAGTATCTATCTAGGAAACAGTCGTGACATTTTGATTAGTGACGACAATCAGTTTGAACTCGGTCGGCAAGAACTAGACGAAGCGCTGGGGATGAACCAATCGTCGTGGCTTTCACGCTAGTGACGTTTAGGTTTCGTAAAACGCATGCCGAAAGTCTTGGCGACTTCCGCTACGGGAGAAGTGATCGCCGCGTTAATTCAATTCGAGCCATTTTTCTAAGGCAAGTTTGTTCGATTCGAATGCCATGTTTTCGAGGTGCTTTGCGCTTGGACGCGCCCATTCGAACAGTTCCAATTCATCTTGGGCTAGTATGACTTTGTCGTGCTTGATCACTTCGCATACATAGAACAAGTCGATCACGGGGGCAACCACGCCGTGGTAGTTGTAAAGATTGGGCTGCGTCAGCAACAACTGGCATGATGTCATCACCAGTTGGGTTTCTTCGACAATTTCTCGCGCCAGTGCTTCTTCGGCCGTTTCGTTGCGATCAACAAACCCACCTGGTAAACCCCACTGGCCTTTGCCGGGGTCTCTCGCGCGTCGCACCAGCAAAATTTGTTGCTGGTCGTTGACCACCAAGCCGCCGACGGCCGCGACAGGGCCAAAAAAGTTACTGAAACCACACGACTCGCATCGAAACGGAACTTTGTCAACCGTTTTGTTTTCGTTTCCACATCGTGGGCAATACTTGCAAACCGTTTCGATTGGAAGTGCTGCTGGCTCTGGCGTCTTGTTAGGCGAATTCATCGGTTGGCTTGTGATCGATTTTTATTGATGTCTGTTCAAGTGAACCGTGAATGCCGCTACTTTGCGACGTCACCGGTGGTCGTTTCTTCGTTGGTAGCCATTGTGTAATGCGGCGCGTCGATCGTTCCGCTTGCGAATTGGGCTCCACGCAATACGCCGCATGTGTCAAAAGACTTGCTCAAGCGAATCAATTCGTCACGATCAGCGACAGCCCCCAGTCCGATCGGTTCGACGGTTTCGCGATCCAGTTGGCTATGGATCAACACTCGATGTTCTGCTGTGATTCGCGCGATCGTGGACGCAACACTCAGTGAATCATCCCAGTTGGGAAATCCATCCGGCTCATCTGGCGCTTCTGTGGACATGCAACTGATTACCGAATTGATATCGTCAACGTCCGCCAATTGAGCAAGATCGCCGGTGGGATGATCATTGATATCGGACCACAGTACGATCGCGCCGCCGGGCAGAACATGATGGCTGGCGGCCGCGAGTGCGCGAGCCGCGTTGAGCCAAGTTTGTTGCTGCGCGTCACCGTCCAGCGACGCGATGATCAACGATGCGTTTTCGTCGGTTCGCGGTTGGGGTGCATTCAGAGCACGAATTTTGTTTAGAGAACCGGCGACGATTTGGCCTGATGCCCCGTCAGCTGTCACGTGCACGGTCAAGATCAAATGAACGCCCAGTAGCCAAGCAACTTGTGACTCGTCCATGCGAGATTCGGTTTCGTTGGCATCGAGCATCTTGTTGCGGTGGCGGATTCGTGTCGCTGAATCAGCCAGAGTTGGAAAGACCCCGGTTAAGTCTTGCCGGTCTTGGGCATCCCAAGGGCGTGCCGAAACGACCGGCAATACAAAATCCGCGTCAACCAACCAGCGACTTAGGTAGATCGGTTCGCCATCTTTGTCAGCCCCCAAGAACCGAAGTGATTCTCGGCAGGTGCAGTCGTGTCGCCGAATCGTTGCGGATTCGCCAACGACATCTTGCAATGACGCCACCGTCGCATCCGTCGCTTCGTCCCACAAAACGATATCGATGTCGCTTGCTTCGGTGTGAGCAAACGTTTTCAAGATGCCCGTGATGACTTCGCAAATTTGTGGCAAGTTGGGGTCGACCGCCAATGCAACCTTGTCACCTTGGACGATGGCTGATTCGATCGGAGGAAAATCTTGTGGCGTCTGCAAAGCTTGAGAGGTCGTGCCGGCCACGTCTTTGACGGCTACTGGGGAGCCAGGTTCGTACTGCCAAACTTGCTCGGCGGCCAGCGAACTGACTAGATCACCGAACGAAACGGCACCGGTTTTTCTCTCCGCATTTCTGTGATTCATTTTCTTGCCTGTATTTTGAGCGCGGAAATCATGCGATCTCGGCCACGTTCCTGTTTCGGGCACTCCCTTTGTTGTAGTAGTCTGCGGGCATTGGCATAAGCCTCGCACGGCCAGCGGCGGGTTTGAGACGCGAAAACTCCCCCTCCAACGCTATGGCGGCTAGATATCCTTCTCCTTTGACCTATCCACTTATCATGTTTCAGCGCAACGTGCAGTTTGAACCGGTTTGTGTTGAACCGGCTCGTGATCTTGATTCGGTTTGTGATTCGGGCCGCTTCAGGACGGTTTTGCTGGCGGTTGCCATCGGACTGATGGCAACTGCCGGGTGCGGATCCAAATCAGGTTCATCCAGCAAGGTTCCTGATACCTACGACGGGATGTCTGCCACGCAGTTGCTGCAATCAGTCTTTGCTAAATATCGCAAGGCGAATTCATATCGAGACAGCGGGCAAGTTCGACTGGCATTTAACGTTGGCAAAAAGCAGCAAGTCGAAACGGCGCCGCTGAACGTTTGGTTTGACCGCGAAGCTTTATATGTGGAAGCATACGATGTTCGACTGCAGAGCGACCCGGTCGCATTCATGGCTTGGATAAAGGATCCGACCACCGCCGACTTTGATTCGCAAGTCGTTCGCACGCCGCCGCTACCCAACGCTCCGACTCTGCACGGTCTATTATCCGACACAGTTTTGAGCGACAAAATTTCGGCTGGCTTGGCCGGCCCGCCGCCACAGTTGGAATGGCTTTTCGCGATGGAGCCAATGAAACGTCTGTTCGCAGAGGAACACACGATTGAGTTTTCCGAGCCAAGATCAATACGTGACGTCCAATGCCAAGTCGTGCGTGTGCAAGCGAATGACGAAGAGTATCGGTTTTGGATTGATCAGGACGAACGTGTGATTCGCCGCGTCAATCTACCACCTGTTTTGGCGCCGCCTGAGTACTTGGCGTTCGATCATGAATCGGGTGTCGAATCGATGCGATTGACACTTGAGTTGGATGGCGCCACGTTCGCACCGCCAAAGGATCCGCCCAAGATAGACGCAATGCCTCGTACGCCACGCTTTGTCGGGCGCTTCATTGCATTGCCACCGATCGAACCGCCAAGCGAATTGGGTAGCAAGCCACCGGCGTTTCGAATCCGTGACCAAACCGACCAAGTCTCTTTGCCGGATCGCGAAGTCACGGTGTTGTTTTCGGCAACGGAGCTTGATACCCATTCGAACGCTTTGTTTACGACTTTTTCGCTTGTTCAGTGGGGAGCCATGATCTCTCCGGATTTGCAGCAACGAGTGCGGTTGGGAGTGGTCGTCGACGAAGGCAGTTTTCGACAGTTGCCACATGATTTTCCGTTGCCTTTGTTTTTGGACAACGAACGAGTCGTCCGCAATTCGCTCAGGCTGGGGCCTGGTGATTTAGTGATCCAGGATCGCAGCGGTCGCATCGTCTGGTTTCAAAGAGGCTTTACGGCCGATGGGCTGGCGAGGTTGGGTTTGATTGTCGGCGATGTGCTTGATGGCATCGACGTGCCAGCCAGATTGCGACAGCAGTGGCGATCCGATCAGAGGACTTACGAAAGCGTTTTGGCAGCGGAAGTCGCGCGGGCAACACAACCGTAGTCGCGGCAAACAATGTTTCCACTTAGTCCGATCTGCGAACGTCATGGATGATCTGGGGTCAAGCCCTGATGACGATTCGCGCCAAGAAAGTTTTGTCTTTGACTGCGCGCCGCGGGTTGGTCGCACCTTCATTTTTCATTCTTGAAAATTCGGATTGGACGCGAACGTATTTCTTTTTCACTGCGTCTTGATCTGCGGTGGGGTCGTGTTTGCAAGAAACGATGTCCCGTTTGGACCACCTGTTTTCTACCGCTTGCAAGCTTCTCCTCGCTCCCTAGTAGCATCACGTTGGATGTGTGCTGCGCAATTTCGTTACTCGCACCACAGGAGGTTGTAATGAGTCCGAAGCACAAATTAGTCACGACCGTGTGGTGTTCGATCACGATGGTCGCGACGTTGATTCTCTCGCACGGTCACCTGATTTTGCGAGAAATCATGACACACTGGCCAGAACAAGAGTCTTGGGAAGGGCGATTCGAAACCGCTATCTATACTCAAGGTGGACTCGTGTTTGCAGCCAGTTTCGTGGTCGGCGGTGCGCTCCTCGTCCGCAGCTATTTTAGCCGCATGCAAGACGAAGAGCTCAAACGTAAAGAGCTTGCTCAACGCGAAAAGCATGAGCGGGCCGCGGCAACTCGTCACGAAGCCATGATGAGCACGCTGGCGTCGTCAATTGGACAAAGTTCCAAAGACGCCAATGGTTCGAATGGTACTTCGTCAAAAAAGTCGCACGCCTCTGGAGCCAGGCCAAGATAACCTTTCGTCGAATTTCACTGGGGTTGCGCCTGGTAAAGTTCACGATGGCGATCTTTTCTCCCGAGGCGACATTGATGGAAGTCGCGCTGATGATGGTCAGTTGGCTTTATCAGCGCGGGCCACCTATTGAGTCACCACAGCTCATCTGAGAATTCCGGGCCGGTCGATGGAAACATCGGCCGGCCTTTTTCGTTAAATCGGCCAGCGCACCCCATGAAACCAAAACCGCCTTGCTTGCTATAATCGCCCTGTGCCCATCCCACCAGGTTTATACTCGCAAATGAACGAACACATTAGCTCCAACATTCGGGGCAATCGAATCCACAGTGCTCTCTTGATTTTTGGGATGGCGTGTGTGCTTGCGCTGATTGGTTTTTT
>CAZZDZ010000015.1:30865-37180 GCA_964652675.1 uncultured Pirellulaceae bacterium
ATACTCAATCCACGCGAAATCGCGGGCGTGCTGGCCCATGAAGTCAGCCATATTCGCCATCGCGACATGCGCGTTTTGGGGATTGCCGACAGCGTATCGCGAATGACCGGAACGCTTTCGCAAATCGGCCAGTTCATGCTGTTTCTTGCGGTACCAACATTCTTGCTCAATGGTGGAGTGTTGTTGTTGATGGGAGCGATCCTGTTACTACTCGCCCCGTTTGTCAGTAATTTGATGCAACTGGCACTTTCGCGTGCGCGTGAATTCAACGCGGACTTGGGAGCGGTTGGGTTAACCGGTGATGCGATCGGGCTCGCGTCAGCACTCAGCAAGTTGGAGCGAGCAACATCCGGTGGTGGCGGTTTTCCATGGGTCTTTGCCGGAAGAAAAAAGCAAACGGTTCCCGCGATGTTGCGAACCCATCCACCCACAGACGAGCGCATCGAACGTATCGAAGCAGCCGGTGAGTCATTGAGAGAACAATTGCCAAACCTAACCGGGCAACCCAAACGCCAGCGATTAGCGCCGAAAGAATACCCGCGAGTTCGACGCGGCCCGAGGTGGCACGTAGCCGGATTGTGGTATTGAGGTAAGTCAGTTTTTGATTTTGCGTCATTCTGGTAACCCGAAGCGTTAGCGAAGGACAATCAATCTTGACTTGGTCCCTCGCTCACGCTTCGGGTTACCATTTCTTCAGTCAATTTGAAAAATTGCCTTACCCTGACCTGCTGCCGGACGTTCTTGCATAAAGATCAAGTAGACTGTTGGTTCCCACCAAAATCCGCCCACCAAGCGTTTAGAAATTCGTGAGTTATCCTCGAAGAATCTTCGCTCTCTTTTGCCTGGTTTCGATCATTGGATCGGTACGCAATCTGGTCGCACAAAACGAAGCAACGCAAGTTGTTGATTTTGCAAGAGACATTCGCCCGATCATTTCTGAAAACTGCGTCTTCTGTCACGGGCCCGACGAAGATCAACGGCAGGCCGATCTGCGACTAGACACCCATGACGGTGCGTTGGGAGTCATCAAGTCCGGCAAACGCGATGCGAGCGTTTTGTTTGATCGAATCACCACGGACGATTCAGACTCCGTGATGCCACCGCCCGATTCGAACAGAAACTTGAGCGACCAGCAGATCGAACTGATCGGTCGCTGGATAGACCAAGGTGCCAAGTGGCAACAGCATTGGTCATTTCGTCCGATCACCAAACCTGCCGTTCCCAATCTAGACGCGAACGAATCATCTGCTGCTGGTCAGCTCAATCCGATCGACGCGTTTGTTCAACAACGATTAAAAGTCGAACCGCTGTCCCCATCGCCTGCGGCCGATCAACGCACACTCATTCGTCGCCTGTGTCTGGATCTGACTGGGTTGCCACCAACGCCCAAACAAGTGCAGCAGTTTTTGGATGACAAGAAAACCGGTGCTTACGACCGATTGGTCCAAAGGTTATTGGACTCGCCCGCTTACGGTCAACGGATGGCCTGGGATTGGTTGGACGCGGCACGCTACGCCGACACCAATGGCTACCAAGGCGATCGCGAACGAACCATGTGGCCGTGGCGCGATTGGGTCATCCAAGCCTTTAACGACAACATGCCCTACGACCAATTCACAATCTGGCAATTGGCCGGCGACCAAATCCCCGATGCAACCGAGCAACAAAAACTGGCAACAGGATTCTGTCGCAACCACATGATCAACGGCGAAGGCGGTCGTATCGCCGAAGAGAACCGTGTTGAGTATGTGATGGACATGTCCGAAACAATGGGCACCGTTTGGCTTGGACTGACGTTGAACTGCTGTCGATGCCATGATCACAAATATGACCCCATCACCAACGAAGAGTACTACCAGTTCTTTGCGTTTTTTAATCAAACGCCAGTCAAAGGAAACGGTGGCGACCCACAAACGGCTCCCGTCTTGTCGGTGACAGGCCCAGACCAAAAAAAGACGCTTGCTGAATTAGATGGGCAGATCGGCGCAGCAGACAAAAAGCTGCGTGAGTTATCGAAAGCTCTGGCCCGCCAACAACCAGCTTGGGAAAAACAACGCGCCCAAGAACTTGCCGCCGCGACTCGCTGGGAAACGCTCAAGCCCACCAAGATGCTCGCCAACCATCAACGTATTCGCACGCTCTATGACAACTCGCTTTTGACATCGGGACCAAATCCAGAGAACGATTTCTACACGATCTTGTTGCCCACCAAACTCCGCTTGATCACGGGGCTTCGGATCGAAGCGATGCGACACAAAACGATGACAGAAGGCGGGATCGCTCGCAGCAACAGCGGGAATTTTGTTTTGACCGATGTCGCCGTCACGTTGGTGGATCCCGACGACAAACAGAAGCGTATCGCGTTAAAAATTAACTCCGGGTCTGCCACGTTCGAACAAGGTGGTTACAAGATTAACGGGGTATTTGATTCAGACTCTAAGTCTGGTTGGGCGGTCTACGCCGGAAAACCGGTCGACAAAAACCACACGGCCGTTTTGCGTTTTGAACAGCCCGCCGAAATTCCCGAGAACATGCTGGTTGAAATCGTATTGCGTCACGATTCGCAACACGAACAGCACAACCTGGGCCGTTTCCGTCTTTCGCTTACCGAGGCACCCAAGCCGAAACTTTCTGATGAACAAGACGATCTGGTCGCCGCGATTCAAACCAAAGCAGACCAACGCACCGATGGCCAACGCAACGCGATCGCCAAGGCGCATCGGTTGTCAGACGCGGACTACCAAGCGGCGCAAAAGAAACGTGATTCGCTGGCAAAGAAACGCGACAACACCAACAAGCAAACGCCCAAAGTCATGATCATGCAAGACATGCCTGCCGGACGTAAAACGTTTGTGTTGCAGCGGGGGTTGTACAACAAACCGACCGACGAAGTCACACGTGCATTTCCACAGTTCCTACCGAGCCCGCCCAAAGGCAAAGAAGTCCCCAATCGTTTGGCGCTGGCAAAATGGTTGGTTCACGACAGTAATCCACTGACCGCGCGCGTGACGGTGAATCGAATTTGGCAACAGTTCTTTGGCGTCGGCTTGGTGAAGACAACCGAAGATTTTGGTCGTCAAGGCGAAATTCCCATCCACATGGATTTGCTGAACTGGCTGGCCGCCGATTTTCGTGACAACGATTGGAACGTCAAAGAACTGATTCGCAAGATCGTGACCAGCCATACTTATCGACAGTCTTCCAAAGTCACCGCTCTGGCGTACGAGCTAGACCCCAAAAACCGATTGCTTTCGCGCGCTTCGCGTTTTCGTATGCCATCGTGGATGATTCGCGATCAAGCGTTGGCCGTCAGCGGACTGCTGTCGCCGGTCCAGTCTGGCCCTTCGGTCAACACTTATCAGCCACCCGGTGTATGGGAAGAAGCCTCGTTTGGAAAAAAGAAATACGCACAGGACTCGGGCGAAAAACTCTATCGGCGTAGCCTGTTTACTTTTTGGCGTCGAATCATCGCGCCAACCATGTTCTTTGACAATGCGTCCAGACAAAGCTGCACCGTGAAGACTTCGCTGACCAATACGCCGCTACACGCGTTGCAGACATTGAATAACGTTACTTATGTGGAATCTGCACGTGTTTTGGCCCAAGCCGTTTTGAAGTCAGATGCTGGTGACGATCAATCACGAATCGATTTTGTACTGCAACGCGTGCTTGCAAGAAATGCGACCGATGCCGAACGTGACGTTTTACTGCGTGGCCTTAAGCGAACGGGTAACCAATTTGCCAATAAGAAAAGCGACGCCCTGAAATTGTTGAGCGTGGGAGAATCACCACGCGACGAATCATTGGATCAGGTCCAGCACGCAAGTTGGGCTTCATTGTGTTTAGCGGTGCTAAACTTGGACGAAACACTCAACCGAGAGTAGCGAGAGCAAGCACATGGATCCATTGCACCAGAATCAGTTGCATCTTTCGCGACGTCATTTCTTTGGCAAGTCTGCGACGGGGATCGGGATCGGCGCGCTGGCGGGGCTGCTGCAGCGTGATGGCTATGCCCAAACCAATCAGACAAAAAAACCACGCATTGGCGGGTTGGATGAACTGCCGCATTTTGCACCCAAAGCAAAACGAGTGATCTATTTGTTCCAAAACGGGGCTCCAACGCATGTCGACCTTTTTGATTGGAAACCCAAGCTGAAAAAGATGCACTCGACGCCGGTTCCGAATTCGTACATCGGCGATCGTCGATTCAGCACGATGACCGGCAAAGCAGATGGCAAACTTTTGTTGGCACCGATTGAACCGTTCTCGCAACGCGGCCAAAGCGGCGCGTGGGTGAGCGAACTGATGCCGTACACGGCCAAGATTGCAGACGAACTGTGTTTCGTAAAAGGCATGTATACCGAACAAGTCAACCATGCCCCGGCGATCAGTTTTATGCTCAGCGGGGGCGAGATGCCGGGACGACCCACACTGGGCGCGTGGCTGACGTATGGCTTGGGAAGCGAAACCGACGAACTGCCATCGTTTGTCGTGATGACCAGCATCACCAAAGACACGTCGTGCGGTCAGATCTTTTACGATTTTTATTGGGGCAGCGGTTTTTTGCCTTCGCGATTTCAAGGGGTCAAGTTTCGCGGCAGCGGTGATCCGGTGTTGTACGTTTCCAATCCGGACGGAATGAGTCGTCAAATGCGGCGCGATTGGCTGGACGACATCGCACAAATCAACGAACTGAAACTGCAAGAGTTTGGCGACCCCGAAATCGCCACTCGGATCGCGCAGTACGAAATGAGTTTCAAGATGCAGGCCAGCGTTCCCGAGTTGGCAGACTTGTCATCCGAGTCGGCCGAGACATTGGAAATGTACGGCCCCGGTGTAAAAGAACCCGGAACGTTTGCCCACAATTGTTTGATCGCGCGCCGGTTGGTCGAACGTGGGTGCCGCAATGTCCAACTGATGCACGCCGGCTGGGATCAGCACAACAGTTTGACAACCGAATTGTACAACCAGTGCCGCGATACCGACCAAGCGAGCGCGGCGTTGGTGATGGATTTAAAACGACGTGGTTTGCTGGAAGACACCTTGGTGATTTGGGGCGGTGAATTTGGACGCACTCCTTTTTTACAAGGCGACATCGAAAATCGACCACGCTGGGGCCGCGATCATCATCCTTATGCGTTCACACTATGGATGGCTGGCGGCGGCGTTCAGCCTGGGATCAGCTACGGCGAAACCGATGATCTGGGTTTCAATGTTGTTAGCGAGCGCGTGCATGTCCACGATTTCCAAGCAACCCTTTTGCACTTGATGGGCATCGACCACGAAAAATTGACGTACAAGCATCAGGGGCGTCAGTTTCGGTTGACCGACGTACACGGCCATGTCGTCAATGATATTCTGCTGTAGCCAATCTGTCGTTGACCTTGGTTAAGAGGCCGTAGCGGAAACGGGTCAAACTCGGGATAATCCGCATTATCAGCAGATTTCGCTGATTCACACCGGTGACTTGAGGCGGTCTTGAAAAGCCCCTCGTTTGAGCGGCGGTTTCCACTCGAAGAAAGCTATTTAGACAGATTGGGCTCGCGTGGCGCAACGACAGAGCGTTTGAGCCATTTGCGAAAACTTTCGGGAACTGGGGGGCCAAATTCTACGTCCTATTCCTATATTAGCTGTAAAAGAACGCAAGGACGATGACGGAACATACACCTTTCGTTAGAGAACACCATGAATTTCCGACGCAAGAAAAAAGTTAAGTCTGCATCTCGACGCCTCGAGAATAAGAGCTCGCGGAGGCTGCGCGTTGAAGCGCTTGAGCAACGGCGATTGCTAACCGTGGGGCTTTCGACGCTCGATCTAAGCGCTGTCCTGGAAGATGCAGGTCCTCAGCTTGTTGGCGGTTTTGCAACCTACAACAGCAGCGGTGCGCCGTTAACGCTGCACGATGAGGGCGCCAATGGAACGTTGGACCCGCTGTCACGAAACAGCGCCGCGCCAACCCAACTCGGTGAACTTGCGGTTGGGTCGAATCTTGTTAGCGGGCACCTCGAAGCAGCTCTTACCGTTGGCGATGTGGATATTTTCACCTTTACGGTCAGCCCCGGAACGCAACTGGATTCGTTGTTCGTCCGAGAATTTTCAAACGTCAGTTCGGCCGCAAATGACTCGACCGGGTTCCTCGCCATTAACGACGCGGGGACTTTTCCATTAACGACCGCCGAGCTGAACGGAGGCGGTAATACGGACCTGTTTCTTGGTGGAACGTTGTTTGGTGCTGCGGACGTGTCCAGCCCAGGGTCCAACGGGAACGATCTTCTTGCGCAAGCCGGAACGTTCGCTGGCCGCGGATTCACAGCG
>CAZZDZ010000016.1:0-6886 GCA_964652675.1 uncultured Pirellulaceae bacterium
GGACCACTGATTTGGACTCGTAACGGACTAGTTTTGAGTGATCGTAAGTTGTTGTTGCGAAAGAAGTTAAAAGTGGGCGATACAGAATTCGAATCTGTGACCTCCTCGATGTCAACGAGGCGCTCTAACCAACTGAGCCAATCGCCCGATTTATTAACGGTCTTTTGTGAATCGGCGTTGATGCACCCGTTTGTGCAGTCGCCTTTTCTTCCAACCGTTTGCGTAGTCTGTGCTGGTAGTGACGGATCGTCAAGTCGGGAGGTTCACTCTCCCCGTTTTTTCAATCGCTCGAAGCGTTTAACGGGGTTTAACTGCGTTTAACTGGGGTTTCCGATTAGCCAGAGCCAACGTTTTTCCGTTATTGCTATCGCTTTTTTGCGGATTTCAGCCAGCCGTGAATTCCAAAAGATATACGGCCTTCAGTTACGACTGGACTCGTTTGGGAACGACATAGGGGCCTTCGGGGATCACTGCGATGGAACGGTCGTTACTGCGTGTGACGCTTTGGTGAATCGCCGCGTCGATGTCGTCGATCACGTTCACGCCAGTCAATTCGTGCATCGATTTTGGCAACCCGCTGGAGTACAAATGAATGTTGCCGATCGCCATTGGTTTGAGCTGCATCTGGGTTTGCCACTCGTCGATGTCAGCATGCGGTTTTGACAAAATGCTCTTTAAGAATACGTCTGGCCCTAGCTGGACCAACCGTTTTTGTGCATCAATGAATTCGGACGACCCCATCGATTCGCTGCACTGAGACGCGATGATCAAATCTCCTCCTGGGGCGAGAATATCAATTGGCCCGACCATGCCTTTGACGGTTTGGTAGTACGTTTTATCAAGCGGATATCCGGCCGCGCTGGTGACGACGGTGGAGAATTGCCGATCTACTTGGACTTCGCAATATTCGCGAACGTAGTCCACGCTTTGGCGGTGACTGTGCAGGATTTCGCCAAAATTTACGAACGACAAATTCCTGTCTTCGTCGATCACCGTGTTCAACGCCAACGCTCCGCCGAGCATGTCGATGATCTGCAATTGTTCTTCGTGCAACGGATTGCCGTCAAAGTTACAGTTTGCAGCCGCTGGGTTGGCCATGAACCGTGCGCTGTGAAATGTTGTGATCGTTTCAGCGTGGGCCAACCCTGGTGCGATGACTTTTCGACCACCCGAATAGCCGGCCATGAAATGCGGTTCGACCAATCCAGTCGCTATCCGAATGTCGGCTTGTACGAAACGGCGGTCCAATCGCACGACGGTTCCGCGCGTTTGGGTGGTACCCAAAGTCACGTGGTCATCGTCGTTGCGAGCGAAATGGTTGGCAACGTTGACATTCTGTAACACCCATGGATCGCCAATCAGCTCCGCCAATTCTTCTGCTTCGTTGGGGCGATGCAATCCGGTGGCGACCAAAACGGTGATTGCTGATTGGGGAACACCCGCATCGATCATCGTTTGGATCATGGGACGCAGAAACAGATCGTTGGGTACCGGCCGCGTGATATCACAAATCGCGATGCAGGCCGACGCAGCGTTTTTGGCCAACTGGCTGAGCGGCTTGGTCGAGACTGGGTTTTGCAAGGCCTGCATAACGGCCGCGACCGGGTCGTCGATCACTGGCATGGTCGGTTTTTGGATGACGGTCACATCGACTTCGTCAGGAACCGAAATTTCCAAAGACCCGCGACCGTAGCGCAGAGAAAATGATTGAGTCATCGGAGGTTCGCGTGATAGAGCGTGCGAATCATTGATTCGATTCGACTTGGACCACCAACGCGGGAGCTTCCGCCTTGTTGCCTTCTCGGCTGACGAAACTGATTGGTGCAGTCCCGCTGGATCCACCAGAAATGACCAGCGTCACGCTTTGTTGCGATGCAGTACGCACGAAATCGGACAAATCATCCGAGGAAATCCTGAGCACTCGGTCGCTTTGGTTTTTGGGAATCTGCAATTCTGCAAGCAACGGTAGACCACTCAATCCATTACTTGAAAACGAATTTTTCCAGTTGATCGCTACCTTGCTTTGTTCGCCCCAAAGTTGTGACTCCGGCGTGCTGGTACCAAAAAGACGGATCACACCACCGCCAGCATCTTTTGTCTCTGTCAGGTGTAGCACCAGAGCAGCTTTGCCGGTTTTGCGTGTGATGTTTTGGTTACCCCGTTTCCGATTGCCGCCGCGACCCTCGTTCCCTCCGGTCTCTGGTGAAATGGAACTCAGGTCAAAACGCATGTAGCTGTGCTGCACTTCGACTTTGCCGCGCCGCTGAACGCTTAGAGTTGGCTTGAGTCCCAGTTGATCTCGGGAGCTGCCGCCTTTTTTTACCGTCGAATCGGCGCCAACTCCTTCGGTGGTTTGAATGGTCTTGGATGCCATCTGAACAGCAGGCGTCGCTGGTTCTGTATTCGCTGGATCGGGACTGGATTTGATTGGCATCGTCTCGGGTTGCGAACTCATCTCGCTTGGCTGAGTCACCGCTGGATTTGTTTTTGCAGCGACTTGGCTGGGATCGGGCTGGTCGGATGCAAGCGAATTTGATTTCGATTTTGATTGCACGGTGAATCGGACGTTATCCAAGTAGCTTTTGGATCGTTGACCGCCCTCTTCGGTCATGATGAGTCGTACCCTTGGTTTCAAACCGACATCGGCATCGCGTGCTGTGTACCGAAAGCCGATCGTTCGGTTCTTTTGCGATACGTTCGTTTGGTCCTGACTCTCACCGATTTTATATCTGTTTGCCACAGGTCCTTTTTCGTCTTGTTGAAAGTTCAACAAGGCTTCGTATTTTGCTTTTCCTTTCCGCTTTCCTCGCCCCCCGATATCAAAGGCGATTCGAAAGACATCTCCGGGCTGCGTCTTGTAATCCAACAGGTCAGAATTCAATTCAATGACGCTTGACCTGTCGATAAAGGCGTATGACTTGCCATCGGTAGCCGCGCGAGATTCTTGGTTGGCCCAACCGGCTTGCTGGCCTTTGAAGATGGCTGACCAGCCGGGAATTTTCGATTTGGTTCCGTCACGCCCCGTTAGTGGGCCGGATCCTTTTTGTTCGAACGAACCGTTGAGAGTGTTATTGTTGATCAAGGCGACTGCACCCGGAGCCTTGGCGTCGTTGATCTTCACTACTTTGACAAGCGTTGCGGTTTCTTTTTCTTTCGAGTCGTTGTTCTGGGGTTTCGGTGGGGGACTGTCTTGCGACCGGTTACCCTGCGACCGGTTACCTTGGGACGAAGGCTTTTGCTTCGGCGGCACGTTCCGATTTGTTTTGGGTGGATCTTTTCGATCTTTTGAATCAACTGCAACGACCGGTGCGCTGATTACATTTGGTTTGTCGGGACCTGAGAACGCAATTAGCCCGAGGGGAATTGCGATCACCGCAACAGCCGCTGCGGCACCAATTGGCCAGTACTTTTGAATGGGTGATGGTGCTGATTTTGCAGCCGCTTTCTTTCGCGAAGGCTGCCTGCGATGTGGATTCGATTTTCCAATGCCGCTGTTTGCGGGGGCAGTGTTTGCGGGGGCAGCGGTTGCGGGAGCCGCAGGGTAGCTGCCTGAACCAGAGCCAAGGTTATCGGGCAGTGTGGCAAATGGGTCCGGAAGATCGGGCATCATCGGGGCCGCTGCAACTGGCTCTTCTTTTTGCTTGGTAATTTTGTCCAAGCCCATCTGCAATTTGTTTAATGCTTGAGCGACTTCTGATTTCGATTCGCATTCGACGGCTGCAACGTCCAGTTGTTTTTCAAGTTCCGCTGCGGACGATATTCGAAACCGTGGTTCTTTTCGCAGCAGCCGATGAATGAGATCCGCTAGTGGTTGTGGCACATCGGGATTCAAATCGCGCAGCGGTGTTGGTTTGTGTGCCAATATCGCGATCAGTTGTCCAGCAACCGTTTTGTTGTGCAGTGGTAAAACACCAGTGGCAAGTTCATACAGCACAACTCCCATGCTGTACAAATCGCTTCGGTCATCAAGCGGTTCGCTTCGGGCTTGTTCTGGGGACAAGTAACCTGGTGTGCCGATCACAGCGCCACGGCCTGCTAACTGGTCGACCGGTGTGGAGGCCAAGGCGAGACCGAAGTCAAGAATTTTGATCCGATCGTTTTCTTCTTCGACCCAGATGTTCGCTGGCTTGATATCGCGGTGGACGATGCCTTTGGAGTGAGCGGCGGCCAGTCCGCGAGCCATTTCTTTTGCGAACTGGATGATGGTTTGGTAAGGCGGCCGCGTTTCCGCTTTCTTAAACCTTTCCAGTGTCGACCCTTTGAGCATCTCCATTGCCATGAAGGGCGTTTTGTTTTTTTCGCCGACCTCGAATATGGTGGCGACGTTGTCGTGGTGAACCGCAGCC
The DNA here is from genome assembly GCA_964652675.1 of uncultured Pirellulaceae bacterium. Taxonomy (GTDB): domain Bacteria; phylum Planctomycetota; class Planctomycetia; order Pirellulales; family Pirellulaceae; genus K23-9. The sequence goes on from CAZZDZ010000016.1 coordinate 4,347, forward strand.
ATCGCCCGCGCTTCGCTAATGAAACGCGACCGACTGTGAGGGGTTGCCGCGATTTTGCGATTCATGACTTTGAGCGCGACAGATCGTTCTAGCTTTATATCTTCGGCGCGAAAGACGTAGCCCATGCCGCCTTTGCCTAACTGGGCGATCACGCGGTAGTGGCCAAGCGTGCCCAGGTCGCCGTCGCGAGTTGGCGGATCAAGAAAATCGAGCTTGATTTTTGACGAACCCATTGCCGTTGAAACACGCGGATTGGTGGAAGATAAGAAGCGCCCCTTTAGTATAACAGGTCCGATTTAAAAACTGTAGCAAACCGAAGACAGATTATTGCCGTATCTTTGGGGGAGTTTTCGGTCGAATTGAAGCTGAAATCCACTCGTGATCCGGTTCTTTCGCGATCCAGCAGGCTATTCTGGTTTGCCCCCGTAAAGTCCCCGCAATGTTGTGATCGATCCGTGTTTGTCTGACTAAGATCGGATCCATCTGTTGCCCGACGTTTTCTTATTTGCGAAGTATTTGGTGATGCTGTCACGTTCATTGTTTTGTGCCCTACTAGTAACCCAATGTTTGGTTTTCCAAGGCGGAAGTCTGGCGATAGCTAAGGAAAAAAAGCCGCCGACACAAACCAAATCGGCAGACAAATCGAAGCCCAACGAGTCGGCGGAGCAGGAAACGCCGCAGTGGGATATCGAATCGCCGCCAGGACCAGGGCGGGATCAAGAGATCGACGTCACCGAAGGGACTTGGATGAATTTGGATGTCAGCCCTGACGGGCGGCAGATCGTTTTCGATTTGCTGGGTGATTTGTATTTAATGCCTATCTCCGGAGCGGATGGAAAGAAGAAGCGGTTCCCGACGAAGCTGACCAGCGGTGTTGCTTGGGACATGCAGCCGCGATTCAGCCCCGATGGAAAACAGGTCGCATTTACCAGCGATCGCCACGGCAAAAGCAAAAAGGCCGGCGACAATATTTGGATCATCAACTTGGCCGACAAAGCGGTCACGCAGGTCACCAACGAGACATTCCGATTGCTAAACGGTCCGACGTGGTCACCGGACGGTCAGTACATCGTGGCGCGAAAGCACTTTACGTCACGGCGGTCTTTGGGATCGGGCGAGATGTGGATGTACCACCGCAATGCTGCCGCAGCCGATGCGATGGCGGGCGTACAGATAACACAGAAAGCAAACGAACAAAAAGACGTCAACGAACCCGTGTTCTCGCCCGACGGACGCTATCTGTACTACTCGTTGGACGCAACGCCCGGTTCAACGTTTGAGTACGACAAGGATTCCACGAAAGGAATTTATGCGATCAAACGCCGTGACTTGGTTAAGGGCGAAACGGAAACCGTGATCAGCGGACCTGGTGGTGCTTGCCGACCGACTCCATCACCCGATGGCAAAACGATCGCGTTTGTGCGGAGAGTTGGAGCCAAAACAGGATTGCATCTTTTGGACTTGGAGTCGGGTCGTGTTCGTTTGATCTACGATTTGTTGGAACGTGACATGCAAGAGGCTTGGGCGATCCACGGCGTCTATCCAGGTTTTTCGTGGACTCCCAATGGCAAACACATTGTGATCTGGGCAAAGGGAAAGATCCGCCGCATCAAAGTCAGTGACGGAAGCGCAAAAGTGATTCCGTTTCACATCAAAGACAATCGGGCAATCAAGCAGGCCGTTCGGTTTCCAATCGCGGTAGGACAAGACGACTTTGACGTCAAAATGTTGCGATGGGTAAATGTTTCACCCAAGGGCGATCGGGTTGTCTATCAAGCGTTGGGTCACTTGTATGTTCGGTCGCTGCCCGATGGCAAGCCACGGCGGTTGACTCAGCAAGAAGATCACTTCGAGTTTTACCCGAGTTTTTCGCGCGACGGTCGATTCGTTGTCTATACGACTTGGAACGACCAAAAACTGGGGACAATCCGAGTGGCCTCGGCCGACCCAGACGCCAATGAAAATTGGAAAGTCACGTCGCAGCCTGGTCACTACCGCCGACCCGTGTTCTCACCCGACGGCAAGATGATTGTGTTCGAGAAAGGCAGGGGCGGCCATTTGACATCGCCTCTTTGGTCGCGTGATACGGGTTTGTACATGATCCCAGCACGCGATGGAAAAGCGAAACGCATCTCCAAGAACGGCAGCCGGCCTCAATTCGGGGCATCCGACTCGCGGGTGTTTTACACGCGAAATGAATCGGGCAAAGACGCCGATAATTTGAAATTGTGTTCGATGGATTTGAGCGGCAACGAACAACGCACGCACTACAGCAGTGTTTGGGCTACCGAGTACTGCATTTCGCCGGATCAGAAGTGGATTGGTTTTGTTGAACGTTTTCATGTCTACGTGGCGCCGTTCGTAGATTCCGGATCCACGATCACGGTGGGCCCCAACGTGAAAGCGATTCCGATCACGAAAGTCAGTTCCGAAGCGGGAGACTTTGTGCATTTCGCTGGCGATAGTAGCAAGCTGCATTGGAGTCTTGGCCCGGATCTCTTTACTTGTGACCTGCAAAAGAGTTTGACGTTTGCAAGTTC
>CAZZDZ010000016.1:6986-11249 GCA_964652675.1 uncultured Pirellulaceae bacterium
GGATTGGTTTTCAAGCGAAGCACGCCAAACCCGATGGCAAGGTCGCGATCGTCGGTGGGCGAATCGTCACGATGGGACCAGATGGAGTGATCGAAAAGGGAACGATCGTGATCGATGGCAACCGGATTGTTGCCGTCGGAAAATCCGATGACGTCAAAATTCCCGATGATGCCTACGTGATGAAGGCGAAAGGGCGAGTCATCTTGCCTGGTTTCGTTGACACTCATGCCCACGGCGCGAAATCTGCCGGTGGAATCACGCCTCAGCAGAATTGGATCGATATGGCGCGACTTGCATTTGGCGTGACAACGATCCACGATCCAAGTAACGACACGCACAGTATTTTCTCTGCGAGTGAAATGACCAAAGCGGGTGTGATCACGGCGCCACGAACTTTTTCGACTGGCACGATTCTGTACGGGGCAAGCATGGCCAAGAAAGCCGAGATTGCCAGCCTGGATGACGCACTGTTTCATCTGCGACGAATGAAAGCCGTCGGGGCGTTTACGGTCAAAAGTTACAACCAACCAAGACGCGACCAGCGACAACAAGTTCTTAAAGCGGCGCGTGATTTAAAAATGATGGTTGTCCCCGAAGGCGGTTCCACTTTTATGCACAACATGACCATGATCGTCGATGGCCACACCGGAATCGAACACACTTTGCCAGTCCAGAGTGCCTATGACGATGTGATGGATCTGTGGCGCGACACCCAGGTCGGCTACACGCCAACATTGAGTGTCGCATACGGCGGAATATCGGGCGAACAGTATTGGTACCAGATCGACGATCTATGGTTGCATCCACGATTGAAAACGTTCATTCCACCGCAAGTGTTGAATCCGCGTTCACGTCGTCGCAATAAATCGCCTGACGAAGATTACAACCACATGCGGGTCGCCGAGATTGCGGCGCAAGTTGTCAACGAAGGTGGTCTCGTTCAAGCAGGCGGCCACGGTCAGCTAAACGGCGTTTGTACGCATTGGGAAATGTGGAGTTTTGTGCAGGGCGGAATGACACCCATGCAAGCTTTGACTTGCGGTACGATCAACGGTGCAAAGTATCTTGGGCTGGACGGTGATCTAGGATCAATCGAACCGGGCAAGTTGGCCGACATCGTGGTTTTGCAAAAAGGCGCCGACCCGACCAAGGAAATTCGCGATACCGAAAAGATCCAGCACGTTGTCGCTAACGGCGAAATCTACGAAGCGAATCGAATGAACCGTTTTGGAAGCCCCCAGCCACGCATGCCGTTTTATTGGGACGGCAGCGAAAGCGGCATGACATTCTCAACTGGCCATGCCGCAGGTGTCGGCTGCAGCTGCTTGCGAGGCCGTCATTGACCGTTTGAGTGCCCTGGTTTCATTGTTTGCGCACTGGACAAATCTGAATTAGTACCGACAATTCGACTGTACCAATCCTCTCCCATTGAGAACTAGAAATGAGCGTCGCAACTCCTCACAGCTTACTTCCCGAAGTCCAGTCTTTCTTGGATCAATCGCCTCTATCAAGTTTTGTTGGTGGCAAGAATTTCACCAATGCATCAAACAATTTGATTTCGACCATTGATCCTGGTTCGGGTGAGAAGATTGCTGACATCCACGACTTGGATGCCGCAGAAGTTGATCGTGCCGTGGAGATTGCCAATGCAGCCTTTCCCGCTTGGGCAGCACTGCCCCAGAAAGAACGCAGCAGCATTCTGTTGAAACTTGCTGATGCAGTCGAGAAACACAAACCGATCATCGCGCAAATCGAGGCCCTCGACGCGGGCAAGATTGAGGCACAAGCGGCTGGTGATGTTCAGAACTTTGTGGACACACTGCGTTACTTTGTTGGACTTAGCGACAATGTCGAAAAGCGAACGAAATTGGATGCGCCTGGGCATGAAGCTTGGACGGTCAAACAGCCTTGGGGTGCTTGTGCGTTTATTTTTCCGTGGAACTTTCCGTTTCTTTTGATTGGTTGGGGAATTTCTCCGGCGCTTGCCGCTGGGAACACGGTCGTGATCAAGCCTGCCGAAGACACGTCGCTGTCTGCCATCTATTTGGCGCAGCTAGCCAAAGAAATCGGCGTTCCTGATGGTGTGATCAACGTCGTCACTGGTCGCGGTGCCACTGCCGGCGCGGCTTTGTCAAACAACAGTCAAATTAAGCGAATGTCGTTCACCGGTTCGCCAGAAGTCGGACAAATTGTGGGTGAATCTTGTGGTCGTAACCTTGTTCCGGTGAAGTTGGAACTGGGCGGCAAGGGCGCCGCAGTTGTGTTTGATGACGTCGATGTCAAAGCAACCGCAGAGGCGCTCGTTGGCGCTATCACGTTTCACGCTGGCCAAGTGTGCTGCGACGCAACTCGATGGCTTGTTCACAAAGATATTTACGACGAGTTCGTCGGCTACTGCAAAGAGCTGATGAAAGAGGTAAAGATCGGTCATCCACTGGATCCCAACAGCCAAATGGGTCCGGTTGTTAATCCGAAGCAATGCGAACGGGTTCTGGGGTATCAAGACAAGGGCAAGGCAGAAGGCGCGGAGTGTCTTGTTGGTGGAGGTCCTGCTACGGTGGATGGTTTCAATGGCAACTACGTCAATCCTGCATTGCTCGCCGGTTCACTGGACAACATTGCTGCGAGGGAAGAAATCTTTGGACCGGTTGCTTACGTCACCAAGTTTGAAACCGAAGACGAAGCGGTCGCGATGGCCAACGACACGCAATACGGTTTGGCCAATAGTGTTTGGACCAACGACAATGATCGAGCCAATCGTGTCGCCGAATCCATGGTGGCAGGCAACAGTTGGATCAACGCCCACAATGTGTTTGCCCAAGGCGTGCCCTACGGTGGCGTCAACAAAAGCGGTATGGGCGGGGGCGTTTTATCGATCGAAACGCTGTTGGATTATTACCGTAGCACTTCGGTTGTGCGTCCTCTGTAGCGCGAAATCTGAGTTGTGTACTGAATCGCTACGTGCTGAGAGCCAGGAAAAGTTTTTGTGTATCTTTACTGGTCGATGAGCATTCAATCAGTTGAATGATTGGCCAGACGACGATTTTGTGATTTCCGTTTTCGCGGAGAGCTTCGGCGATCGCTTTTCCGATCGCTCGACTGGTATAAAAATCTAACAGCCCACGTCCGCGTTTTTTGTGAAAGTCGGCGGACGACAAGCGAAACCAGTCTGATGAAGTTCGAAATCCAAGTTTTTCTCCCAGCCATTTCAGGTAGCTCATGCGATTTTCGGCATCGTGCCAATAATGCTGCGGAACGGATGAGAACAGCCAAGGTGCTTCGGGCAAATCTGGCAGATATTCTCGCACAGCTTTCTGTGGCGAGTCGCCGTAGCAGATAGACAGGAAACCCGCCCCTTTGTTTTCATGAAAGTCCTTTGTGGTGATGGCATGCCAATCTTCAGGACTTTTGTAGCCCAGCTTTTCACCAAGCCATGACATGTAAGCACGTCGGTTCGTAGCTTCATGCCAAAATCGATGAGGCGATTCATTGAACAGCCAAGGATGCCACGGATGATCCGGATGATGCTCGCGAACTGCTGCAAGCACGGAGTCACCGTAGCAACCATAAAGTAAACCAGCACCATGGTGTTTTTTGAATGTTTGCTTCGTGACGCGATACCACTGATCGATCTCTGTTATCCCCAGCTCTCCTTCGAGCCAAATCATGTATTGGCGTCGGTTATCCGCAGAAGACCAGAACTTGTTCCGAGTTCTACGGAACTTCCAAGGCAACCATTCAAACTCGGGATAATAGTCCTTGAGCGCAGCGCACAACGAGTCTTGATACTTAGTCGTCAGAAGACCACCGCCGCGATTGTTCTTAAAATAGCTTTTGCTTACTGCGTACCAGTCCTCTGGATTTTTGAAGTTGTAACGCTTCGCGAGCCAATCCATGTAGCGCACGCGGTTTTCTCTTGCATCCCAAAATCCGTTGGGGACCCGTCCTAAAAGCCACGGGTATTCTTCGTTTTCCTCGAACATCGATCCTCAATCACATCTACATCAGGCACGGCGAAACTAATCTTCATTGAACCCCCACCTGCTTCTTAAACCCTTAAGCAGCTTCGAAAGAACTGATTCAAATCCAAATTCCTCGCACATTCATCGAAAAAGTTGGTTCCCCCAAATACCGAAAAACAACAGAAACAATCACACGGCTTGCTTGTTGTGCCGCTAGCTCGTGTTAGGAAGGCCAGAATTGCCTCTATCGTTGAGTTGTGATTGGCGGGGGGGTAAACAATAATTCTTAGGTCCGGCCCAG
>CAZZDZ010000016.1:11349-37127 GCA_964652675.1 uncultured Pirellulaceae bacterium
ATCGTTGAGTTGTGATTGGCGGGGGGGTAAACAATAATTCTTAGGTCCGGCCCAGAAGTTTTTCCGAGACCTTTGTCACTGGGCTCTTTGAAATTCGTTTCCCGTTTGGTGCTCCAGAAATGAAGTCTTGCTTTCGTTTGGTGACTGTTGGTTTGATTTGCTTGGCAATGCACACAACTGTGCAAGCGGAACTACCCGCAAACACCCTTTCCGATTCCGAAAAGAAAAGCGGTTGGCAATTGCTATTTGATGGCAAAACATCAGACGGCTGGCGTAACTACAAAAAAGACAAAGTCTCTGATGGTTGGAAAGTCGTTGATGGAGCGATTGTTCGTACCAGCAAAGGTGCGGGCGACATCATCACCAACAAGAAGTACGGCGCGTTTGAACTCTCGCTGGAATACAAAATCAGCAAAGGCGGAAACAGCGGCGTGATGTTCCATGTGGTCGAAGGCGACGGGCCGCCGTGGCGCAGTGGTCCAGAAATCCAAGTCCAAGACAACGTGGACGGACACGATCCCCAATTGGCGGGCTGGCTCTATCAGTTGTATCAACCCGCTGCCCCTCGCTGGGTTCAAAACAAAGCGACCCCCGATTCGACTCGACCAGCTGGCCAATGGAACGAACTGTACATCCGGATCGCGCCGCAGCAAAGCGAAGTTTGCCTTAACGGCGTGCTGTACTACCGATTCAAAATCGGCGATGGCAATTGGAAGAAGCGCGTCTCAAAAAGTAAATTTGCCAAGTACGAAGGTTTCGGCGCGGCCGGTTCAGGACACATTTGTCTGCAAGACCACAACGACGAAGTGTCATATCGCAACATCAAATTGCGAGAGATCGGCGACGACGGATCCGTTGCACAACCGATCGATGGCAAACTGAATTTGAAAACGGAAAAGGCGTTTCCAAATTTGAAGTGGGACCAATGGGAGGCGATAAACGAAAATGGTCGCGTGCGTGCCATGCGAATGATCGAGTTGACGTATGCCAAAGGCGACAGTCGCCTATTTGCGATCTCACAACAAGGCGGCATCTGGTGCTTTGAAAACAAACCCGACGTGACCAAGTCGCACATGGTGCTGGACTTGCGAGAAGCTGCCAAGGATTGGAAGAAACCCGGGGCGAACGAACAAGGGTTGCTTGGTTTAGCGATGCATCCAGACTTCACCACCAACGGCTATTTCTACGTTTATTATTCATCGCCCGATGACAAAAAATCCGTCATTTCGCGATTCACAATTCCCAAAGACTCACCCAACCAAGCTGATCCTGAATCAGAAAAGGTCATTCTGGAGTTTTCGCAGCCGTACAAAAATCACAATGGTGGGAGCATCGAATTTGGTCCCGACGGTTTTTTGTACATCGGTGTGGGAGACGGCGGTGACCGAAATGATCCCTTGGCCAGTGGGCAAGATCTATCCAATTTGCTCGGTTCGGTTTTGCGAATCGATGTTGATAATGGAACCGATGGCAAATCCTACTCGGTTCCCAGTGACAATCCGTTTTTAAACGTGCAGGGCGCAAAGCCAGAGATTTATGCCCATGGTGTTCGCAATCCATGGCGTATCAGTTTCGACAAGAAAACCAGTGATCTCTGGTTGGGAGACGTCGGCCAAGAGCTTTGGGAAGAAGTCAACGTGATACGCAAAGGCGGCAACTACGGTTGGGCCGGACGCGAAGGCAACCACTCGTTTGGAAATCGCGCGGATGTCAAAGGTGTCAGTGCCCCGATCGATCCCGTTTGGGAGTACGATCACCGAATCGGAAAATCGATCACCGGCGGCCGTATGTACTACGGCAACAAAGTCCCCGAATTAGTAGGCAAGTACTTGTACGCGGACTATGTGACCGGTCGAATCTGGGCGCTGACTTATGACAGGGCAACAGGCAAAGCAACACGAAATGAAGAAGCCACGCCACAAACGGCACCCGTGTTGGCATTCGGTGAAGACCAAAACGGAGAGATCTACTTTCTAACAGAGAGCACCAAAGGTCTGTGTATCAACCGATTCCAATCCGCAGATCCAAATTAGCCACTGCAAGTGTGCGGTTTGCCTTAATCCAACAGGTGGGTTAACAAACCGCTTCGCAACTTGGGCTCGAACCATGTGCTTTTCGGCGGCATGACTTCGCCCGCGTCGGACACGGCCATCAATTGGTCGATCGACGTGGGGAACATCGATACGGCGAACGCCCATTGGCCTGAATTCACGCGGTCTTCTAGTTCTTTGGTGCCGCGGATGCCACCGACGAAATCAATCCGTGGATCGGTGCGCACATCGTCGATGCCAAAAATGGGTTTGATCACGCGCTGTTCCAGGATCGCCACGTCCAAACAATTGATCGCATCATTTTGGTCGATGGAATCAGAGTCAATCGTTAGCTTGGACCATGCACCATCCAAGTAAACACAGAACGAGCCTGATTTTTCCGGAACAGGGTTGTCGGTTGGTTCTAACGTGCCGACTTCGGCCAGTTTGCTACGGATGTCTTCGGGGGACATCCCGTTTAAATCTTTGATGATTCGGTTGTACGCCAAAATGTTCAGTTGGCTTGAGGGAAACAGAACCGTCAAGAACCAGTTGTATTCTTCGTCGCCGGTATGTCCTGGGTTCTTTTCTTTTCGTGCCGTGCCGGCGCGCCATGCGCTTGCGGCGCGATGGTGTCCGTCGGCGACGTAAAACGCAGGCACATCGGTGAGTGCGTCGACGTAACCGGCAAAGCCATCGATTTTCCAAACCGTGTGTTGTACGCCATCGGGTGCGGTAAAATCGTAAAGCGGATCGGACTTGATCGCCTCATCGACAAGTGCATTGACCGAAGCGTCGTCACGATAAGTCAAAAAGACTGGGCCCGCGTGCGCGTTCAATGTCATCACGTGTCGCGTGCGGTCGTCTTCTTTGGCGGGCCGCGTAAACTCGTGTTTCAGAATCAGATTGTTTTCGTAGTCTTCGACGTGACAGCAACACACAACGCCAACTTGTGGGATGCCGTTCATGATTTGACGATACAAAAAGATGCTTTCGGAATCGTCTTGATGCAGAACTTTGTCGCTCAGGAACTGCTGCAAATTTTCGGCAGCTTTGGCGTAGATTTCGTCGGCATACGGATTGGTGCCTTCGGGTAGATCGATGTCGGGACGAACGACATGCAGAAACGATTCGGGGACACCGTCGGCCAATGCGGCGGCTTCATTGCGATTGACGACGTCATAGGGAACGCTCGCAACCTTGGCGGCATTCTCAACTTGCGGCCGTACGGCGCGGAAGGCTTTAACTCGGGGCATTTCTGCGGTCTCGGTTGACTGATGTCTTGGGAAAGGGTTCAAGACAAACAGTTATAAACCAAGACCAAAATTCGCGGCACCCACCCAATTCACAGGGCACCACGAAGTTGGCTGGAGTTGCGACCGCTATTTTTTTGTTTTCAGAAACTTGCTGCGCTGGACGGCAAATTTTTGCAGCGAAGGCTCGTCGCCCTCTAGTCCCGATCGAGTCACTGTGGCAAAGGCCTCGTACGAAACCAGTTTCCGAGTGTCTTTTTTGACCAGCGGATCGATCAAGTCACGATAACCATTGACGACGGGCCCCAGCTTTTCCCAGTCAAGCGATTCATCGGCGATCTGATGAACGTATTGCATGTAGCGTTCACGCAATTTTGGGATTGCCAACAAACGACTTCGCAACGCCATACGCTCGCTATCGAGTCCGATCAACGGATCCAAATCGATACTGCCATGGTTTGGCCTACCGCCTGCCCCACCAGGTCCTCCGGGAGGCCCTCCACGAAAACCGCCGGGAGGCCCGCCGCGTCCACGAGGTGGCCCGCCATCGCCAGGAGGTCCACCGCCGCCGGGCCCACCGCTATGCGAGTGAATCGCGAACGCCTCGTTCATGTCGTGTGGCACGAGATGAAATTTACCATCGCGATCTCTAAACAAACTGTAATCACTAGCTCGCGTCCAATAGCCATCACTGTTGACCAAGGCGTTGTCGAGCGCCAAGAATTTCAAAGCCCCATCAATATCCAGAATCGGATCGAGCGCAGATTCCAGTTGATCTAATGGCGTTTCTTGGAGCGTCTGACAAAGCTGTACCAGTGCGGTCCATGCTTTTTTTCCATCGTTGGATTTCATCTCGAAGCGACTTTTGTATTCGGTCAGATCGTCACCGAGATAGCGAAGTCCGCCGTCGGCCCAAGGCGTTCCAGCGACTTTCCATCTGGTCCCTTTGGAGCTTTCGAAATTCTCCTTAAGAAACGTTTTGTCAAACTGTTGAGCATTCACGTACGCTCCCCAACTTCTGCCGTTGACGACCACATGGACAAAGTTCGCTTTGGGCGCGGGAATGTAGTCGCGGGCGATGTGAGAATAAACAACGGTGCTCATCATTGACGGGTCACCATGGCTATTCAACAAGTTCAGCGACTTGTAACCGTACAGACGTTGCTTTTCGTCAGCCAAATCAAGCGATACGTTGAACGAACGTTTGCTGCCACTGGAAATGTGTTTGTACGACGACTGTCCACGAAAACGCACGCCCACGTTCGGATAGGTTTTTCCATCGACCATCAAAGTAGCTGGAACATCGACATCGGTTCCGTGAAAGTCTTCGAGCTCTTTTTCCCAATCTTCATTTTCAAAAGTCAGAAAGAGCGTTCGCATGACGCTTGTGTCGTAAAGTGATTCGCTTGGATAGTTGGCGACATCCGCCGGGGCCACTTTGGGTCCGGGCGATCCCGGTTCGGGCGGGCTGCTACCAGGAGGACCACCGCGCCTACGTCGAGTGCTTTTTGTGGCTGCGCGTTTGGCAGCCACGCGTGCTGGTTTTCGTTCAGCTTGGTTCAACCAACCGTTTTCGTCAGCATCGAACTGCTTCAAAAGCTCGGTATCCTGGGACTCGGCTGGTCCGCCCGCGCTGGGTGGTTGGGCAACCGAGAAATAGGTCGCTACAGTCGCTGAAACGACCAATAAAACGACAATGAAAAGAGAGAGCTTTTTCATAAAAGACGTATTCCCAAACGGCAAGAAACGGTCAGCGTGCAGTAGTTTTAAGCTGTCCAAGCATTGAAATAAACCGATGCCGTCTCTCTAAGTCTCGCAAAATCAACGCAAAACACGTTAAATCAAACACACTACAAACAGGTGACGGCGTTTCGCCGACACAACATCGAAGCTGTTACAATAGCCTCTCCCACCTATCCTGCTCTGTTGGATCCATTCTTATGCCCCGCCCATGCTTCCGTTTTGCAGTCATTTTTTGCTTGATTGGATTTTTCGCCACCACAGTTAGTCGTGCCGATACGCAGAGTAGTCGTGCCGATACGCAAAGCGACGCTGCACAGATTTTGACCGAATCGGGTATTACCGGTGGGTTTGTTGTCCATTTGGGTGCAGGCGATGGCGAACTGGCTGCGGCGATCGGAAAATCACCAACCATCCAGGTTCACGGGCTCGTTCGCGATGCCGAATCGGTGGCGAACGCACGCAAAACCATTCAACGAACCAAAGCTTACGGAGAAGTGAGCATTGATCGGCTTGACGGCGACCAGCTTCCTTACGTTGACAACTTGGTGAACTTGTTGGTCACCGAAGACTTGGGCGACATCTCGATGGACGAAGTCCTGCGGGTGTTGGTTCCCAACGGAGTCGCATTGGTCAAAGAAGGCGACGACTGGAAAAAAACAATCAAGCCACGACCAGACAACATCGACGAATGGTCACACTATTTGCATGACGCGACCGGCAACTCAGTCGCGGACGACGACGTCGTCGCGCCGCCTCGCCACTTGCAGTGGGTTGGTAGCCCTCGTTGGTCGCGACACCACGATCGTATGGCCAGCATGAGCGCGCTGGTTAGCACGGGTGGCAAAATGTTTTACATCATGGACGAAGGCAGTCGGATTTCGATCCAGTTGCCACCGAAGTGGAAAATCATTGCTCGCGATGCTTTCAACGGCAGCGTGCTTTGGAAACGAGACATTCCGAATTGGCAAAGTCACTTGTGGCCATTGAAAAGCGGACCAACGCAACTGTCGCGTCGTTTGGTAAGTGACGACAAAAATGTATTTGTGACGTTGGGTTTCAACGCACCGCTGACGGCACTGGATCCCGCGACTGGCGAGACACTGCGAACTTACCAAGGCAGCGATGCGACCGAAGAGATCATTGCCAAAGACGACACACTGTTTGTTGTTGTCCGCAAAGGCAAAGCCGAACTACAGGACTACGCGCCGCTGCACGGTAGGGTTGGCGACCAGGCGCGTAGTCGCACCGATTTCTTTTGGGATGAAGAACCGCGTATCGTGATGGCCTATGACATTGCCAGTGGCGAGCAGCTTTGGGCCCAGAAGACTCGCGTTTCGCCGTTGACGCTGGCCGCCGACGAAGACAACGTGGTGTTCCACGATGGCGAAAAAGTCGTCAGCTTGAATCAACGAACCGGCAAGGTCGCATGGGAAAGCGAGTCGGTCACACGACGAAAATCGTTCACGTTTAACTTCGGTCCGCGTTTGGTCGTGCACGACGACGTCATTTTGTACGCTGGCGGCGACGGAAAGATGCAGAGTTTCGATGCCAAGAGCGGCGAGGAACTTTGGAACAGCGAATTTCCCAATAGCGGGTACCAGAGTCCACAAGACTTGATGGTCATGAAAGGACTCGTGTGGCTCGCCCCGCTGACTTCGGGAAAAGACTCGGGCGTCTACCGAGGCCGCGACCCGCGAACGGGCGAAGTAAAAAAAGAGTTCGCGCCGAATGTGGAGACATACTGGTTTCACCACCGCTGCTACATCGCCAAAGGCACCAAGAATTTCTTGATGCCATCGCGCACGGGCATCGAGTTTGTGGATCCCGAAAAAGAGGATTGGGACATTCATCACTGGGTTCGCGGTGGGTGCCTGTACGGTGTGATGCCGTGCAACGGGCTGACTTATGCACCCCCGCACAACTGTGCTTGCTATCCCGAAGCGAAATTGTTCGGATTCAATTCGCTGGCACCCCTTTCGCCAACACGTCCGATTCCCGCCGAAGTTCCCGAGGCGGGGCGATTGGAGAAAGGCCCATCGTTTGACCAACCTTTGGCCAATGCCGCACCGATCGACTCCGACGACTGGCCAACCTACCGGCACGATTCCAAACGCAGTGGCACGACGACCAAACCGGTTAAATCAAAGATCAAAACCAAGTGGACAGCCAACATCGGCGGCCGCGTGACTTCGCCTGTGATCGCCGATGGAAACGTTTATGTTGCCCAAGTCGACGCCCACACTTTGCACGCTTTGGACGAAACGACCGGGCAAACCAAATGGACGTACACCGCAGGCGCTCGTATCGATTCGCCGCCGACAGTTTATCGCGGACGAATCGTGTTTGGTGCGACGGACGGTTGGGTCTATTCGCTGACCACCGATGGCAAATTGGCTTGGCGATACCGGGCGGCACCAATGGACCGCCGCACGATGGCTTACGAACAACTTGAATCGCTATGGCCGGTTCACGGTAGCGTGCTGATTCATGACGACATTGTGTTTTGTGTTGCCGGCCGATCCAATTTCTTGGACGGTGGTTTGCGTTTAATGCGATTGGATTTGGCGACCGGAAAGAAACTGTCCGAAACGATCATGGACGAAACCAACCCGGAAACCGGTAACAATTTGCAAGAAAAACTTCAAATCTTGCAGATGCCAGTGGGCCTGCCCGACATTCTTTCTTGCGATGGCAAACATGTATTCATGAAATCGCAAAAGTTTGACTTGCAAGGCAACCGTTTAGAGATCGGACCCAACTCTGGCGACTTCGCCAAGCAAGCGTCCAAGCAACGCGGCGACGACGCACATATTTTTGCCCCGATGGGTTTTCTGGATGAGACTTGGTTTCACCGATCGTATTGGGTGATGGGGCAGAGTTTCGCGGGCGGACATGGCGGCTACTATCAGGCCGGTCGTTTTGCCCCCTCGGGCAGATTGTTGGTCAACGGCAACGGCTACGTTTATGGATACGGTCGCAAGCCAGAGTACTTGCGTTGGACGACGACGCTGGAGCATCAACTGTTTGCCGCCGAACCGAATCCGCCGGAAATTCCCGAAAGTTTCGGAAAGAAAAAGGGAGGCGCGCCACCGGCAAGCTACGTCAGTTTTCCGAAAGTACCGGGTCTGAATCCCAAAGGCAAACCGATCACTCTGGAAGCTTGGGTGACGACGACGAAATCACAAGGCGTGATCGCTGCACGCGGTGGACCCTCCGAAGGGTTCGCGTTAACCGTCGAAGGCGGCCGACCGACGTTTCATGTTCGCGCCGGAGGGGATTTGAAAACGATCAAAGGCAAAAAACGAATCGTCGGGGGCTGGCATCATGTCGCGGGTGTTTTGAACGAAGACAAAACGATGACGTTGTACGTCGATGGCGAACCGGTCGGCACCGAGACAGCGACATCGCTTTTGAAAACGGATCCCGTTCAGGCAATGGAAGTCGGAGCAGACATGCAATCCGGTGTCGGTAATTACAAGTCGCCGTTGCAGTTAACCGGAATCGTCGACGAAGTCCGTTTGTATTTCGCGGCCGCCACGCCAGAGCAAATCGCAAAGCGTTATGACAACGGAAGTGAAATTTCAGCCGACGCTGTTTTGGCCGTCAGTTTCGACGACGGATCAGCTCGCGATCATTCGTTAAAACGGCATAACGGCACCGTCGAAGGAGCCGAGTTGGCCGACGGCAAGTTCGGCAAAGCATTGAAATTCACAGCCAAGAAAAAGAAGGGCTCCAACAAGAACAACAACCAAGGAAACACCCTTGTTGACCCCAAGTGGACACAAGATGTTCCGATTTACGTACGTGCCATGGTGTTGGGCGGAAAGAACTTGTTCATCGCGGGTCCACCAGACATCATCGACGAAGAAGAAACGTTCGCAAAGTTAAGCGAGAGCGATCCCGAAGTTCAAAAGCTGCTCGACAAGCAGGACGTAGCACTCAACGGCGATCAAGGGGCTCAGTTGTTGAGCGTCAATACAGACACCGGCGAAATCGAAAACCAAGTTGATTTGGAATCCTTGCCAGCTTGGGACGGTTTGTCCGGAGCCAACGGCAAATTATTCCTGTCAACGCTGGACGGAACGGTTGTCTGCTTTGGCGAGTAAAGAGAGTGACCAAAAACGAAACATGAAACGTCTCCTGGCTCCCGTCTTGTGCCTGTTGTTTGTCACGACAGCGCATGCCTGCAACATTCCCGTGTTTCGCTATGCGCTGGAGCGATGGCGGCCGGATGTCTGCCAAGTCGTCGTGCCCGAATCGATCAAGCTTTCAGCCCAAGAGCAAAAAATACTCGATCGTTTCACCGAGACAGCCCACATCCAAGTCATTCGCTCTGCGGTATCAACAACTGAATCATTAAACACCGCTTGCATCGTTCGCTGCAAAATCGCCAACGGCCACCAAGTGAACGTTTGGAGCGGCCCGGTCAGCGAGCTTCCCAAGCTGCATCTAGATCAATCACCCGCACGAACAGAGCTCAGCCATCGACTGCTCAAGGGAGATTCGGTTGTTTGGTTGATGATCAAATCGTCCGACGAAAAAAAGAACGCCGCAGCGCGAAAAAAACTGACCGCACACTTCGATGTTTTGGGCAAAAAAATCGAACTCCCAGAGGGAATTGGGTTACCAGGATCGGAGTTGTTTTCCGATGTGCCGCTGCTGCTGCAATTCAGTTTGCTGGAAATCGACCCGTCCGATCCAAAAGAGGCTTTCCTGGTCAAACTGCTTTCTGGAATCCAAGCGGACGCGTTTTCTGAAGGCCAACCGTTGTTAGTTCCCGTATTTGGACGCGGTCGAGCTCTAGAGGTTATTCCCGCAGACGACTTGAGTGTAAACTTGATCGAAGACCTAACCGTTTTTTTAAGCGGCGCCTGTTCCTGCCAAGTCAAAGAAAGAAACCCAGGTTTCGATTTGTTGATCGCGACCGACTGGGATCGGGAGCTATTTGGCGCCGACGGCGAGGCTCCACCTGACAAACCCGCCTTACAACAACGCGGCGGCAAACCCGTGTTGTTGACGATCCCACCCGGAAAGTAGCCGCCTACGAATATGAACCGTATTGCTCTGATCCTTGTCGGTTCCGTTGTGCTTTTTGTCGGGCTCGCGTTTTCGCTGTTTCGCGACGATCGCAGTTCGCCATTGAAGTCCGAATCGATCATGTTCTTCTGCGCGGCCAGCAACCAAGCCGTCGTGGAAGCGATCCGCGCGGACTACGTAGCCGAGTTCGGCCGCACGGTCGACATTAACTACGGCAACTCGCAAGGCTTGCTGTCGCAAATCGAAGTCAGCAAGACCGGCGATTTGTATTTGCCCGCTGATGACAGCTATCTGACACGAGCAAAAGAAAAAGGCTTGATCGACGAAATCTTGCCCATCGGTCGACAGCAAGCCGTGATCGCGGTCAAGAAAGGTAACCCAAAAAACATTCAAGCGTTGTCGGACCTGTTGCGCGACGATGTACGATTGGTCCAAGCCAATTATGACGGTGCAGCAGTCGGCAAAGTCACCAAGCGAATCTTGAGCGAAATCGATGCTTGGGATTCGCTGGACAAAGCTACCATTTCGTATCGCGGCACGGTCACTGAAGTCGCCAACGACATCAAGCTTGGATCGGCCGACGCCGGAATCGTTTACGACGCCGTACTGCACACCTACCCAGAACTGGAATACGTCGAAGTCCCCGAGCTGGCGAAGGGGAAATCCGAAATTGCTGTCGGCGTCATCAAAGGAACCAAACTGCCGCAGAACGCATTGCACTTTGCCCGATACCTATCGTCCGCCGATCGCGGTTTGAAGCGTTACAAAGAATTCGGCTTCCGCGTTTCAGGTGGCGACCAATGGAGCGACGTTCCCGAGCTGTCGGTTTTTGCTGGCAGCATGTTGCGGCCTGCGATCGAAAAAACGATTGCCGATTTCGAACGGCGCGAAGGGATTCGGGTCAGCTACAACTACGACGGTTGTGGCATTTTGGTCGCACAAATCAAAGCCGGGCAAACTCCCGATGCCTACTTTGCCTGTGACACCGAGTTCATGGATCAAGTCAACGATTTGTTTCCCGATCCCGTGCCGGTGTCCGAAAACGAGCTGGTGATTTTGGTCGAAAAAGGCAACCCACATGAAATCGCTTCTCTGCGAGACCTAACCAAGCCGGGATTAAGGGTCGGAATTGGTCACGAAAAACAATGCGCGATGGGCTGGATCACGCAAATTACTTTCAAAGAAGGCGGCGTGCAAAAAGAGGTGATGGAAAACGTGACGGTGCAAACGCCAACCGGTGACATGTTGGTCAATCAAATGCTGACGCGTTCGCTTGATGCAGCGGTTGTTTATTTAAGCAATGCGGCTGGATCTGGCGATAAGCTTGATGCAGTCCAAATCCAAGGTTTGCCGTGCAGCGTCGCCACCCAACCATGGGCAGTCGCCAAAGATTCCAAGTACCCTGAAACAGCAGGCCGCTTATTTGATCAGATCAATTCGGCCAAATCACAAAACATCTTCGCCACCAAAGGATTCCGTTGGAAAGCACAGTAGAATGGCAGACCCGTTTTTCGTAACCCGACGCGCGGAGCGGTCGCAAATGCTTTTCACTCAACGCTGCGATTTTCAACCACTTAGATTTCATTGTCTGACACTGCCCCCACCGATTCAGCCAATCGCTCGTCACAAACCACGCTGTTGCACCGTCAACGATCCGACACGCCGTTCTTTTTGATCACCGGTGGAATTTCCGCGTGCTTCATTTTGTTGATCGTGTTGCTGCTGGCCGCCGACATGATGTTCACGTCGGTTGCCGAATTCAAAGCCGCATTGATGCGACCGGAAATCCGCGCCGCATTTCGTTTGACACTGATTTCTTGCACGATGGCAGCGATCCTGTCGCTGTGGGTCGCGGTTCCCCTGGGTTATTTACTTTCTCGCTGCAAATTCCCCGGACGTTGGTTGGTCGACACAATGGTCGATATCCCGATTGTGTTGCCGCCATTGGTCGTTGGCCTCAGCTTGCTGATTTTATTCCACTTGCCAATCAATGGATGGGAATTGGAAGAGGCATTGCGTGATCGTGTTGGTTTTCCCGTTACGTATCGTTGGCCAGCGGTCGTTCTTGCGCAGTTCGCCGTCGCCTGTGCATTCGCCGTGCGAACCATGCGAGTCGCATTTGACCAAATTGATTCACGTCCCGAAGACGTCGCCCGAACGTTGGGCTGCACCCGTGCCCAAGCGTTCATGGAAATCACGTTACCGCAAGCATCACGTGGAATGATCGCCGCGTTCACGATCGCTTGGGCCCGCGCCCTTGGGGAATTCGGACCCATTCTGGTTTTCGCGGGGGCAACCCGAATGCGAACGGAAGTGCTTTCGACGACCGTCTTTTTGGAATTAAGCGTTGGGCAATTGGATGCTGCGGTTGCCGTTTCATTGATGATGGTGGCGATGGCCGTTGTTGTGTTGTTGTTGCTGCGAGTGTTCGGAACGGGAGTTTCGACAACATGATCGAATTACAAAACATCTCGATCAGCGCGGGCGAATTTTCACTCACAGATCTTTCGTTCCAAATCGCCGACGGCCAGTATGCGGTGATGATGGGTCGAACTGGCCGCGGCAAAACAACGATTTTGGAGTGCATTTGCGGTTTGCGAAAACCAAAGTCTGGAAAAATCCTGATCGATGGAACTGATGTGACCAGTTGGAATCCAGGCGACCGCCAAGTCGGATACGTGCCTCAGGATCTGGCGTTATTTCCAACCATGTCTGTTCGCCAGCATCTCGAGTTCGCATTGCGACTAAGAAAGCAAACAGCCAGTCGGGTCTCGGCGCGAACGAAAGAACTTGCCAATACTTTGGGGATCGACCACTTACTCAAACGCAGCATCACGGGATTAAGTGGTGGCGAAGCGCAGCGGATCGCATTGGGACGTGCGCTCTCGTTTGAACCTCGTGTTCTGCTACTGGACGAACCACTTAGCGCGTTGGACGAAGATACGCGCGGAGAGATGCACGAACTATTACGTAGTGTGCAAAAAAACACAGGCGTAACAACTTTACACGTCACTCACAGCAAAGAAGAAGCTGAAGCGTTGGCTGATCGTACCTTGATTTTGAACGATGGTCTGGTAACCCAAACGCAGGATTGATTCGATGTCAGAAGCCGAAAAAGTTGCGGGGGTGCCAAGCAAACAAAGCGTTTGGACGCGATATCGAACTTGGATTCTTGCGGGTGTGGCGACGGGTTTGTGCAGCATTGCGGCCGTGGTTGTGTTGGCAGCGCATGTGAATAGCGAAAAAGTCAAATCGATTTCGATGCGCTATGTAGGTGATGCGCCTGAAATTCATGATCCCAAAATTCCGTTTCGTGATGATCACTTGCCCGACTACAAACTGAAAGTCCAGTGCGACAGGCCAGGATTCTGGATATTCAATGGCGCGACCTACACTTTGGGTCCTATCCCCAATCAATCGGCGGCCGGCGGATTGGAGTTTTCACTCGCCGGTGATATTCCGGGCGACAAGGTTCAGCAGATCTCGCTGATCGAAGATGACGGATTCGATGACGATCCGGTTTGCAGCGTTCAGGTGTCGGCCGACAAGCTTGAGGCGAAAGGCTATGAATTCGAGATCGTGAAAGAACGTTCGCTGCGATTTGGTTTCGAACGCGTTTGGGAGGGAAAACTGGGCGACACAGTGGTGTTTTCGGTGCTCGTTATGATTTTGATTTTGATCCGCCTGACGTTCGATATCGCCATCACAACTGCATTGGGTTCTCTGAAGACACGATCAGGCTGAATTTGTAAGATACGCTGATGAATGGAATCGTAAATCAAATCAACTCGAATCGGGTCGCGGCACTTTCTGGCGTTGCTGCATCGCTGATGTGGGTTTCTCAGCCGCCGCTTTGTCTGTGGCTGGTAGCGTTTGTCGCTTTGGTACCTTGGCTGATGTTGATTGACGTTCAGCAGCCTTTGACGCGACGCAGCTATGTCGTTGTTTGGCTGTGTGCGTTTTTGTATTGGTTGATTTCCCTGCAAGGATTACGTCACGCTCATTGGGCAATCTACCCGGCGTGGGTCGCGCTGGCGGCCTATTTGAGCGTTTACAACTTGCTGTTCGTGTCAGTTTGCAGGCGGATGATCAATCCAATTCGCGCTGGTCGTTCTATACCGATTTGGATTGCGGCGCCGGTCACTTGGGTGGGCTTGGAGTGCGTTCGAAACTATTTCATAACCGGTATTTCAGCGGCGATGTTGGGACACACGATGGCGGACGTGCCCGTGATGATTCAAATTGCGGACTTGTTTGGCACTTACGGCATCAGTTTTGTCTTGGTCACGGTGAACGTGGCGGTTTTCTGTGCCTTGAAATTCTGGCAAGACAAACAAGGACGCCATTCGGTTTTGCCCGCGGTTGCGGTTGCCGGTGTGTTGATGGCCGCGACGATTGCGTACGGGTTCCATCGTGTCGGACAAACCTCGGTCTCCGATACCGATTCGCCACTGGCGACCTTCGCATTGATACAGCGTGCCGAAGTGGTCGAGTATGTTCACAATCCGCAACGCGAAGTAGACATTTTTCGCGCCTATGAAAGGGAAACCGTCAGGGCACTGCAGTCAGCGAATGTTGCCGTCGATGCGGTGGTCTGGCCAGAGTCAATGATGTCGGCTGGGAACCCATGGTTTTTCGCAGAACCTGATGCGATACCGCCAGCGGAGTACCAAGTGAGCGCCGAAGAGTTTCAGCTTGGAATTCGCGAATCTCAAGACCGCTTTTGTAGTATTCGCAAAATGATCCAAGACGAATTTGCGTCGTTCAATCAGTCAAGAAAGGCACCGCATTGGATCGGCGGTTGTGGTGTGGTCGGATACTCGCAATTGCCGCATCAGTACAACGGGATTGTCAATTTAGGTCCTGATGGGTCGATGCAAAATTGGTACGGCAAGACACACTTGGTCTTGGTCGGCGAATATATTCCCGTGCTGGGAAGTTTGCCGGGAGTTCGATCGATTTTGCCGATGCTGACCCAAGGCGAAGGGCCCAAGCAATTTGTCGTTGGCGAAACAACGGTGGCACCCAATATCTGCATCGAAACGGCTGTCGAGCGGGTGACGATCAATCAAATGGGAGCAATGCATTCACAGCAGAAACTGCCTGACGTCATCGTCACGGTGACCAATGATGGTTGGTTTGATGATTCCAGCGTGATCGACCATCACTTGCGATGCGCACAATTGGTGGCGGTGGGGGCAAGACGTCCGATTCTGTCATCGGCCAACAACGGACCAACCGCATGGATCGACAGTTGTGGTCAGATCGTTAAGCGATTGGAAACGGGGACCAATGGATCGATCATCGCAACGCCTTTAAAAGACAGTCGCACCAGTTTGTATATTCGTATTGGTGATTGGCCAGCACGTTTGCTGGCGATCGTTTGCATCATCTATTTGGTGGGTATCTTTCGCGATTGGCGAAATCAACGCCGCGAACGTCGCTTGGAATCAGCCGACGATCCCGATGCTCCTTTGGGTCCCGACGTTCCCTTGGGCACTGTCGAAACGAAATGAGTCGGCAAGTCTGGCAGCGAACTCAAGAATAGTCTTCCGTAAGGCTTGGAGTGGATCCGCGAATCCAGCACCACCACCATGCCTTCGTCGGTTTGCGTACGGATCAAGCGACCAAAGCCTTGCCGAAATTTGATGGCGGCTTCTGGCAACTGGTAGTCAGTAAAAGGGTTTCCGCCCGATGCGCGAATCGCATCCAAGCGTGCTTCTAACAGCGGATGGTCGGGCACCGCAAACGGCAATTTGGTAATCACAACATTCGTCAACGCGTCACCAGGCACATCGACGCCTTGCCAGAAACTATCTGTGCCGAACAAAACGCTGCGAGGGTTCTTGCGAAACCCATCAAGCAATTGAGTGCGGCTTTGGTCTCCCGCTTGGCTAAACAATTCGAGTTCCTTTTCGGCCAGCCACGACGTCAGGCTCGCGGCGCAACTGCGCAGCAATCCGTAGCTGGTAAACAAAACGAATGCGTGCCCGTCGGTGTGTCCAACAAAACGCTTGATCTGTTCGGGTAGTTTCTTTTCAAACGCGTCCCGTTCCTTTGACGGATCGGGCATGTCGCGAACGACGATCAACTTGGCCTGTTTCTGATAATCAAACGGACTGCCGACGCGAATCGATAGTCCGCCACTGAGCCCAATTCGAGATCGATAGAAAGAGAACTTGTCGTCTTTGCCTGTCGCCAACGTCGCGCTGGTCATTACGACGCTACGAATCATGTCGCTTTGGAACAATTCTTGGCGCAGTACCGCTCCGACATCAATGGGTGACGCAGCCAGGGTGACGCGGTCCATCCCACGTCTTGATCCGGTGCGTTCGATCCAATACACAGCGTCTTCCATTTCCTGCCCCAACCATTGTCGCAGTCCGCCCGACAAGGCCAGCAGGCGATCGTGTGCAGATTCAAACTCTTTGCGATCCGATTCGTTTTCTTCGCCATCTGCCTGTTGCCGCAGCGCCCGAGCGAGTTTTTCCATCGTGTCGCTCAGTTCATTGGGGACGATGTCCGGATGCCGAACACGTCCGTTCTTGGGAGCTGATTTTTCTAACCAGTCCATTAAGTCTGCAAACATCCCCGTCGAAGCAAAGCGACAGCGTTCGACGACTTGCTGCAAGCCTCGCAATTCTTTGGCGACTAGCAAACCTTTCTGCGTTTGATCGTTATAAAGTTTGTTAAACAGATATTCGAACTGACCGCTGGTGACGCGAATCCCAAGATGATCGCCGGCAACGGATTCCAAAGTATGGCACTCGTCCAAAATCACGGCGTCGTAGTCGGGCAACAATGCAACGCCTTGCCGTCGCAGCGAAAGGTCGCTGAAGAACATGGCGTGATTGACGATCATCAATTGCGCGTTTTGCGCACGTCGTCTAGCTTTGAAATAAAAGCAATCTTTGTTGTGTGCACATTTGCGACCAAGACAATTGCCCGTGTCGCTGACGACTTCATCCCAGACGGTTGGGTCGGGACGCAGCGGCAAGGTCGATCGCGATCCATCAGTGCTTTTTCCCGCCCATTGTTTGATCTTTCGCATCTGTTGGTATTGATGATCGCTGCCCAACAGAGAAGTCATTTTGCTGATCGCACGATCCATCCGCCGGATCGACAGGTAGTTACTGCGGCCTTTGACCAAGACAGCAGAAAACTCGCGTGGAATGACACTGTTTAGAAACGGGACGTCTTTGTTGATTAGTTGTTCTTGCAGACTGATTGTGTGCGTGGAAATCAGCACACGGGGTTTGCGTGGTTCTTCATCCGATGTCTTTCTGGCCGTAGGCGGAAAGTCGGATGTTGCGTGCAAGATCGCCGGCACCAAATAGGCGAAACTTTTGCCCGTTCCGGTTCCTGCTTCGGCGATCAAGTGCTGATTGGTCGCCAGAGCTTGAGCGACGCCGTTGGCCATCGTTAATTGCTGTTCGCGGACTTCGTAGTTGCTTAGCCGTTGCGCGATGTGCCCATCGCCGCCAAGAATCGAATCGATAGAAAGATCATCGTTCAAAGTGGGCGTGTGTGGGTTGGTGGTGATTTGGACGAAGCGACTGACTTTGATAGCCATTTTTTAGCTTCGGCTATAGTCGAACGATACCAATCCAACTCGTTTCGCACTAGTTGCTTAAGCGAATCTCGTATGCCCAAGTGTGCGCCGGCGGTCGTCAACTTAGACTATTGTGTCAGCCAACTACGATCCTTTGCGATAGCAATCGAAAAATGTCCACCTTGCAGCAACTTTGTCCCCACTGTGCGCGAACGCTGGAGTTACCCGACTCGTCGCGGGGGCGGTTGGCTCAGTGCCCCGCTTGCGAGACAAATTTTCGCGTGGGCCAGCAGGAATCGGAGGCTGCCGAGGCTGACAATACGCAACCGCCTGACCCCGAAAACACTGAAACCAAAAATACCGAGCCCACTACTGCTGGCAGCCCGCCACGAGTGCTCGTGATCACGGAGGTGCCGATCGAGGAAGTTTTGTCAGTCACTCTTTCCATTTTCGCGGCGCGTTGGAAATCACTGATATTGAGCTCGTTGTTGTTGGCGTTTGTGGGATTGGTTGTTTCTGGTTTGATCGCGCTGCTGTTGGCTTTTGCTGTTTCCAAAATGGTCCTTTACGTTCTGTACACACTTTTTGCTTTGTTTTTCTTTTGCACATTGCCCGTCGCTATCTTGGGTAGCTGTCGTGTTCAGTTGGCGGTGGCACGTGACGAGCCGTCGCCACTGAAGAAGGTGTTGACGCCAATTCAGATGATCCAACGTTTTGTACCAAGCTATGTATCGCTGGCGATGTGCATCTTTCTGGCCGCAGGATTGGTGGCCACAATGGTGTTCGCAGCAAATCGTGCCGGGCAGTTTAACTTGGCCGTCATGGTTGGCATTGTCGGATCGTTTGCGTTGTGTGTCGCGTACTCAGCAATACATTGGTACTTCTGGGCGACGATCATGATTGCCAGTGATGAACAGAACATGGATAGCGCGGTTGAATTCAACGACGGACAAATTCATAACGAGTTGTTGCGCCAGCTACGTATCGCTCGCGAGATCACAGCCCGCAATCAGCTGACGGCACTTTTTATAACTATTATCGCGATCGTTTTATTTCTTGTCGGCACAGCGGTTTTCTTTGTTGGGCATATCATCACGTTGCCACTGACGCTGCTGCTGTTTGCGGTCGCCTATCTGATGATGACGGGCCAGCCAATTGCAGACCCGTCCAACAGCGACTACCGTCCCGACTGGCATCGAGAGCAAGAATTTCACGACGACGTTAAATCGTTAGACGACATCGGCGGTGACGAACCAGCGTGACGGTGAAACCAATTGCGACGGATATTGCTGTGGATTTCTGTCCGATGACAAGACGTTGGCCAATGCGTCGCGTTTGTTGGCACCGGCCACCAGGAACCAGCTTTGGCGGGCCGAGTTGATCGCGGGTGCCGTTAGCGTGTAACGATAGCCGTCAAATTTTTCGACCCAGTTTTCAACGAACCAACGTTCCGATTCGCCAAGCGCTTTCGTTTCAGGAAACAGCGATGCCGTATGTGCATCGTCGCCCATGCCAAGCAATGCTAGGTCCCAAGCGGGAAACGAGTCGCCCGAAAAGTGCTCGCGCAAGGTTTGTTCATAAGCGTTTGCTGCGGCTGCAGGATTGTCGACGTTCACGGGCACCGGGTGAACGTTACTGGCCGGGATGGCCACGCGATCCAACAGGGCTTCGCTGACCATGCGGAAATTGCTGTCGGGGTGATCGTGTGGCACGTTGCGTTCGTCGCCCCAAAACCAGTGGATCTGGCTCCACGGCAAATCGCATTCAGACAACATTTCGTAAATTCGCTTGGGCGTCGAACCACCGGACAACGACACACTGAACTTGCCAGCCGCTTGGGTTCGGGCTTTGGCTAATTCGCAAAACGCATTGACGGCTTCCTGGTGAAGCTCCGGGAGGGAATCAAACGGGGAAATATCTTGGCTGGTCATCGCGGGTTCCTGGTCGCTGCTGAATCGTTTGGAAAAACGCTGTGGAAAAATTGCCTAGTGAAACGTCTCTTCTTCACCCGGAAACCTACCGTCGGCGACCGAATCGCAATAGTCGGTGACGGCATCACGAATGACGGATCGAATGTCGGACATCTGTCGCACGAATTTCGGTAGGTAGCCAGATGTCAAGCCGATCAAGTCGTTTGTGACCAAAACCTGTCCTGTCGTGTGTGGACCGGCGCCAATTCCGATCGTGGGCACCGAGACGGCATCGTTGATGGCTTGACCGATCTCCGATGGCACGCACTCGATCAAGACGCAGAACGCACCGGCCTGTTCGGCTGCAAGAGCATCTTTGACTAGGGCGTCTTTGTCGCGCTGCACACGGTAGCCACCTTCGACCAGAACATTCTGAGGTCGCAGTCCCACATGCGCCATCACCGGGATGCCTGCGGTGGCCAGGGCGGCAATCCGTTTGGCTTGTTCGGCACCGCCTTCCAACTTGATCGCGTGGCACTGAGTTTCCTTTAAAACACGAGCGCCGCTTTGCAATGTTCGCTCCAAACTCAGTTGGCCTTCGGGAAAAGGCAAGTCGACGACGACCATCGCGCGTTTGGCGGCCCGGCCCACCATTTCGGCGTGGTAAATCATTTGGTCCATCGTGACGGGCAACGTTGTTTCGTGACCTTGAACGACCATCGCCAGGGAGTCGCCAACCAGCAAAATGTCAACACCGGCTTCGTCCAGAATCGATGCGGTTGGGTAGTCGTAAGCAGTCAGCATCGAAATCCGCTTGTCGGAATCACGACGACGCTGCAGTGTGCGTGTGGTGATTCGCTTGGGCGGTGTATCGTCGCTAGGTTTTGTGTTTGGCTTGGACATCGGGAAAGGGGTTCAGACGCGGATGAATTGGAATCGCTTGTCAGGTTTTTTTGGTTCTAAACGCTCGCGATCGCCAAAATCACGACATTTATGCCCCGATAAAAACGACGCATGCCGATTGGTTTAAACTAACGTTGCTTCCAAGCTAACCGTACAATTAACAAAGTCTAGCCGTCCATTGTCCGGACGAGCGTAGTTTCCTTTTCGATCACATCCCTGTTTCGCTCAGGTGCCCTCTATGAACCGCACAAAATCAGCGTTTGGCTTCATCTGTTTGGCCACTGCCAGCCTGTCGTTTTTTGTATCTGCCAACTGTTTTGCGGCTCCGCCCGCTGGTGCCCCAACGGCAAACGCGAACGAGGTTGCCGAGTTCAAGGGGACACTTAAGGGTTTTCAAAACGGTGTGCTGCAGATCGAGCGTGCCGATGGCAAGGCAGTGATGGTTCAGCCACCGACAAACTTGGCTGCGTTTACTTTCATCGCGTCTGCGAAGATGCCCTTTTTGCAACGAGGCATGTTGGTACGATTCAACGGCAGCTTTCACGCCAACGGAGTTTCGGCGGCGCCGATTGATAAAGTCGAGATCTTCCAGCCATTCGACATGAAGGGTGTTCCCGGTCATGGCAAAGATATGTTTACGCCGGGTATCCATCCCCATGACCGACACGCAAAGAACAAGAAGCCCGTTGGGTTGGCGGCCTACCGAATCATTGGCAACTTAGTTGGCATCAACGGCAACGGCACGATCATGGTTCAAGCGGGCAATCGCCAAGTCGCCGCACAGCTTGCACAGACGGTTGAGTTTGAGATTCGCCTCAACAATTTGAACCTCGCGCAGCCGGGTGATGCCGTCAGCGTAGCCGGTTTTTACAACCCGCCCGACGATACCAAAATCCGTGGCGACAGAATCACCGTCACGACCGATCGTATCTATGGAGAGCCCACGGAAAAAGCGCCGCCGGTTCGCAAACGCCGGACCTCCCGCCGAAAAAATTCCGATGATAAACAGATGGATGCTGACCCCAGTGCAAAGGGGGATGCATTGAAACAAGTTGAGCCTGCTGAGCAAGCCAACAAGGCAAACGAAAATGACGGTTCTAGGAATGATTAGGCGCGTTTTGCGAGGGTTGATCGTTCCGGCGGGGTTGAAATCGAAAACGCCATTTAATTATGGGAACCTTGCCTTTTTGACCGAGCGATTTCACCAGTGCATAAAAACGAATTGCCGTTGCAAACAGGAAACTCGGGCATAGGTCTGGCCAGCAAACCCAGTCAACTGGGTGGATTGCACTCTTGGCTGATCGGGCTTTCAACTAGCATGCATACCAAATCACCAACAAATTCGAATACCTACAGACGAATAAAGATCATGACACGCATTTTGTTTATCGCAGTCTGCTTAGCCGTTTTGTTGTCGTTCACACGCTCGCCAGCAACTGCTGATCAAGAATTGAAAATCGGCTCGCCAGCACCTGCGTTGGATATCGAACACTGGCTTCAAGACGGAAATGGTTTTTTTAAACCGGTCGAGAAATTCGAGAAAGACAAAGTCTATGTTGTCGAGTTTTGGGCAACCTGGTGTGGTCCGTGCATTCAAAGCATGCCGCATCTAGCCGAACTGCAAAACAAGTATCGTGGTCGTGGAGTTCAAATCATCAGCATCACCGATGAGTCATTAGATGCCATCGGAAATCTGATGGACAAACAACATCCGCAAGCAGGCGTGCCGTTTTCAGAAGTGACTGCAGCGTACTGTTTGACAACCGACCCAGATCGGTCAACACACAAGAGCTACATGGAAGCGTCTGGCCAACGCGGGATTCCAACCTCGTTCATCGTTGGCAAGAGCGGTCAGATCGAATGGATTGGTCATCCGATGGATATGGACGGACCACTGGAATTAATCGTTACTGACGGATGGGACCGCAATGTCTTTTCGAGACAGTTTGAAGCAAAAGCCGATTACGAACTCGCGATGCAAAAACTGTCCATGCTTGCTGGCGCGGGAAAGTTTGACGAAGCAATTAAATTGGTCGACGAAAAACTGGCTAGTGCCAAGGAAAATGAGCTCCCCGAGATGGTGATACAGTGGACCGATATTCGCTTTGGCATGAATATCACCACCGGCAACGTCGATGACGAAACAGTTGCCTACTACCGCAAACACATCGCTGAACTGAAAGACGACCCAATCGCATTGGGACGATTTGGTTACTCGTTGCACGATGCCTTTCAGCAAGGCGGCAATCTTGGTTCGCTACCCGGTTACGTGGTTGAAGCAATCGAAGCGAAAATGGATGCAGCACCAGCAGACGCAGTTCCATTTTTGTACAACACAATTGCTCAACTGCATGCTGCTGACAAGAAATACGCCAAAGCAGTCGAAGCTCAGCAGAAGTCCATCGACACAGCGACGGGCCGCCAGAAAGGTCGCTTACAGCCTTTTCTGGATGAGCTAAAAGAAAAAGCTGGCATGACTAAAACGGAGCAGGAAGCGGAACAGGAAACAGAACTGGAAAAGTAGCCAGCGCAAGCCAAGGCATTTCCTTTGCTGTTCGTGTCCCACCTGCCGCGATTCATCACACTCCGGATTGATTGAATCGAACTGCTCGCGTGTCGCGTTCTTTACCTGTGTTTTCCACAAGCGGCTGATAGAGCTCCGGGCGGCGCGATTGTATCCATCGTCGCCCCGTGCTCATCTCCAGCATTTCAAGGTCCAAGTCGGCGACCACGATCGCGTCCTCGGCTTTGCAAGTCTCCGCTAGCACTGCACCGTAGGCATCCAAGATCATGGAATTGCCCGTTCTGACTTCGTCGTCATCCACGCCGACACCATTGGTGAACACAACGAAAATACCGTTGTCATGCGCCCGTGCCGGTAACCAAGTCATCAACCATTCGCGTCCTTTGGGGCCACGGATCTCTGCTTCGATCGCCTCGGGGTCAGCGACGCGGTTTTCCCAAAGCCCTAGATCGATCGTCCCCATGCATCGGGCGCTGGGTGTTCCGCATCCGCCGGTTTGGTGCGGCGCCAGCAGGATATCGGCGCCGGCCAAAGCGGTTGCTCGCACATTTTCGATGATGTTGTTGTCGTAGCAGATCAAAACCCCAACGCGAGCGCCCTGCGGAGTATCGAACACCGTGAACGAGTCGCCCGATGCCATGTGCTCACTAATAAAGCAATGCAGTTTGCGATGGACAGCGATTTCTCCATTACTCATCGCCACGACGTACGAATTATAAAGTTCTCCGTCGTCACCAAGTTCGATCAAACCCGCCCCGATCGTCATTTCATGCTGGTTGGCCAGTTCAAGTAACCGTCGTACAGACGGGCTATCTGAAATTGGCTCGGCCAGTGCCGCAATCGCGTCTCGAGACAAATGACGAACGTGCCAATAACCGGTGATGCACATCTCCGGAAATGCCGCCAGTGTGACTCCATCGGCTGCCGCCTGTTCGGTAAGGTCAACGATGCGTTGCATGTTGAACGCTTTGTCATCGGGGCGATGATTGAACTGAATCGCTGCGGCCTTGATCGGTTTCATTGGATTTCCAAACGCTTTTGCGGGCTATGTTTTCGTGAAGATTCTCTACGCAGGCCCCAAACCCATCGCGCGGCGCCAAGCACTCAGCTGGCCGATGTGCATCATCACGTGACCGCCAACGTAGAAGCCAAGCATGGCGCCCTTGGTTGGAAACTTTTCGCGTAACCCTTCGTTGGGATTCTCTTCTTGGAACGGTTCATCGGGAGCATTGTTTAATGCTTCGACCGCAGCCCTGTAGCTGGAGAAAAACGCTCCGGTGATTTCATCCATCGCAGGATAAATCGTGCCATCGGGATCGTCCAAGCATTCTGCTTGGTGCGAAAACGCTTTTAAAAACGTCCCGGTCGGTTGGTACTCGGATGCATCAAGACCAAGGTCCTCCATCACTCTGCACCCATACAGGCTTAGATGCCCAAAGATAAATGCTGGATGGTTACTTTGGATGACCGTGTCACCGATCTTAGCGAATCGAGCAAACTGTTCTGGTTTGATGTCGGTTAACAATCGTTCGCCGTAGCCAATTCCCAATTGGGCCGAAGCCGCAATCATTGATCCAATACTCGCCATGCTCTTCGCTTTCAAAAATTTGCTGAGTCAAAACAACGCAGCCAGCCATCCAGTAAGTGCTTAGTAGCGTGGCCAGCTGCACATTCACCGTTGCGGGGAACGCGACGCTATAATAACGGTCCCGCATTTCTTGTTACAGGACCCACCACATGAAATCACAATTGATACTCGCCTCTGTTTTCACCGTCGTTACCTTTTCGGTGCAACCGATAATCAAAGCGGCTGACCCGCCAAAGATTCTTTTCTTAACGCAAAGCAAGGGATTCACTCACGGCAGCGTGCGGCGCAAGGGCGACGAACCAGCAACCCGCGCCCCAGCCGAACTTGCCATGATGCAATTGGCCAAAGATAGCGGCAAGTTCAAGGTCTACTGTAGCCAAAATGCGCAAGCCGATATCACCAAAGAGAACTTGCAGAAATACGACATCGTTGCCTTCTACACCACCGGCAAATTGCCCATCAACGACGAGGACCTGGATTACTTTTTGAACACATGGCTACATCAAAAAGGGCATGGATTCATCGGTTTTCACTCGTCGACGGATACCTACAAAAACCACGAACCCTATTGGGACATGATCGGTGGAACGTTCAACGGTCACCCTTGGGGATCGAATACCACGTTCACTGCAAAGATTCATGACACGAATCATCCGACAATGAAACCGTTCGGCGAATCATTTGAGTTCAAAGACGAAATCTACCAATACAAAAACTGGCAACCAGAAAAATGCCATGTCTTGATGAGTATCGACATGGAAAAAACTGATCTAAAGAAACCGTATCACGTGCCGATCGCTTGGTGCAAACAGATCGGCGAAGGTCGAATGTTCTACAACAACTTTGGCCATCGCGAAGACACGTGGCAAAACGAAAAGTTTCTTGAGTCGATCGTTGCGGCAGTCGATTGGGTTACCGGCAAGATCGAAGGCGATGCGACCCCAAATCCAAAAGTGTCGAAGCAGCACCACGAAGACTCCCAAAAAGCCGCCAACGCCAAAGAACCTGCCGCGGCCAATTAGAAACTGCTAATCAGAAACAACAATGGCCAAGCAGCTTAGCTGGACAGCGCCACTTTGAATTGCAAACGCAGCTTTTTCTGATCGTACTCGTACTCAGGCGTTTCGCCGGTACTCGTACTCCTACTCGATGCCACGGTTTCACGATCGATTACGATTACGAGTACGATTACGAAAGCCGTGAAGCTTGGTTTCCACAGTGCAGCCACGCTGAGGTGA
>CAZZDZ010000017.1:0-16808 GCA_964652675.1 uncultured Pirellulaceae bacterium
GTTTTGAAGAAAGTCGCGAATTTGGTTCTCGTTTTTGAGTGTGCTGTCCCAGACCCATTGCTTCTCGGGGCTTACATCATTGTCAACAAAATCTGGGCGCTGCTGGTTCAGCCAGAGGATCAATTGTGTGTCAGGAAGGTTTTCGATTTGCTTTCGAGAAAAACCAAGGGCAAGACGATACTCTTGTCCGTCTCCCTTTCCATCGAGAAACTCAAGGTTGGACAAACCGGCAATTTGATAGATTGCATTCTGATCAGGTGGCACTGATGCACCCGAGAGCCTGTTCTTCAGCTCGAGCAAATCTTCATCGCCAGATAGGCTTTCATGATCGATCAAGCCATCACGCGAGCATACGCGGGCAACCTGTTTCTTCATCGCCAGCGAAGTCTGCAGTATCGTTGGATCGCCGTATGAGCCCGGGAAAACAAAGTGCCTTGCTCCCCAGCCGATCGAGTACACGAAGAAGCAAATCGTGACCAACAGAAGTGAGTTTTCGACAAACAAAGCGAACTTGGAAAACAGAGATGCTTTATTTGGATTTACCTTGATGGCGTCCTCTCGATTGTTCCATCGGATTGTAAAAAACCAAGTGCAGAAAATCGCTGTTGCGATAGGCGCTGCGATCACAACCGCGACGAACCAACCAGCATCTTGTGAGCCATAGGATTGCTCGTAGCTCAAGTAAGAAAGCGCGACCACCGTTGTCAAAAGAAAAGAGAATACCACCAACGAGACAGCCGCCAGGACAGGACGTTTTGCGTGGCTCAAGAATTGGAACAGTGGCAGGTAGACGAAAGCGGTAGTTGCAAAGTAGACCCCAGCAATCACCCCAGCGGATCCAATCGGAATTGCTGACACGCCGTTGTCTGCCGAGGCACGCATCATCCGCCAAGCGTTCGGCGCAAACGCCATGATGATCGCTGCAAGCGTGATCCAGACCGCTAGATTTCGAATTGAAAACTGTTTTTGCGAATTCGACTCTTCTCGCGTACGCATGCTGAGCGAACTTTGTGGAAATATTCTTCGCTGCACAACGAAAACCAGCACAGCTCCAAGGTATCCGGCCGTGGACAAGTGGGAAAAATTCCGAAGGTCGTACCATGTCCGATCGAACTGCTCGGCGATTGATATGCTGACAAAGGCCAATGCGAACTGCAGTAGAAACCAGGTCAAGGCTCCCGACGCACGCCTTGGAAACCAAACAGTCGCATGGGCTGCAACAAGAGGCAGGATCGCGGCGAACGCAAGTAAAACCCAAACAACCGACACGTCACTGGGCCATGGGTCGCTAAACAAGTACTGAACGTAGACCAGAGAAACCCAGCAAAGCGCCAAAATCATGAGCACTGGAACGCTACGCATCATGGCTTTCTATCGGGTGTGGTTCGATTGTTTCTAGCGAGCCGATCCTCGGC
Organism: uncultured Pirellulaceae bacterium; assembly: GCA_964652675.1. Taxonomy (GTDB): domain Bacteria; phylum Planctomycetota; class Planctomycetia; order Pirellulales; family Pirellulaceae; genus K23-9. Next base: position 1,416 of record CAZZDZ010000017.1, read on the forward strand.
TTCTGGTTTCAACATAGCGATTGATCTTAGCGACTGTCGTGACACCCTTCCATTTTTGAGGCTGCAAGTCGGGCTTCCGTAATTTCTGACACTCATGCGTTGTGCACTGTGCCTGCATTCTCCAATCGTCGGCGAAGTAAGGCAAAGACGGTGAAAACGAGCAGCATGAACAAGTTGAGGCCCAAAGCGATCAATTGATAGGTAGCCAGACGAATTTCCGCTGCAGCCACAACGCCTGAGCCCACGATGTACATCATGAATGTCGCAAACCCAAGGATGGCCAATCCAGCCTGCAAACCCTCTGCGATCCAACGATTTATAATCGGATAGATGGATTTCATGATTTGAAAGCTGGCGAATAACGACCGAAGCGCGAACAAGAGTGCGATCGACGCAACAAGCATCCCGATCCAGCCTGTGAACGTGGACAACTCTCCGTTACGACCTACCGGCTCGCCCAGAAACAACAAAACCGAAAACGGTAGCGAAAGCGCTAGCTGAATCGGTAGCCTTGCGATGCCCTCGCGATGGACACGCCACAAATAACGCCACGACGAAAGCGGTCTTTCTAGAAAACGAACCGGCACCGAAACCGCTTTGTCAAACAACGCCATCGCTTCTGTGCACAGCAGAACGAACACGAACGGCATCCAGAACATACGTGTCAACTGGTTAGTCGGCGATCCACGATCATGACCAATCACGACTGGCTGATCGTAATGATCCATCATGATCTTAACTCCACCAAAAACGACCACCAAGATCAACATGCAACCGGCAATGATCCAATACCAGACATGGCGGCGGCGCAACCAAAACGGCCTCATCCAAAATTCGCGTGACTGTAATTGGCGACTTTCGATCGTTTGATTCAATCCGCTTTGGATTTGAACCAGACGATCGGCAAATTCTTCCGGTCTATCGGCAACCGGTTTGACTTCTGCGCGATTGAGCAATTGGCGAGAGGCAATCAGCTTTCGGCGATTGGCCCACGTGCCGATGTCTTTACCCGCCCACCGACCGATCGCGACAACCAGCATGCAGACTGCTAGTACAGGCAACAGCGCCAGATAGTTTCCAGTGGCCACTGCCTGCAAATTGGCCAATGCGAATCCGATAGGACCAATCCACCGAAGGTGCTCACTGACCGAAACGATCTCAGAAGATGCCAACAGAATCAACGAGAGCAATCCCATCATCGCAAGCCCATTGGCCAGCCATTCATACGTCGACAGGTGCCAAATCACAGCAGACCGCTTGCGCATCATTCGCAAACCGACGCGGTGCACCATCCAAGCGGTTGCGATAAAGAAAACGATCCCGCACACAACGGCAACAAATGGATGACTCAATCGCGCAAAGATGCCGCCGATAGAAACGACAGCCAAAGTTGTAACGATGACAATGATTGGCAACACATAGCGAATCGAAACCGCCTGACTCTTCGGGGGTTTGCGCAAAAAGGAAAACCACCTAACACGTTGATTGTGGCTGCTAGAACGCAACAGCACATTGCGATCGCTTCCCGGCAAAATGCACCATAGAAAAGATGCCGCAAACGAAACGACGATCGTCAGACGCGTTAGCGCAACGGCGGCGATTTCGCCCGATCCCTGCAATGGCCTTCCGTCTATCCACTGTAACGCCTCAGATGGAACAACCAGCACTAGCCCGATCGCGCCGATTACCACAGCGGCGAGAACTAACATCGCAACAGCGCCGACCGCTACATACAGAACCGTTGCAATGGCGCGGTGTTTTTGCAGCCACTCCCCTGCTCTGCTGAAAATCGCGCGAACATAAATCAAAAACCAACGAAACGCACGCCGAATTTTACGACAAGCACGAAACCAAAATCGATCTTTGATCGGTTGTGTCGTGATCCACCGCGCGTGCTGGTACGCCAAGCGATGATGAATGCGTTGCATCGATCGTTTTGCCGGCTCGGATAAGTTTAGTTTCATCAATGTTGCCCACCTAACCCGGTCAGAACCGCTTGCAACGATGTGGGTGCAGATCCAATCAAGTCATCATCCACGCTTTGGCCAATCGGCTGATCGCACACCACTTTTCCTTCGTGCAAAACCAGCGAACGATCTGCCAACCGGTTTGCGTGATCGGGCCACTGACTGCTGAAGACAACGGTGCCGCCTGCGGTTGCGTGGGCAGCCATCTCGGACTCCAAAACTTGTAATCCTCCCGCGTCCAAGCCCGCCGAAAACGGTTCGTCCAACAACCAAACGTTTGGTCGCACCAGAAACAAACAGATCATCGCGACTTTGTATCGCTGGCCCTTGGAGACCGCATTGGCGTTTTTTCCGTAGATGCCAACCAGATCCAGTTTCTGGAACCACTCGGCTACTTCGCTGGCCAATTCTGGTCGATCGACTTGGTAGTCACTGATCGCCTGGCCGATCATTTCGACGATCGAAGCTTCACCGCTACGTGGTTCATCCAGCAGCATCAACCGGCGGCGAACGGACATGCTGTTGATTCGCATCGTATGGCCTTGGATCTGAATTCGGCCTTCGGCGGGCGGTATCCAACCGGCGATCAATCGCAATAGAGTCGACTTCCCTGCCCCGTTAGCCCCTAGAACCGCTACCGTGGATCCCGCGTCGATCTGTGCGTTCACTTCACGAAGTGCCCACTGGGAACGAAAGTCGCGGCCGACGTTTTGAATTGAAATGCTCATTTTGATCTAGGCTCACATTGGCGATCGTTGGGGGCGCTGCAATGGCGTTTCGGGTGTGGGCTGGTTTCCAGCTGCGCGGCAGATGAGAATCTTAACTGTTGCGAAAGTCGTCATTTGTTCGCTGTTCGCCGTACCCTTCCTTTGCGCGAGATGCTCATGTTCTGTCGCTGTTTGTTGCTCTGTTGCCTGACTAGCGTTTGCTTTGCTGCCAACGCGCTCGCCGCTTGGCCTACGTTTCTGGGTGGCCCAGATGCCGCGCAAGCAAACTTGCCGTTGAATTGGTCTCCCGATGACGGTGTTACCTGGAAAACACCGCTTCCTGGTCACGGACAGTCTAGCCCCGTTCAGGTTGGCGACATGATCTATGTCACTGCGATTGATGGTCCGAACAAAGAAACGAATCGTGTACTTGGTTTTGACTTGAAAACCGGCAAAGAACTTTGGCGGCACGATAGTGTTAGCAGTTTGACTGTCAAAAACAACGCTTACACCTGCCGAGCGGCGCCGACGCCGGTTGCCGACCAAGCCGGTGTTTACGCGTTCTTTGAAAGCGGCAACTTCTTTGCCTTGGACCCAAGCGGTAAAGTTCGCTGGGAACGATCGCTGATCGGGGACTATGGCAAGTACGAAGGGCGTTTTGGAATCGGTGGCTCGTTGGCCCAATTGGATGATCGCGTATTTGTATTGGCGGACAACGAAGGCCCGGCGTATCTACTGGCACTTAGCAAAGCCACTGGCAAAACGATTTGGAAAACAGACCGCACCAGCCGAACGGCTTGGACATCGCCTATCATCATGCCTGTTGGTGGAAAACCACATTTGGTTGTCAGTGCCGCTGGAAACGTCGACGGCTATGACCCTGAAACCGGCAAACTGCTGTGGGCGGTTGACGATTTGGGTGGCAACACGGTGGCGTCGCCCGCATTCGTAGCAGACGGCCAAATGCTGATCGGCGCTTCCCCAGGACGTAACGGCGAGAGTAGCGAAGGTGCGAAGCGATCGAATTTGCTGCTGAAAATTAACGTCGACGGAGACAAATTTGTTCCCGAAGTCGTTTGGCGAAACGAACAGGCGACCAGTTCGTTTGGGTCGCCAGCGGCGATGAACGGGTTCGCTTATTACACCAACCGCGCCGGCGTTCTTTATTGCATCGACATTAAGACCGGCGAAACGGCTTACACAGCTCGCATCGCCGAAAGCAATTGGGCTTCTCCTCTGAAAGCTGCAGACCGAATCTACTTCTTCGGCAAATCTGGCAAGACGACGGTGATGGCCAGTGGACCAGAAAAGAAAGAACTGGCGGTCAATAAGTTGTACGAATCCAGCGGAGGCGGCGGGCGAGGCGGATTCGATGCCGAGATTCAATACGGAGTCGCCGTCACCCCTCAAGGAACCGTTGTCAGGACCGGTTCGAATCTGTATCTGATCGGTGCGAAGTAACAAAACGCTCAACACGAATACCAACACGTAGAGGTTGTGAAAAATGCGCTGTTGTGAAACCCTTTCAGGGTTTGGGTTGTTTGATTAAACAAACGACCTGTGGTGCGCTGCGCGACCACAGGCTGTGTTGTTAAACAGCTTCGCTGTTGGATAAACTCGTGTTTTCGAGGGACCGCCCCGGAATGGCCGAAAGTCTTGACGACTTCCGCTACATAGTACGGTAGATGTAGATCCTGAGACCTAGAACGCGGATGATGACCGCGACATCAATCCACCAAAGAAGAGGCCGAAGCTGAGTAGGCTCACGACGCTGGCGAAAATAGCCATCGAACGTTCACTTCGACTAAGCTGCGACCAGTTGCGATACATCTGCCGCGTAAAGAAATCCGCGAACATCAGAAACATCCATGTTAGCGTACCGCCAACAATTCCACCCAAATTCGCGCCAGCCATTGCGAACGCCACCCAAAGGATGACGCGAGCGATTTGGGCAATTGAAAATCTCATTACCCGCAAGTGTACGCGACTGATTGGCAGCTAGTTCGAATCGATACGACTTTGGATCTCGCTGACCACGTCGTCGATTTTCACCCGCGTCTGCTCCAGTGAGTCGCGGTCGCGAATCGTGACCGTTTTATCTGTCAACGTATCGCCGTCGATTGTGATGCAGTACGGCGTGCCGACTTCGTCTTGTCGACGATATCGTTTACCGACCGCGCCCTTTTCGTCGTAGAAGACGCCCATGTGCTTTTTCATCTCGCCATACAAATCACGAGCAATCTCTGGCATGCCTTCTTTTTTCACCAACGGGAAAATCGCCGCCTTGACCGGAGCAATTCGCGGGTGAAATTTCATCATGGTACGTGTCTGCATCTTGCCATGTTCGTCTGGCGCTTCGTCTTCGGTATAGGCTTCGCAGATAAACGCCAGTGCACCACGATCCGCACCGGCGGATGGTTCGATCACGTGTGGAACGAATTTTTCGTTGGTTTCCAAATCACGATACGAAAGATCTTTGCCGCTGCCCTTGTGCTTGGGTTTGCCTTTCTCGTTCAACTGCACGGTCATGGGATCCGTATCGGGGTCCAACTTGCCTTCCATGTGGCTACGCAAGTCAAAGTTACCACGATGGGCGATGCCCTCCAGTTCGCCATATTCGCCTTCGGGCAAAAACGGGAACGCGTATTCGATGTCGGCCGTACCGACGCTGTAGTGGGCCAGTTCGTCTTGATGGTGCTCGCGCATGATCAGCAAATCGTCCGAAAGACCTAGTTCCTTGTACCAAGCCAATCGGCGGTCTCGCCAATAGGTGTACCACTTGTGCGATTCGTCGGGGTGGCAAAAGAATTCAATCTCCATTTGCTCGAATTCGCGCGAGCGAAACGTGAAGTTCCGCGGCGTGATTTCGTTACGAAAACTCTTGCCGATTTGAGCGATTCCAAAGGGCACTTTGACCCGAGTGCTATCGAGCACATTTTTGAAATTGACGAAAATACCTTGAGCGGTTTCGGGCCTCAGAAACGCCGCGTCGTCTTCGCCACCGAGCGCGCCGAGCGTCGTTTTCATCATCAGATTGAATTCGCGTGGCTCGGTCAGGGTGTCCAAAACCTTGGAATCGGGCGCCAAAACGTCCTTGGTCGAATCCAGTTGGTCCAGCGTCAAAGATTCGCTGCCAACGGTCAATTCGTCTGCGTTTTTGGGTCGAAGTTTGAAGAATTTCATCGCTCGGCGGCGCACTTCGGCTTCTTCTTCTTCGATCTCGGCCAGCGTGGTGACGAAGATTTTTTGGTCTTTGGCTTCGCACCAGCGACCGCGAACTTGGTCGAATCGATACCGACCTTTCGTCTCGCGACAGTCGACCATGTGGTCATGAAACAGGTCGTAGTGACCGCTGCATTTCCAGACTTGGGGATGCATGATGATGGCGCAATCCAAGCCAACCATCTCGTGCGTACTGGGAGCGCCGGAGCATTGAATCAGTTCGTTGTGGCTGGTGATCATGTCGCGCCACCAGGCTTCTTTGATGTTTCGCTTCAGTTCGACACCCAGCGGGCCGTAGTCCCAGAATCCTCTTACGCCGCCGTAGATTTCGCTGGACTGAAATAAGAAGCCACGTCGCTTGCACAGCGACACGATTTTTTCCATCGATTTCATGACGGTTTGCTGTTGGTGATTCGGAGGGGTCGTTCAAAGAAGGACGCGAACACCAAGACGGCGTTCGCGGATGCAAGAGGTTTTTCAGACCCCAAGAAGCCAAAATGTACGCATTTTGCGTGATTTCGGCGAGGTCCATGCCACTAGACGAGTTTCATGCCAGTGGAAATCTGCACTTTAGTATCGTGTGTTGCTGCCGTTGGAAAATGGTTGAGCGAGCTGTGTGCCCTGGCCCCCCTGGCCAAAGTTGACAGCATTTTGGTTGTCGTTTAGCTGACGACTGATCGCGGCGATTCGTTCGGTCACGTTTGGCTGTGAACCGTTTAGCGAGTTGGCTCGCTGGTAGTTCTGCAACGCTTGGGTCAGGTCACCCGATCTTTCTCGGAGACTGGCCAAGGCTAACCAAGCACGCGAGTTGTTTGCGTTTTGTTGAACGGCATCTTCGAGGTACTTCAATGCTGTTTGCGGTTCGCCATGCTCTTCGTACAAGCGGGCCAATTCGACTCGCGGTTCGGCGAACGCTGGATTCTTGGAGGCCCAGTTTTTCAAGAGCGCAAACGCTCGATCAGGCCGTCCCGAATCCACCAACAGGACTGCCAATCCGCGATAGCATTCGACGTGGTTTGGGTCGTGATCAAGACACTGGTTGTAGAGCGATTCGGCTCGTTGGATCAGATCCGTGTCTTTTCTGAGTGTCCCCAAACGGTGGGTGGTGGCCGCCAGGTTGTAGTAACCATCAGGATTTTGCGGATTATCAGAAATAACTTTTTGAAATTGCTGTAGGGCCGCTGTGTACTGGCCCTGTTCGTAAAGACGGGTGCCTTGGGCATTTTGACCGGATGCCGCAAACTGGCAACCTGCACTGGAAAACAGCATTCCCATCAGTAACGCGGTACCGATCCAAAGCAGCGATCGCTCGGAAAGCGGCTTTTTTGCGGTGTCATTTTCGCCGATATTTTGCGGCAAAACACCGGAAATAGTGGTGTTTTGGTGAGCAAACTGGCCGATTGATTGAATAGGCATATGACGGGTCGTCCTGACGCGTTGTCATCGAATACACGGCTTTTGAGGCGCCTGCCCCTGCATATGGGGCAAATCATCTATTGGCGGTTCCTCTGTAGCGGGACCCTATCAACACGCGTGGAAACCTTGCAATAGAGGAACTTTTCGTGCTGGTGATTCGTCGAACAACGCTGGGATTCGGCTTCAGCCACATCCTGCCTACAATCATCCCAAATAGCGGCCCATACACGACGGAAACCCCGTCACAGAGACGATTTGCGTTGCGGATTGGGATGGTCCAACTAAACTCCGAATCAGGTGTTTTGGCGTCAAACGCGTCCGCACCCGCTTATCAAAAACGATTTGCTCAACTTCCAAACTCGACCTTTCGCGAAATCGCGAGTGGTCCTGATATCGGCTCTGAGCAAGTGGATTCGCGTCGATCGTAAACAATTCACTGCTCAGACTTAACATCTGCCTTTACCGGCATTTTGACGAGGCCCCTGGATGACACTCCCCAAAGCTCCGTTCTCCAAATTTCGATCTTCTCGAAAACATCGCTCGACTGACCGCGCCCAACGTGAGCAATCACGCAAGCGTCGCGCCAAGCGTCATTCGTTGTTGGAGAGTTTGGAAGCTCGCCAGCTGCTGGCTGGCCCCGAACTGATCGGAATTCAGCCCAACGAGGGATCGTTGTTGCAAAACGGCACGATACTGAATGTATCGCCGCGCGAATTGGTTTTCCAATTTGATGATAACAGCGAAATCGATCCCAACTCGTTGGATGCAATTCGAATCACGCGATCGGGCGAGGACCGTGTTTTTGAATCGGCGACGGCGACAAGCGACTTGGGAACATCCGGCGCGATTGTGATCGAGTTCCAAGCGGCAGCCACTGGCGCTATCGGTAATGGCATCACCGTCAATCTGACGAGTAGTTTGCGAACCGGACCGGCCGCACCCATTGTGACTGTCGGTGACCGAACGGTCACAATTGATCTGAACAGCAATCCACTTTCGCCCACCAGCGTTCAGGACTTGATCAGTACGGTCAACAACAATCCTGCGGCGCGCAGCTTAATCGAAGCCATTCAAGTCAGTGGGCCATCACAGACGGTTGTCGGCACAACCGTGCAAACGAGTACGCTGACTTTGCAAGGCGCCAACTCTGCCGAAGCCGTCACGGACTTTGGAACCAACAGTGATGTGCAAGTGCGTTTCGTTTCGCAAATTCCTGGCGCGGGCGGACTTGGTACCAACATCAACTTTGTCCAACGAAACTTTGGTGGCCCGGCCAATCCACTTGTGCTGGTGACCGGACAAGCGATCGAAGTACAGCTCAATAGCACGTTTGGCTTTGAATCGACTACCGCCGACGTGATCAATGCGATCAACTTCAATCCCGACTCTGCGGGTTTGGTTACCGCGTCGCTACAACAAGGTGACGTGAATCGGGTACTGGGTGGTCAGCCACTGAACATTCCGAACATCACGCTCAGTGGCGTAAGCGACATTGTGGTGACTCCCGGTTTTGTCGGTTTGGGAGACACAAATCGCGAGGTCGTTTTTCGGTTTGCCGAGCCACTACCTGATGACATTTATCAGTTAGATATTTTGGGAACCGGCATCAACCCGCTGCGAAGCATTGATGGCGACGCATTCCAAATGGGTGTCGATCTGACAACTACATTTTCAATCAACTTGGGACCACAAGTTGCCGCGGTTGTCCCCGAACCGGTACGCCGCAATGCAGATGGATCGCTCAGCCCAGACATCGGGATCATCGAAGTTCACTTTAACCAGGACGATTTGGCACCTGCGCTCGCTGAACGTCCCGAGTTCTATCAGTTGATTTTCACCAACGATACGGCGAACAATCTTGACGATGTCATCAGGATTCCTCAGACGGTAACCTACAACAACATCACCAACATTGCGGTGCTGGATTTCCAAGAACCGCTGTCGCGACTGAGGCCTGAAGGCGTCTCGTCGGGCGATTTTTTGACTGGTGCGGCACGGTTGCGAATCGGTGGCGACGAAGCGTTGCCTAGCGCACCAGATACCGGCATCATTTCTGCTGATCCCGGTGATAGTTTCGATGCTAATGGAACAAGCGGGCCTTTTGACCTGGAGACTTTTTGGACGATCAACACAGATAGTTCGTCCAGCACGATCATTAGTTCAGAGATCTTCAATACGGTTCCATTCGATCTGGATCTGCCTGGGCCTGATTCGGCAGGGACGCGTAGTATTCGCCCCGATGACCCGACTCGTTTAACACGAGCGATCCCATTGGATTTTGTCCGTGGTGGCCCCGATGTCATCGACGGCATTTCGGTTATTCAGTATGACTTTGCCGAGTCGTTTTTGGGCGACGATCCCAACCGTGCGGGTATCGTCAACGACACGACCTTTTTCAACGTCATCAGTGAACAACAAAAACAACGGGTTCGCGAAGCCCTGCAGTTGTTCAGCGAATACCTGGGCGTGAACTTTGTCGAAGTCGAAGGCAACGCAACCAGCTCTGACTTCTTTTCGATTGTCGTTGGCGATTTAGCTGGTGGCGATCCGAATGCGACCAGTGGTCAGGGCGGCCAAGCGGTTGTAACGGCCGACCGCAATGGTGACGGCATTGATGACTTGGGAATTTTGGACTTTCAAGATTTCGACGAATCAATCGACGATGACTTTGGTGACGAGTTCTTTCGTGGTGCGATGTTCGTCATCGGCCAGTTGTTGGGATTTGGTTTCGCAGATGACTTGCCACAACCTGTAACCCAAAGCAGTGACTTTATCTTCCAGCCTGGCGGTGATATCGAACCATCATTCCCTAGCGTTGCGGATATCGTTAACGGCCAGTTCCTTTTTCGGCCTGACAGTACCGACATCGATCTTTATGAATTCACGCTCGAGACATCTGGAACGGTTTCGATCGAAACCATTGCCGAGCGTTTGAGTGTCCCAAGTCTGTTGGACACGACGCTGAGACTGTACTTTCGCCCAGACAGCAGCCAGCCGTTTGTTGAAATCGCTCAGAACGATGATTACTTCAGCAACGATTCGCTGATCACCATCGAAGCGAGCGCTGGGGAGTATGTGGTTGGCGTTAGCGCACATGGTAACGACATCTACGACCCAACGATTTCCGAGTCCGGTTTTGGTGGGCTAAGTGAAGGCGAATATGACCTGCGTGTCGATTTCCGTCCCGATTCTACGTTTGGAATTACGGATACCACTGGAATTCCGCTTGATGGTGATGCGGACGGGCGCCCTGGTGGTTTCTTTGATTTCTGGTTTGATCCAAGCGATCCAAGCAACACGGTTTATGTCGACAAGGCGAACTTTGGATTCGTTAACAACATTACGGCTGGATCGGCTGCTAATCCGTTCACAGAAATCGACGTCGCCATCGATTTTGTTGAAAGCCAAATTGCCAACGGCTCGACGGCCGACTTTACCATTCGGATCGTAGGTAATGGCGGTGCGGACGGTTTGGTCGAGACCCTTGAAGACAACTTCAGCTACCAAATCGGCTTTGGCCCCAACGGAAACGTCTTGGAGGACGGATCGACGCTAGAAATCCCCAAAGACGTCAACTTGGTCATCGACTCTGGCGCCATTTTAAAGCTCAGTCGCAGCCGCATTGGCATCGGAAGTGTGTCGCCGACGATTGATTTAAGCAATTCATCTTTGCAAATTCTGGGCACACCAAATTTGATTGCCGCAAATGGATTGCCTGCGCGAGATAGCGCCGGCAATTTGATTCCTGGTAGTGTGATCCTCACCAGTATCAATGATGACTCAGTTGGAGCTGGAAACACACCAACATTTACACCAGCACCGTTTCCTGGTGACTGGGGCGGATTGGATTTCCAAGGTGTATTGGATGCGGCGGACGAGTCGCGTCGAAATCGTGAACTGGAGGGGTCATTCCTAAATTACGTCCAGCACGCAGACATTCGTTATGGTGGTGGTGCCGTAACCATTGGCGGTTCGGAGGTTGTGGTTTCACCGATCGAACTGTCGGTCACTCGCCCCACCATCGTCAACTCCATCGTATCGGACAGCGCTGATGCCGCGATCGCAGCGACTCCCGATACGTTTGCCGAAACTCGTTTTACGGATCCGTTTTTCCAGGGAGTCACTCCGTTCACACCGGACATTTCGCGCGTGGGACCAGAGATCCGTGGCAATACGGTGATTGACAACAGTATCAATGGCTTGTTCATTCGCTTGCAGGCTAGAAACGGATCGGAAATCGAAACGATCACCCAGCCAACACGTTTCGACGACACAGATATCACTCACGTATTGACCGAAAACTTGGTCATCGAAGGCACGCCAGGCGGCCCCGTTATTCAGTCATCCGCCCCCTCTGCGTTATTGATTCGCCCATCAGCGATACCAGTGGGCAACGTTCCAGAAGGTACCTACGTTTATCGAATCACAAACGTCAACGACTCTGGCTTGGAATCGGCGGCCAGTCTTCCCACCATTCCAGTCACTTTAGATAGCACCGGTGGTGTCCTGCTGGAAGGTCTGCCTACTGTTTCCGCGGATACTGACTTTGTGTCACGGCGTCTGTATCGCGCATCGGTGGACCCGGTCACCAACGAACCGCTCGAATTTACTTTAGTAGCCCAGTTAAACGCCAGTAGCACTACCTTCCAGGACTTGGCTGCGGCGGGCACTCTGGAACTGGCCACGACCGGTCCGGTTTTGCGAAGTCGGCTGGACGCCAGTTTGGTGATTGATCCCGGTACGGTGATCAAACTGGATGGGTCTCGAATCGAAGCCCGATTTGGTGCAAACATTGTCGCCGAAGGCTTACCATCACTTCCAATCGTCTTCACAAGTATCGAAGATCAACAGTACGGTGCCGGTGGTACATTTGACACCAACGACCGTGGTGGTTTTGGCGAGTTGACCCCAGGAGATTGGGGTGGAATCTACCTCGGGCATGGATCCTCTGGCAGCTTTGATCACACAGTCATCACCGGTGGCGGTGGTACAACGCGAATCGAAGGTGGATTTGCATCTTTTAACGCGTTGGAAGTTTTTCAAGCTGATTTGCGTCTAACCAACAGCACGCTGGAGAACAACGCGGACGGACGTGGACAGCCTGCGGGAACGCGGGTTGGACGTGGCGAGAATGGTGAAGGCACCGTTTTTGTCGTTGCTTCGTCTCCGATTATCGTCGGCAATGATTTTGTCGATGGTGGATCATCCGCCATATCGTTCGACCTCAATTCGTTTAACTCAACAGAAGTCAGTGACCGAGGTCGTTCGACTGGCTTGATCGATCGCGTTGACATCGTTGGTAACACGGGTCCATTGATCCAAAACAACTCGTTGACTGGCAATGCCATCAACGGCTTGGAGATTCGTGGTGGTCAACTGGCCACACAGGGTGTTTGGGATGATGTTGACATTACCCACGTAGTACGAGAAACGATCGAGGTTCCCAATCAACACGTTTTTGGCGGCCTTCGCTTACAGAGTGACGCGCGGGGCAGTCTGGTTGTCAAGTTCGAGAGTTCTGAAGACGACGTAGCGGGCATCGTGGTCGGTGGTTCCCTGCTAACGGCCGAAGACGCTTTGCGTGACATCCCCGATCGAATCGGTGGTGCTTTGCAAGTCATCGGCCACTCCGATTTCCCTGTCGTGCTGACGTCACTATCTGACGACACGGTAGGTGCCGGATTCACTCGCGACGGCCAGCCAGCTTTGGACACCAACGGGGACGGTCTACAGAATTTCTTGGCACCCGAAACAGGGGGCACGTTGACAACCACGTTGCCAACCGGTCCAGAAGTAAACCTTGGTACGTTGATCGACAACGATGTCAGCCCAACGATCCCAGGTTTCTTTTCTGCCACCATTAGTAATGGCAACGATGTCGGTTTGTTTGACGACGTCCTGACGGTCGAGACGGCTGCTGGTCAATTGTTGCAAAACCAAAGTTTCATTTTTGCCTACAACACTTATATCACGATCGGCAACGCTTCGACACAACTTTCCGCGACCACGATCACTCAGCCAGCCACTCTGATTGCTGATGACTTGGTCGAAAGTCGTGGAACGTTTGCTGGTCCCAATGGCCTCGTCAACTGGATCGCGCAATCAACGTTTGCCGATGGTTCCACAACGCTAACCAGTGCATTGCAGTTAGAAGCAGATGGCGGCGGTGCCCTTGGTGACATTCGAGTCGTCACCTACTTGGACGAAGATGTTCAGGGTATTTCCGACGATATTCTAGCCACGGTTGGCACGCCGGGCGAAGCAGATTTCCGCGCTTTCACTCTGGACGGTCCACTGCGTGTTGGGTTCTCGCATGGTGGTTTCTACTCGGATGATGGCATCAACCAAATCAATGCCGTTTATGCCGGTTGGGCCGCTGACCAGTTTCCTGAATTGGAAACTGCCATCATCGCAGGCACACAAACCTATAGCATCGCTGGCACGATCGATCTGGCCGACCTTCCCGTTACTGCGGATCCAGACTTTGGAACCGTCAATGGCCCCAACGATGTGACAACCGCATTTGCGTGGGATGTCATCCCCACCGCCAGCAATTCGACGGTTACCAGTTTTCTGGAGCTGTTACCACAAGATCCCGTTGCGGCACCGGTCGCCGTTGCCACGGGAATTTGGAACGGGATTACGATTCGCGAAGGTGCGAGTGATCGAAATGTTGCTGCGGCTGCGGAGGACGAGCCTCTTCGAACGGCTTTCTTTGGTACCAATGACATTCCATCAGAAGGTCAGTTCTTGGGTGAGCTAGCTCCCAACGAATTGGCTGGCGATGAGAATCGCCGTCTAGGATTCATCGTCAATGGTGCGATCACAACACGAGACGACTTGGACGTTTACTCGTTCATAGCTGAAAGCAACACCGAAGTTTGGATCGATATTGACCGTACGGGAACCCAATTCGATAGCGTCGTAGAACTAATCGACGCCAACGGATTTACCTTGGCGGCCTCCAATGATTCGATCCTTGCTGAAACCAATCCCAATGCGTTGTTCTCTGCCTCCAACTTGAACCCTGATGCCGTTCAATCACTGTCGGTAATTACCGAACGATTGGAAGTCCAAGAGATTCAAATCGGTGAATCGATTGAAAACACGACGGGAGATTTGACGCTAACGATCTCCAGTTCCAATGAGAACGTGCTGATCCCCGTCGATGCGTTCCTCTCCGATCCCGCATCGGCAATTGAGACGGCCTTGGAAACGACGTTTCCGAACGAAATTGGAGACTTGACTGTTTCCTTGCTGCGACGAAGCGAAGGTGATGATTTTGTTATCCGAGTTCAGTTTGACGAGACATTTTTCGTTGGCCGAAGCGCACCGGACATTGCAATCAGTTCGATAGGCTTGTTGGACCAATCGGTCAACGCTTCGGTCACGTCGACGCTACTTGACTCGCAACTTCAGGACACCTTCACAAGCAATCCGAGAGATGCTGGATTGCGTATTGTGCTGCCTGGTGAAGCCGGCACGATCAACGAGTACCACGTTCGTGTTCGCAGTAGTAACACTCGCGATCCGCTAGACTTTAGTACGCTGGCAGTCGAAAGCCCTGAAAACCCCGATGACGCCAGCAGCCAACTTCGCAACGGCCTGACGACGGGTCGCTACGAGCTTCAAATTCGACTCCAAGAAGAAGACGAAACAGCCGGTACTCAAATCAACTTGGCTGACATTCGTTTTGCGACAAACGGCGTGCAAGTGATTGGACAACCGTTCCATTCGCCGCTTTTGGGCGAAGAACATGAGACATCTCAAGCCAACGACACGATCGCGCAAGCACAACCACTTGGTCAGTTCGGGCAAGCGAGCGATGACAACATTATCGCCCGAATCAACCAAGCCCAAGTGGACGTTGCTGCGGCACAAGCTGCAGTCAATGCGGCCGCCACGCAGCAAGAAATCGCAGATGCACAGCTTGCATTGCAAAACGCAGAGGACGATCTCAGGAGTGTTCGCGGATTGCTCAGCCCGCTGCAAAGTGACACGTTGTCCACGTCGTTCGGAGGCGTGATCGATTCACCAAACGATGTCGACTGGTTCCGATTCGAAGTGCAGTTTCAAAACCT
>CAZZDZ010000017.1:16908-35324 GCA_964652675.1 uncultured Pirellulaceae bacterium
TCGATTCACCAAACGATGTCGACTGGTTCCGATTCGAAGTGCAGTTTCAAAACCTGACGCGTGATGCAGCTGACCTGTATCTGTCGACGATTTTCGATCTTGATTATGCATCCAACTTCGCTCGTGCCGATTTAGGCTTATACGTCTTTGATGCGGCTGGCCAACTGATTTTGATTGGTGGCGACAGCAACATCGCTGATGATCAGCCCAGTAGTTTGACCTCTAATGGTACGGGCAGTTTGTCTGCGGGAAGCGCTGGAACTCAAGACCCGTTCATTGGTGCTGCAGAATTGATCGAAGGCACCTATTTCGTCGCGATCGCAGCCCAAGCTCGCGTACCGTTGCCACTCGATCAGTTCTTTAATCCGGCCAGTGCAAACCCTCTGGTACGACTGGAGCCCATTGAATCTGTCAACCGGATTGCAGAAGATCGAATAGAATCCTCTGGTATCGGAACCGCCAATCCACCTCAAATCGAATTCCTGTTCGATGACAACTCCATCGTTGAACAGTCTCTTGACGATGTTTTGTTGTACGTCAATACCGCTGGCGGCTTGGTGGGGGTAAATCCCTTTACAGGCGAGAACCTTGGCAACATTGGCAACACAGGCTTTGGACAGGGCGACGCGATTCGCGATGTTGCCTTTACTCGAAACGGCGAACTATTTGGTTACTCGTTGGTTGATGGTGCCAATGGTGACACCGCCTGGGCTTATCACAGAATCGATACGAGCACGGGCGCTATCGCAGCTAACCTGAGTGTTGGTGCCGGCATCACGACGCGTGAATTTAGCGGCAACTTGGTTGTCAACATGATGACCGGAGCAGTGACTCCGCCAGTATTGGACGCAGTCAGCAACGCGGGCATTAACGTCGAAGCCATTACCATCCGCGCGATCCGCGGCCAAGAAGAAGGCTTTTTCGTTGGCAACCGTGGTGACCTTGGTAACGCACCGGGCATCAACCTGCCTGTCTTTGGTCCTGCCCCTGGAAACCTAGTCTTTGGTGGGCCGTTCGGAGAAGGCGGGCAGGGCTACGGCGAAAACATTCTCTATGAATTCAACCCTTCCACTGGTCAAGCGATTGGCGCCAACCCACCGTCCATTCTGGTCAGTAGCGCAGGAGCGGGAACGACGCCACGGGAAATCGGTTTCATCGATACCGATGCGATTGGTGGAGCCAACACATTCCTGGGGATTAGTTCTACCGGAGTCGTTAACAACAACGGCATTCTTGCTCAGCAGATTTTTGATGGTGATACTTTTACAGTCGATGATTTGGTCAATGACCCTGTCACGTTGGAATTCGACTTGGGTTTCACGCTGACAGCAACAGGCGGAGTGGTTACTGACGGAGACTCGTTCACTGTCGATGGTGTGGTTTACGAATTCAACACCGGTCAGAGCATTCAATTAGAAGCGGTTAGCCCCGTCGGATCGTTGAACGGTGGATCAATCGTCTCGGTCACCGCGCCCAGCGGGCTGACTGCTGGATTCCAATTCCTATCTCCTGGTCAAGTCGCTACTGGCGATAACACGGGGATTGAAATAATTGATGCCTTTGGTCAACCAATTGATCCAACGCTCCTGGCGTTTACCTTGGCCAATGCGATCAACGCAAGCTTGCCTGAACTGGGTGCTACCAGCAGCGGCCAAGACGTCGTTTTCAACGCGGCTCGCCCAACATCACTTTTCTCATCTGGTGGTGGCATCAACATCAATGGTGACAGCGGTTTAGTGAACCCACTGGCGGTCGAAATCGACGTGGCTCCTTCGACTGGCTCTGACGCCCTGATTGCCGCCGTCGCAACCGCGCTGGCAGGTTCGGGAACACCGTCCAGTTTCGTTGGAAACTTTATCTCGCTACCCACTGCAAATTCGGTCATCGTCCCTCAAAACTCTGCCTTGACTTTGTCCGGTTCGGCTCCTGGTGTTCAACCCGGTAATACTCCGATTTTTGTTTTGCCAACGGACACAGCCGAGACGGTCGCATTGCGAGTCGCAGCGGCATTTAATGGCGTCAACCCTGGCGATGAACTGCTCCCCAACATCTCCTTGACCCCATCGGGATCGGGAAATAGTTTGGCACTTAATGGTGCTGCCTTCATTTCACAGGTTTCTAGCCAAGTCGGCGCCCTTGTTGCTGGTGGTGCTGCTCCTGGAGGTACCATCACGGGTATCGAACTTGTGGGCAACAGCATCTTCGCCGTTTCGGACACCGGTGGATTGTGGGAAGTCTCTCAACTTGGTGGCTCAGGTCCAGCGCAAGTCGGTGACTTCATCGAACAATCGACCGATCTGCTTGGACTTAATTTCAGTGGCCTTCGTGCTGGCCCCAACAATGTCCAAGATGGCGCGCTGAGCGATATTTTGTTCGGCATCACGTTCGAAGGTGACATTCACGCATTCAACACGCTGGGTGAATTACAGCCGGTGTTTGCGGGTGGACGGTCCAGTATTTCGACCGGAATTTTCGGAGCCGAAGGACTAGATTTCAGCACACTGGACTTCAACCTATGGCACGTATCGTCCGAGAGGAGCACGGATCCTGGCCACGGCCAAAACGCGCTTCCCAACTTCCGCGGCGGAACAACGGGCGGTCAGAGCCTTGCGTTTAACTTTGAACCAGCCGTTCACAACGCGAACTTCGCCGGCGCAGAGCAACCAGCTGCGACTCCCCGACAGGACAATCAAGACGTTGCATCTACCTTTAATTTCCCAGGTGGTGCACAAGGAGTGATTAACTCCAACTCATTTAGCCTGCAGGGTTATTCACCCAGCGATCAACCAACCCTGTACTTCAATTATTTCAGTGAGGTCGATAACGACAATACGGATCGTCTGCGAGTCTATGTTGTCGACGAGTCTGGGGTCGAACACCTAGTCGCCTCCAACTCGACGACTCGGTTTGCCGGCACCGGCGATGACGAATTTGATGATCCCAATCCACTGCTCTTCCCAGTCTACGATGACGATATCGATGTCGATGTTCAGCAACTCTTTGACAACACCAGTACTTTTCGACAAGCGCGTGTTCCGCTGAACGAATTTGCTGGTCTTCAGAACCTATCGCTTCGTATTGAATTCTCCACTTCCGGAGTCACCTCCAGCTCCTCGACCACTGTCCGGGCTTCAGCGGGGAACATTCTGTTTGAAGGACAATCGCTGGTCATCAACAACGAAGCGTTCTCAATCGACCTCGCGCCTGCCGTGCGAGTTCCATCGGGACAGCAATTGGCAAACCTGTTTGTCGATCCAGCGGCAACAGCCATCGTGACCATCGACGGACAGGATTTTGTTCTGGATGACGGAACGCGAACAACCAGTGCCGACCAAACGGTCGTCGATCTCCAAACCGTGATCACATCTGGAAGTAGCTTAGAGAATCTGACTGCTGACCAGATCGCTGCTGCGGTTCAAGGCACCATTCTAGCGAACAATCCGCAGGCCCCGGTCCTGTCTGGGTTTAACTTCTCTGATCCAGAAGATGTGGCTCCTAATGTTGGTCGTAACGACCTGGTATTCGAAGCGACCCCGTTGCCATACGAATCTGGCAATCTTCAGATCACTGGTAGCGGATTCTTCGGATCCGATCCAGCCAACGGACCTGTCAACAATCTTGACGATGTTGACTTGCTGCAAGTCAACTTGCAGCCCGATACCACCGTCAGTGTCAATGTCGAATTGGTACAACTCGCCACGCGTCAAGCAACCATTCGCTTCTTTGACGCTGGAGGCGAGGAACTGCAGTCGACCACCGCCAACATCGACGGACAGGTGTTTACTCAGTACACATCGACGACAACAGAATCGATTTTCATTGGCTTGAGTGATCTGGACAACCAACTGTATGACCCAAGATTCCTGAATGACCCAAATCTTGCCAATGGCTTGGCGGACCAATACAACGCGACCATCAATATCAACCAACGCCTTGGTGTTTTGTTCGAAGGCAATTTGGTCGAAATCGAAGGTGCACAGACTTTGACGGCATCGCCTCCGGAGCTGTTCACGATCAGCGGTACGAACGCCCTTGCGGGAAATACGATCCCGGTTAGCCGATTCGACAGTGCGACCCAAGTTGCTTTAGCGACTCAACTGGCTGTTGCGACCCGATTCGCACAAGGTGACTTGTCACAAATCCCAACAGCAGGACCGAGTGTTACCTTGCCGCTGTTGGACCTTGGCGATGCTGGACCGTTTGCTTTGGAATCAGACCGTTTCGGAGACGCTTTCGATTCAAATTTCCAGAGCAATCCAGCTTTCGTTAATAACACCAACCTGATCACTACCGCTTCGGGCGGAAACGATTTCGAAGGTGTCTACCTGGATGACTTTATCATTGGGTTTGCCGAGCGTGGTGAACGGGTAACCGGATCCAATCCAGTCACAGGTGATTTCATTGAAAGTGGCCTGCCGAATATTCCGGTTCCAGCCGACCCCGTTAGCTCTTTGCGCACGGGTACCTATCAAGTCGAGATCCGCGATGGCTCAGAAGTCGTTGCCTCTGGAGACAACGCCCTGTTTCGTGGAATCGATACCAATGATCGTTTGGTATCAGGCGCCCTTTCCTTCGTCGCACGCAGCGCCGATGCGCTTCAAGATGGCTTCACGTTCTCGATTGACGATGGACGATCGGTTATCGAATTTGAATTTGACCTAGTGGAATCCAACACGGGTGTAACGCCAGGGCGTGTTCCTGTTCCGTACACCTTGCAATTTGAGGATCCAGAAACGGGAGCGATTCGCCCACAGAACGCAGACGAAATTGCGACCAGCATCGTCGAAGCGATCAACCTGGACGATGTCCAATCCATCATCGCAGCGCCGGCGGGCAAGGCCAGCGGATTTGACGCAGTCTTTGACTCAAGAGTCAATGTGCTTGGCGATGTTATCATCAGAGACGAGTCGGGAGCATTTGCGGAAGTCACACTGAACAATTTGCGAGGTGACGAAAACCGCGAGCGTGATGCCCAAGGCGTCATTTTGATAGAGAACACTCGTTTCTTGTTTAACGAAAACTATGGCCTTGATATTTCGCACGATCTAACCGCTGTCGTCAATGGCGTGGAAACGGATTCCATCATTCGCTTTCCGCGAAACTTGATCGAACTAAACACCGAGGGTTTGGTACCGGGCGTGGTCGTGCAAAGCAATGTCTTTGCCTTTAACGGTGTTGGCGGCCTGCAAATCACTGGCATTGATCCTGATCTTAACGAAACACGTAATGATCCAGTTGCGTTTGATCGAATCATCAACAACACGTTTGTTGGTGGAACGATCACCGAGGGTCTGCAATCTCCATCGGATACTTTTGCTGGCACCCTATTCCCAAGCGGTTCACTTTCGTTCGCCGATCAAGTCGTTAGTTTCGATCCAAATGCAGGTGGAGCCCCACCTGCTTTCACGTTCCAGAATCAGGCAACGGTTCTTGGTGCCCCTGATTCAATATCCGGTGGCGAACCGGTTGATGGAGCGACGACCCTTTCTCTTGGTTTGGGCGGAACCCTGGTTGTCGAATTCACTAACAACTTGCTGACAGGTAGCGGCGACGCACAACCTGACTTGGCGATTTTTGAAGTCGGTGCTGTTGAATCGATTCGAGTCGAAATTAGCCGCGACGGAACATCCTTCTTTGATGTTGGAGTCATTGGCGGGTTGACCAATTCGCTGGATATTGATTCTGCCGGATTCGGCACTCAGGATCGATTTGCATTCGTGCGTCTGACTGACTTGCGTCAAGGAGATAGTTCGATTCCACAACTGGGAGCCGACATTGATGCAATCGGTGCGATTAGCTCTGCACCGGTCGATAACTTCACCCCTGGCGGAATCGGAATCAACATCGTTGGTGGAGCCGCACCAACATTGCTCAACAACTTGATCTCCAATTCAACCACGGGAGTTCAGATCGACGCGACCAATACAAGCGCAGTATTAGGTGCCAACTCCTTCTATCGAAACGAAGAGGACGCGCCGGCCAATGTCAGCTTGGGACAATTCGCCCAAGTGATTTCGCCCTCCGAAGTGGTGTTTGTGGGAGCCGATCAGCTTGTCTTTTCGCCCGCAGCGGGTGCCAGCATCATTGATAGTTCGATCGACCTGCTGGAAGATCGCACAAGTCTTGCCTCTGTTCGTGATCCTCTGGGCATTCCACCGTCACCTATCATTGCTCCTCGCCTGGATGTCACCGGACAACTACGTGTTGACGACCCAAGCGTTGAAACGCCAAGCGGATTGGGCGAAAGCGTCTTTATCGACCGTGGTGCTGCTGACCGCAGTGATTCGGACGGTCCACGCGCCGTGTTGTTGACACCACGTGCACCTGGATTAGGCACGGGCGCGGGGGCAGTGAGCGTTCTGGGCGACGCGCCTCAATTCTTTGAAATTCAACTGATCGATGGACTGTCACCCGCAGATGTGGCACCTGGATCAGGCATTGATGATGGCACGATCAGTAGCGCATCGATCTTGCTTCTCCAAGATAACGAACCGTTGGTCGAAGGCATCGATTATCGCTTTGGATACAACCCTAGCACCAACATCATCAGAATCACTCCGATCGCAGGTGTGTTCGAGACCGATTCGACCTACGTGATTCGCTTGATCGACTCGACCGACGCGGTCGTGGCAGCTAACGAAGGAACTGGTTACACCGACGGAACGGTTCTCAACGTGCTCGATACTTTGGGTGCAGCTCAATCGTTCGAGTACGAAACTGGCATCACACTATCGATAAGCACTAGCCTGACAGGCCAATTTGCTGACGGAATTGTTTTTGACGTGTTTGATGGTTCAACATTGCTGACCTTTGAACTCGATAGCAACGGCTTGTTCGATGCGACCAATAATGTGATTGCCGTGCCCCCGTTAGCTGATTCGGCAGCCATCGCTGAAATCATCGCAACGACACTCAATGCCAGCCCTGCATTGGACTTCGCCGTGAACTCATCTGGATCGACGATCCAACTGCTCGGTGGAACCCCGCTTTCGTCGGCAACCACTACATCTAATTTCGTTGCGATTGAGGGAACGATCGGAACGAGCGTTGGGTTCGGAATTCAGATTCCGAATTTTGGAGCCATTCCTGATCCATCGATCATTGATGGACAGAGCTTTACGATTAACCGTGGATCGCTCAGCAGCGTCACCTTCGAGCTTAATTCGGACGGATTCCTGAACGATCCTAATGCGACAAGCGTTGCGATCTTCCCTAATGCGTCGTTGGATGTCATTGCTGGAGAACTGGTTCGTGCGATCGCTGGCGCTGGACTTGGATTGAACCCCATCAACGCTGGGTTCGGACGTGTGATATTGGGCGGAGACGCCAACACCTCCCTGGACTTAACCAATTCGACGCTACAGCAGATCGGAACACCTGGTCTACCAGCAACGTTCCCGATCACCATTCCGATTGATGCCACCGCAACCGAAAGTGCAGTGATTATCGCGGCAGCGATCGATAGTCAAAATTTGCCAGGCGTTTCCACCAGCATCGTTGACAGTCGCGTATTCTTGGATGGCACGGGAGGTGTCAGTGGTGTCGGAGCTGTTGATCTGGTCACCGTCGCAGACCAAGTCGGCAACGAACTTCAGAGCAATCAACTCAATGGCCGGACCGAATTGACCATTTTTGTTGGTAGCGGTTTTGATTTTGGAGATGCACCAGCACCTTTTGTATCGCTGGAAGTAAACGGTGGACCACGTCACGCCGTGGACGAGGGCTTCTCAATTGGAAATAGTGTTACGCCGGACGCCAATGCCGTCCTGCCAGACCAAGACATTGATGACGGGGTCATCATTGCCAATACGCTTCAATCTGGCTTTGACACCAATATCACCATCGAAATCAACAACGTGGATGGACGTCAGTTCTACCTAGACGCTTGGTTTGACTGGGACGCCGATGGCGTCTTCGAACCTTCCGAGCAACTGAGATTCGGTTCGGTTGGCACCGGTCGGCCTGTACTGGGTACGGGATCGAACAATGTTCTCGTTAGCGTGCCTGCTGGGACAGTCGTTGGTGAGACCTTCGCTCGATTCCGGTTGAGCGAATCACCCAATCTCGGTCCTCTTGGTGACGCGTCCAGCGGTGAAGTCGAAGATCACAGAATTTTCATCTCCAACAATCCGTTCCAAAACCCGACCAACTTCACCGATGTGAATGCCAGTGGGTTCACCAGTCCGATTGATGCTTTGCAAGTCATCAATGTCCTCGATCGTGCAAACCTTGCTGACAACAGCATCAACCTGAGTAATTCGTCAGAAATCCCGAGCACCGTGCCACAGTTCCCCGACGTCAATGGAGATGGATTTGTCACGGCTCTGGACGCATTGTTGGTAATCAACTCGCTCAACAGTGCTTTTCCAAATGGAGAACAAGTCGCTGAAGGCGAGAGTGTAGCCAGGACATTTGTCCCGGCCGCCAGCGGTGTTCTTGCCTCCAGCGCGACAGCTCTTGGTGATGCATTGATCGAAGATGCTCAAGCGACTGCTTCGACAATCGAGCAAGAAGCGACATCCTCTGTAAGCATCTTTGATAGCCCTGCCGCAGTGAATCTCGATTCAATCGTCGATAGCATTGCCCAGGACACCGCTCAAGCTAGCGGCGAGGACGACGAAACAAACGCTTTGGACCAGTTGTTCGCCCAACTGTAGGCGGCCGACTGGATTTAAGATTCAAATTTTGACCCAATCCGGCATCCGGCAACTAAGACTAGGAGCCATAATTAAATCATCAGCTTGACGTTTGTCGACTTGTTATGCGGTCCTAACGCCAACAAGATCCAATTGTAGCAATTGGGTCATTTGGTGATTTAGTTCTAATCGCCAAGACGTTTCCATTTAATGGGACGTTTCCTTTTGAAATGCGTCTAACGAATTGCCCAGACATTAGTTCCGATGATAGTCGATAGCCAATTACCAAAATCGAAATCTATTTCGTTCCCCAGCAAGTGACCCGAACCAAGACTCGTTTCATGCCCTCTCGCCGACGCTTATCGCATCGCCAAAAGCGGCGTCAACGAACGAGTCGATTGCAACAATTGGAGACTCGCAATTTAATGACGGCGGCGCCACTTGGCGCCACTCCGTTGGACACAGGCGAGTTGTTGTTGGGAACGGTCGCTGTCACACCTGTTTTCTTAGAAAGCAACGGAGAGATCGACACGGAATCTCAAAACTGGGACCCGCAAGAAATTGACGAGGTGTTGGGCAGAATCAGCGAAGGCGTGAACTGGTGGAGCACCGTCCTGGCGAATCTGGGTACGGCCCACACTTTGGATTTCGTCATCGACGACACCTATGCCAGGGATCCATTTGAGACGCGATTCGAGCCGATCGATCGCACCAGTGGGGCCTTCGTCAATTATGTCAGCGAATTCTATACTGCGCAGGAATTGGACGATTCTCCGTCGCTGGAGCGAGCAGCGAGACTATTCAATGATGGCCAGAGAGATAAGCTTGATGCTGACTGGTCGTTCACGATCTTTATTGCTGATTCATCAGATGACCCAGATGGTTTCTTTGCCTCTGGTGGTCAGTTTTTTGGTGGATTCGCGTTTCCTGGTGGTTTGTTCACTGTCATCCCATCGACGCGACCAGCTTCCACGGTAGCCCACGAACTGGGACACATTTTTTGGGCGCGTGACGAGGTTCTTGGTGCCGGTTCCTATACTGATCGCCGAGGCTATTACAACTCTCAGAACCTTAACGCTGCCGACAATCCTGCCGGGAACCAGTTGGATAGCATCTTGAGCGGTGGGGCGCCTCTAAATCGGGCGTTCGAATCGTTTACTAGCCCCGCATCGACGTTGGCATTTGTTGGCTGGCAAGACAGCGACAATGACGGCATTTTTGATGCTGCTGATGTGCCATTGGACTTGGATGTTGTTGGTTACTTTGACTCGGTCAATTCAACGTTTAACGTTTCAGGTACCGCATCGGCTGTGCCGCTAATCAATCAAAATCCGTCGGGCACACAAAGCGATATCACGCTCAATCGCATCAGCGAATTGCAATACCGGATCGATGGGGGTGATTGGCAAGTCGCCGCGGAGCCCGATCTACAGCAAACCGATATCGACGTTTCGATTCCGATTGGCGTTGATTTCGAAACCATCGAAATCCGAGCCATCGATACTTCCAATGGGGTGACCAGCCCGATTATTCAGGGCACCTCATCAAGCCATGCGATCACCGAAGGTGGTATCCGCGGATTTACATTTTTGGACGAAAACCAAGACGCGCAGCGTGGTTTGACTGAATCGCTGTTTTCCGGAACTCAAGTTACGGTCACAAATCTAGACGGATCTGCATTGTTTGGTGGTTCGGTGACCGCATCGGAATTTGACGAGGGGCAATTGCCCGCAGTGATTGACGGCGTCACGTTGTCGGCCGAAGGAACACAAGTGCAAAGCCAAGTGCAGTCTTTGGATTCGGCTGCGTCGGGCAATGCGCGTGTTTTTCAATCTTTCAATACTCAGCGCGAGGCTCTGCTGGATGGATGGAATGATTCCAACGTCCTGGTAGCCGAATTTGACGAACTTGTTGGATCAGCCACTGTCGACGCAATTGGGCTTTCGACCGGAAACTTCGATATCGGTAGCTACGCGCGAGTGGAAGCTTATGATTCAAGTGGGTTGCTGATCACAAGAACCACCAGCGAATTGATCGCACCTGGTGAAAATGCAAGCGTAACGGTCGAGGATCCTCAGGGGCAGATCGCCAGTATTCGTGTTTTTGGACACGCTTCGACGGACGTTGCCATCTCGTCGATTGATTTTGGAACGTCTGGACAAGTCACGGCGGATGCTGACGGGTCTTGGCAAATCGACAACTTGGCCGCTGGTCAATACACCGTTGAGTTTTCATCGCAAAACGTCATTTTTCAAACCGATGCGGTCAATATCGAAGTTAGCGCAGGCACAAGTTCTTTGGTGGCAGCAGCCGTAAATCGCGTTGATAGCCCCCGCCACAACGCAGACCTTGCCACAGACGTTAATGGTGATTCAGCAGTGACTGCACTCGATGCACTATTGGTCATTAACGACATCAGCCGGCAAGGGTCTCGGTTGCTTACGGCAAACGAAACGGGTGGCGACCAAATTGATGTAACCAATGATGGTGAAATTAGCGCCCTCGACGCCCTTGTTATCATCAACATGCTGAACGATCTGAACGATCTGGAAGGCGAGCAAATCAGCGGGGCCCAAACGACGGATGCTGCGATCACCGAGTTTGGCCAACAAGACCCAGACGAGCAGTATACAAATGAACCTGATTCAGTCGATTTTGGGACTGATTGGCTCGCTGGTGGGATTGAGACGTCCCGATTATTCAATTCTGCGGGCCAGCAAGCGAACGACGAAAGTAACGCCATCAGAACGACCGATACACGAACCGATGGGGTTACCCAAACCGTTTTTTCGAGCTCGTTTTCATCCAATCTGCAGCAAGAAGCATTCGAAACGATAGATTCTGGCGATAAAACGCCAGAAAACACCGTGTCAGGCGAAAATTTGTCGTCTTTGGAAAATTACATTGAATCGAAATTATCGGAACCCAGCGACGAGTTGCGGGTCTAACCCCTCCAGCAATAACTCAGATTTGTGCTATCTGCGTTGATAAAACAGGGCGACGAGATAAGATAGGGCCTCTAACGAAGAAATGAGGCGATTTACACCCAAACCTTGACACACCATTTCGCCGGTTGGCTTGTGCAATCGGCGACAAAAGCTGCCTTTGGGTGCAATTGGCACCACGAAAATCATCCGTTCAATTTAATTCATCTTCAGAGACCACAGATGAAAAACCTGCGTCAGATGCTTCGCTCCACCGGATTGTTTGGATCCAAAAAACGATCTCCGCGACAGCAACCAGCCACCAGCAAAAAACGTCGCCTACTTGGAGAAGCTTTGGAGCGACGCGAGTTGCTTGCGGGCGACGTTTCGCTCTCAACTAATCCGTTCCACAACGGTTTGATTCCGTATGACGTCAACAATGACCGAGAAGTTACGGCATTGGACGCTTTGTTGGCGATCAACAACCTGGGTTCGCAAGCAGAGGGTGAAGACACCGGGAATGTTTTGCTGACCGATGTCAACAACGATGGAGAGAGCACTGCGTTGGATGTGTTGGCGATCATCAATGGACTGCCAGACGCGGAAGGCGAAAATGGATTAGTCGAGCTGTTGCTGACAGCTCGAGATTTGAATGACGATCCGTTGCCCGTAACCAACGGTGTTGTCGAGGTCGACGTCAACGAAGAGTTCCTCTTAGAAGTTGCCTTTAACGATTTACGAACCTTCGGCGCCGATATCGGAGTCTTCCAACTGATCACTGACTTGGGCGTCAGCACCAATGGCGTGCTAACACCTGTCCTGAACGAGGCCCAACTGCTGTCCTTTGACGGCAACCTTCGTACGCCGGGAACAAGCGGTAACTTTGTTTTCTCGCTTGAAGATTCACCACTCACGTTTACATCAGATTTCACTGATTTTGCGAATGCTCCAGCAGCAGAAATAACCAATGCGTTATTGGCATTGGGCTACGAGGCTGACCAATTCGACATTGACGTTGACACTGGTACCGATCTCACCGATCCGATTATCGTCGAAATCAGATACACAGACTTTGATGAATTCGGCAACATTGACTTGCCAAACATCGCTGTCGCAGACAACTTGACTGTTTCTGCTCCCGTGACTTTCACAGAAATTGCTCCTTTCAATCCAGATGGCACGGTCAATAGTGACGCGGTACCGTTCAACCTGCTCACCAACAGCCGAACGTTCAACAACGATTCCGAACTTTTTAATGCAGTCAACCAGGGTAACTTCAACGAGACAGATCCAAATCTCCCTGAAGGATTCTTTGGCGTGGGTGGCTTAATTGGCCAGATTGCACCCGGAGGGATTCCTGACCTGACCGGCGGGGCTCTCGAAGAGCCATTTGACGCATACAGCCTTCGTGTCTTCTTAAATCAACCGATCAATGGTTTTGAAGTAAACGTGGCAACTGGTAGCCAAGTGGTTGATAATCCAGCAAACCCGGGAACAATCCTGATTCAGGATAACCCTGAAGCTGTCTTGGTATTTGGTAGCGATGTCCCAGTGCCACTGGAAGAAGTGGTACTGGACGAGGACTCGATCGTCACGTTTAACGTGGTCAACCCTGATGGCGGAAACAACCTGCCTATTGTTGCTCAAGCACTTACTTCAGTTGTCAACGAGCAGGATGCAACGTCTACATTTGACCTGACCCAGTTCGCGTCCGACCCTGACGGTGACATACTCAATGTCGATCCAAATTCCTTTTCCAACACTGGTGGAAACGCAGCAGGCATCACACTCAATGGTAACAGTGTCACAATCGATCCGTCGGCCTACGATGCTCTGAACACAGGCCAAACTGAGGTTGTGACTTTCTCGTTCAATCTCATCGACGGCAATGGCGGAACAGTCGCTCAGACGCTCGCTGTCACCGTTAACGGATTTACAGACGTTACCAACAGTAATCCCGTTGTGTCGGCTGCAGTGGCCCAAACGTTCAACGAAGACGACGACCCAGCTTTTGTTGATCTGCTAGCAGGAGCTTCTGATATTGATGGAGACAACCTAATCGTTTCCAATGTGACCCTCGTCTCGGGTGATGATCAGGGCATCGAAATCAACGAAGCTGCCAACACGTTGTCGGTAACACCTCAGGACTACGGCGGAATTTTGGATTTGGGCGATACCGAAGTCGTCGTGTTCAGCTACACAATTATCGATGGCAATGGTGGATCGGTTGCTCAAACTGCGACGGTCACAATCATTGGTGCTGACGATCTGGGCGTGAACACTGCTCCAGACGCGGGTGGCCCGATAAATGCCACCTTTACCGAAGACGACGCCAATAACACAGTGAATCTGCTAGCCAACGCGTTCGACATCGATGGTGACGTTTTGACCGCGACAGCAACGTTGGTCTCGGGTGATGATTCAGGAATCACCATCGTTGGCAACACTTTGGCAGTCACACCCAATAGCTATAACAGCTTGCCAGTTGGTGAATCGGTTGTCGTGACTTACGACGTTTCGGTAAGCGATGGTACTGCATCTGACGCCACGACTGCGGTCGTTACGATCACTGGCGTAAACGATGCCCCTGTTGTTAGTGGCCCAATCGCCCAATCGTTCTTGACCACCGATGCATCAACCACCATCAACTTGTTGACAAACGCAAGTGACGTCGATGGTGATGTACTGAGCGTTATCAACTCGTCAATCGTGGGTGACGCCTCGGGTCTCGCTGTCAATGGCAACAGTCTGACCGTGACCCCTGCTCTATTCACATCCTTGGCAGCAGGTGCATCCACAACGTCGACGGTTAACTACCAAGTCAGTGATGGAAATGGTGGATTGGTCAATCAATCAGCGACGATCACAATCACCGCTCCGGTTGTTGGCAACAATTCCCCGGTTGTCTCTGCCCCAGTAAGTGCCACCGTTGCCGAAACGGCACCGATCTTCATTCTTAATCTATTGCAAAACGCGAGCGATGCGGACAACGACACACTCAATGTTGACGGACTGGCGCTGCAAAGCGGCGACGCAACCGGAGTCACCGTCAATGGAAACTCCCTCACAGTCGACCCATCCGCTTACACAGCGTTGAATTCGGGTCAGTCAGAAGTGATCACGTTTATTTACAACGTCGTCGATGGAAATGGTGGTAGCGTTGCCCAAACCGCAACGATCACGATCACCGGCGTCGACGCTGCAAATACCGTCACAATCGCTGGTCCTGTTACCGCATCGTTCAGTGAAGACGCTCCCGTCAGCACAGTAAACCTTCTTGCGGGCGCCAATTCGACAGCGGCCCCACTGAGTGTTTCGGGGCTTACTCTATTGTCGGGTGACGATTCAGGTATCACAATCAACGGAAACACACTGACCGTAGACCCCAATGCCTACAACAGCTTGAACGCTGGCCAAAACGAAGTCATCTCTTTCAGCTATAACGTGACCAACGGAACCGATTCTGTTGCTCAGACTGCGGTGATCACGATCATCGGTGCAAATGATGGTCTCGCTCCTGGTTCGTCGATTTCTGGAGCTCTGTTCATCGATCACATCGAGAACTTCCTAGATGTCACCCAAGGAGCTGCCCCGATCCGTAACGGAATCAATGACGCGGATGAACCTGGTTTGTCTGGAGTCACCGTGACGTTGACATCAGCTTCTAATCAAAACGACACGGGTGCCGCCATTACAGCGTCAGTGCTTACTGAACTAGACGGTTCCTACGCGTTTACAGGCGTGGCTCCTGGAACGTACACCGTGACCTATGAGATCCCTGACGGAGTCGTATTCTTGGGTTCAACGTCTGGGCAAGTTGTCGTCGGATCTGCTGGCAGTGCCGCATTGACTGGCCCCTCCTTGGGCGCGATTTCGCTCGGTAGTGCTTTGTCCAGCACAGATATTCTGGCAAGCAGCTACCTTGCTGCCAACCAAGATATATCGATCATTAGCGATGGTGGCGCACAAGGCGGCCAAGTTGCCTTGGATCAAAATGGCAACCAGGAACTTTTCGTTGCCAGCCTCGGGCTTGATGGTGTTCGATTCGCCGAACTCGCGTTGAACGCACAACAAGATGCTGCTCTTTTGACGATCATCGGAGACGACGGATCAATTGAGTCGGCTAGGTTATCAGACAATCAGTTTGTCGTGTCCAACGATGGATTGTCAGTTCAATTCTTCGGTGGTCTCGAAGACTTTGACTTTGCTGCTAGCCCAGACGATTTGTTAACACAGGAATTCGAGAATTTCCGTAATGCGATCGACCAACTTCTCGCAGGCATAGCGTAGTCCTATCTGATCGCTTGAATTCACAAACCCCGGTTGCTTGCAGCCGGGGTTTTTTGTTGACTGGACAGATCATTACTCGCTGAAGCTTCCCGAACGCTGACAGCAAGCTCGAACCAGTCCAAAAGTAAGATTCCGAAATGACGAACCCTGAACCAGATCCGATTCATACGATTCGTTTGCGTCGCCCCTGGCAGAAACAGTTTGAAAACGAAGATTCTTCAAATCGAATCGATGTTCCCGAGACGGAACTTGCGACGAACACCCCTGTTACTCCGGCGACCTATATCCGGCGTTTTAATCGCCCATCGGGGTTGACCGAACGCTCGCAACTTCGACTCAAAATAGGCTCTTGGAAAGGAGAACTGGCATCGCTAATCGTCAACGACCGAGAACTGGCCGCTGATCTACAGTGTGAAAGATCCAACGGTCCAATTGATGTGGATATTGCCCATTTGCTGGCCAACCACAACTGCATCACGATTGTGCTGGCTCCAAAGAACGAGTCCCCCGACAAAGAAAAACGGCCTGTTCAACTAACCGGCCCGGTCGTTCTGAACATCGTTGAGTAAACCCGCTGAATAATCCCGTTGAGTAATCCCGTTGAATAATCCCGTTGAATAATCCCTTTGAATAAAACAGTTGTGCAATAGCAGCGATAAAAACGAATCTCATTTATACTATTTGCTTGAATCATCGCCCCGCCTCCATTGTTATCAAACGACCGAAATGAAACTCCCCACACTCGCAACCTGTTTATGCATTTGCTTTGCTGCTTTCTCTCCTGCCCACGCAGATAACTGGCAACCGCTTTTTGATGGAAAAACGCTGGACGGGTGGTCAATCAAAAGTGGTTACGCCACCTACAAAATCGAAGACGGCGGAGTGATTGTCGGTAAGACAGCCGAAGGCAGTGGCAACTCATTCTTGTGCACCGAAAAAGAGTACGGTGACTTTGAATTTGAATTCGAGGTCAAAGTGGATGATGGCCTGAACTCCGGCGTTCAAATTCGCTCCAAACTCAAAGGCGTTGACGGCAAGAATTCTTACGGCGGTCGCGTCTTTGGTCCTCAAGTTGAAATCGAATCGGGACCTGGTCAATCTGGATTCATCTACGGCGAAGCGACGGGCCTGAACTGGCTTTCACCCGAACCCAAAAGTGATGACAAATCTAAAAACCAACATAATCACTTCAAAAACGGCCAGTGGAACAAGTATCGGATCGTCGCCAAAGGTTCCAACATCAAAGTCTGGATCAACGAGACACCGATCTGCGACTTGACTCACGAAGAGATCTTCCAGTCGCATCCAAAAGGCTTGATCGGCCTGCAAGTTCACGGAATCAAAAAAGGATCCGGCCCATTCGAGGTCCGCTGGCGCAATTTAAAAATCAAACCTCTGTAGTGCTGGACAAAACGACAACATGATTCGATTCGCGATTGTGCCCACATGGATCGCGTTGTTCGCTGTCTCGGCAATCCCATTGAATGCCCAACGCCCTAACGTCGTCGTCATCTACACCGATGATCAAGGTAGCTTGGACGCAAACTGCTACGGATCCCAAGACCTTGCCACGCCCAATATCGACAAATTGGCAGCTCAAGGCATTCGCTTTACGCAAATGTATTCGCCGTCAGCAATTTGCAGCGCATCGCGTGCTGGGCTGATGACCGGGCGTTTTCCCGCGCGCGCTGGAGTTCCTGGCAATGTTTCATCGGCGCATGGACACGCGGGAATGCCTGCAAGCGAAATGACGATCGCCGAACTCTTAAAAACCGCTGGCTATACGACCGGTCATGTTGGCAAATGGCACCTTGGTTACAACGCCGAAACGATGCCGAACGCACAAGGATTCGATAGTTCGTTTGGCCACATGGGCGGCTGCATCGACAACTACTCGCACTTCTTTTACTGGAACGGTCCCAATCGACACGATCTGTGGCGCGATGGCAAAGAAATCTTCCGTGATGGTGAATTCTTTTTGGACATGATGGTCGACGAAGGCCAACAGTTCATCACTGCCAACAAATCCAAGCCATTCTTTTTGTATTGGGCCATCAACGCGCCCCACTATCCGATGCAAGGAACCAGTCAATGGCGTCAGCGATACAAAGATTTGCCCTCACCGCGAAGACAATACGCTGAATTCGTTTCGACAGTCGACGAGAAAATTGGTGAACTGGTCTCAACGCTCGATGAACTGGGACTGCGCGACAATACGCTTGTGATCGTCCAATCGGATCATGGCCACAGCACCGAAGAACGCGCCTTTTGGGGCGGCGGCAACGCCGGTCCCTATCGCGGTGCCAAAGGCTGTCTGTTCGAAGGCGGAATCCGAGTGCCATCGATCGTTTCGATGCCGACCGTGATTCCAGCGGGCGAGGTTCGCGATCAGTTGGCGACCGGATGCGATTGGTTTCCAACGATCGCAGAACTAACTGGTGTCAAATTGCCAGATCGAACCTACGATGGCAAGAGCTTGGTGAGTGTCTTGAAAGACTCCGAAGCCGAATCAGCCCACGACCATTTCTTTTGGTTACTTGGGCGTGGAAAGAACGCACAGTGGGCC
>CAZZDZ010000018.1:0-11934 GCA_964652675.1 uncultured Pirellulaceae bacterium
ACGACCAGCAAAAAACGCTTGTCCGGAGTTACGATCAAGCCATTGGGTTTCTCTGGGCCCACGCCCGCTTTGACCTTTTCACCTTCATGAGGCAGGTACCAGATCGCTTTCTCCTCAGGACCGGTAAAGTACACACCGTGATCCAGTACGACCAAGTCGTTGCACGACATCCCGGTCGCCAAATCAACTCGTTTGCCATCGGTATCAATGCGTGTCAACATTTTTTGCTTGTTTCGAGCACAATACAGGCGGCCGTCCGCGTCGAACATCAACGCGCTGACACCAGGCATGTCCGCAAATTTTGACGCGCCAACACCACTCTGATCGACTTTCCAAATCTCTCCTCGTGGTCCATCAACGAAATAGACACGTCCATCAGGTGCTATCGCGGGGCCTTCCGTGTACTTGTGTCCGTCACTGACAAGTTCCCAGTTTTCGCCTTGGACAATGCGGTCTTTTAGTTCTGGGTGGTCCGTTGTCGATGTGGTGATTGGTTTTTCAAAATCTTTCCAGAGCCAACGCATCGCGTCGGGAAAAATTGCGCTACCGTGTTTGCCGTTGTGACCACCGTCACCCCACTGATTGGTCACGTCGTAGCCAGCCCACTGCAGCGCCGAGAGCATCGAAAGGTTGGCGTTCCACCAACTGCCACCGTAGATATTCAAATCGTTGCGTCCGTCTTGCAGAAACACACGAATCGGCTTCGGTTCTGCCTTGCGAATCATGGTGGGATATTCATTGCCGCCCCGCAGTCCCACAAAAGTTCCCACCGTGCTGAAAACTCGGCGGAATTGATCGGGACGATGCCAAGCGACACCGAACGCTGCGATCGCTCCGCTACTGCTTCCGCCGATGCCTCTCAAGTTCGGGTCGTCCGTGATCGAATACGACTTGCGGACTTCTGGCAGTATTTCATCAATCAAAAACGAAGCGTACCGATCGCTGACGGTGTCGTACTCGTAGCTGCGGTTGAAACGACTCTGTGCGGTTGCGTCATTTTCATTTCCTGGATTTTCACTTCCCGGGTTTTCATTTCCTGGAACAACACCGGGTTCCACACAGACTGCGATCGTAACGGGCATCTCTCCATTTGCGATTAAATTGTCAAATACGATCGGCAGTGCCCAGCTACTATTCTTGCGAACGTATTTGCCGCCATCTTGAAAGACCATCAGCGCGGCGGGCTTGTCTGCTTTGTATTGCGCCGGAACGTAGATGTGATAGTCGCGCTGCGTTCCGGGAAAGATCTGGCTGTTTGTGAAGCGATGCTGAGTCACTTTGCCTTGAGGCACTCCCTCGCGAGCTTTGGCGTCAGCATGTTTGGGATAGGACTCCTGCGCCGTTGCACTGACTTGACAGAAGCCGCATGCCATCAGGATCAGCGTGACATGCAAACTTTTTTTCAGGGCGTAGAGATTCACTTTGCGGTTTTGCGTTTTCAAAATGGGCATAAAAGGTCTCAGTGAGTTGCGGTGAATGAACCGGACGCTAACGCGTGGCGGCTGATGGAATCAGCACGTGGCGTATGGCGATACAATAGTCAATCCATTCTGGTGCTGCTTGCCGGGCAAGCATTTCATTGCCATTCGATCAACGCCCCAACTGCATGCTTGTTAGGCAGTTGTTTTGCTTTGAAAGTGAGAATTCACCGCGGATTGTCCGGTGTAATTCGGTCCCGCCGCATCGTCTGCGCCAACGTAGTCCAAGGGGAATTCCACTCTCGGGCCAGCTCCGATCGACACTCGTTTCGTTTGCGTTGAGTATTCGAAGCCTGCATGTCGCAAGACTTTCGCCACGCGCCGTGGCCGTGAAACGCCATCAATCCAGATGTTATTCAGATCTAGATTCGCAGTGAATTCACCAGATGACTTGAGCCACGTGGGGACTTTTCCCATCAAGCCAAGCTTGTCACCGATGTAGTGCAAACCATGGACGCAAGTGATCAGATCAAACAGATCACTGGGGGTCCAGTTTCGTAGGGAAGCTGCCACCAGCGTTAGGCTTGAATGTTCGTTTGGCAGAAACATATCAACCAAATCGATACCAACGATTTCGATCGACAAACCTGTTTGCTCAGCAATCTCTGCTGCCTCGATCAGCGCACGCGCGCTGCCGCAGCACAAGTCCAGCCAACGTAATGGCTCATTCGGCACGGGCTCATTTGCAGCCGCCTTTCGCAGTCGATCAAGCGGATTGAAGCCTAGTTCGACTGCGTAGCCATTGGACCCCGTCAATTCGCGTTCGCGATTCATCCGGCAATTGGCAACGATAGCCGAATTTTCCAAGGTTTCATCGCTAACGAGATCACTCATTGCCCGACTCTCGTTTCGTTTAATGGTAGCGAGAACCATCCAAAGAAACCGATTTTGGTTTTGCGAACGATGATTTCTTGCATGCAGAGTTTGGATTTTGTTTTCAAATTGTGCATTTGACGGTCTCGATCGGGTTGTATTCTAGCACCCACAGATACGACAATCATCGCACGATGATTCCACTTAGAGACAGCATCCCCAGCCGGACAACGCCTTTCGTCAACTACGCAGTGATTGCGATTTGCACGCTGGCGTTTTTTGTTCAATTCACCTCCCAGGACAAGGGAGGTTTGATCATTGAACAGTACGGAATGGTCCCCGCACGATTAACCGACCCGGACGCTCAACCGGTGATTGAACAAAAGGTTCTGGTGCAAACTAATCGTGGTGTTCAGCAACAGGTCGTTCGACATGAATTAGCGCCGGCGGCGATTACGCCGTGGATGACACTGGTGGCTTGCATGTTCCTGCACGGCGGCGTCATGCACTTCGCTGGCAACATGTGGTTTTTGTATGTGTTTGGTGACAACGTCGAAGACAGGCTGGGGCACTTTGGTTTTTTGCTGGTTTATTTGGGTACAGGAGTCGCCGCATCGATGGCGCATTATGCGGCTGGCCCGAACAGCCCGATTCCAACGATTGGCGCAAGCGGTGCGATCGCGGGAGTCATGGGTGCTTATGCTTGGCTGTATCCGCAGTCAAAAGTTCAAGCGATTTTGCCCATTCCAATTTTCTTGCGTACATTTGTTTTGCCAGCGCCTGTCTTCCTGGGCATTTGGTTCGCCATGCAAACCTACAACGGAATCACATCCACTTCTGCTGGTGTTGCATGGTGGGCTCACATTGGCGGTTTTGTTGCGGGTGCAATCATTGCGTTGCTTGTTGGACGTTCGCCAGTTGGTCGAAACGCGGTGGTCCAACGGCGTTTTTAATTACTGACGTTTTTAGTCACTGGTGTTCTGATGATTCACTGTTCTGAAATTCACTTCGTGTACATGACTGAACTGCTCCTAAACAATAAGTTGATAAGCAGGCTATTTCTGGGGGCGGGATGATTCGACACCGTTCGCTACTTAGGTATAGTTGTTTGCAGAACAGATATTGATTCACGGACGAAATTTGGGCGAACGTACTGTTTCGTACTTGCGGAAACCTGCGGTTCAGGACGATATGAAACGACTGCGAATTATTCAATTAAATGAGCGTGAAGTCGGTAGCATCCATTACTTGATGCGACCGGTGATGTCTCTTGGGCGTGCGCCTAGCAACGACATTGTGATCAATCACAAACAAGTTAGCCGCAAACACTTGGTGATCAAAGTTGACGATCAATCGGGCGACGTCATCGTCGAAGACTGCGGCAGTGCCAATGGCGCATTCATAAACGGCGATCGCATCGTCGGCGAGATGGCAATGGTCGATGGGAACACGTTGACGATTGGCGATATTGACTTTCTCATCGAAGCGGTCCAGCCAGACGACGAGAATCTTGACAATACGGCTTCAACGCAGTTCGAGACACACGGAACGATCGAAGTCGACGATTTCAATTCCGAGAAAGCGCTTTTGGCACACCGCAATGCAGAATTAAACGCATTGGGGCTGCGAAATTCTGATCAAGACGAGGTGTTTGATGAAGTCGCGCAGATAGCCGCCGCGATTTTCGACGTCGATTGCGGATTCGTCTCGGTGGTCGGACAGAACACTTGTTTTTACAAAGGCGCGTTCGGGCTTAAGAATCGTGAATGGGGTCGCAGCGAGACTCCGTGCCTTTTGGTTGTCGAAGCTCACGCGCCGATTTGGGTCGGCGAAATGTTTGCTGATACAAAATTGCTGGCGATGCCATTTCTGAACCAGGGCCCAAGCTATCGCTTCTACGCAGGCGCGCCGTATTGCGGCCCATCTGGGATTGTGATCGGAACCGTTGGCGTGATGTCCGAACAGCAACGAACCGCGTCGCCCAGCCAGCTTGAAGCGTTGGCGCATTTGGCGAAGTGTGTTGAACGGCAGATTTTGCTGCAGTTGGAGAAAAAACGGGCCGAACAAATGCACCTTCGGTTGGTCGAAAGCGAATCAAGTTACAGCGATGAAGACACGAACTAGGCGCTCTTGCCGTTAGAAATATCAGCGTGCTGGTAAATCCTCGAGCTTCAAACGATGATTTGCCCTGAATTCCGGACATCTTCCCTTGTCGATTTCTAGGGTTTTCGTTAATTTCATCGATTCCACCAAGGCTGCCAGATGTTGTCAGCCACCACTATTTACCCCCATGGCAATTGGGATGAAGGGCGAGTGGCCGCTTGATTGACTCAAATCAAGTAGTCCGATGTCCTGGAAAATCGGATCTAGATCCGTTTCTTTCTTGAAGCCCGCCATGAAACAACCAAAGGATTTTGTCATATGGCAAACCCCATTGTTCAAGAAATGATCGAAGCAGGTGTGCATTTTGGACACCGAACGAGTCTGTGGAATCCAAAGATGGCTCCGTACATCTTCGGTCGCAAGAACCAGATTCACATCATGGACATCCGCGAAACACTTCGTGGAATGCTCCGAGCCAAAAAATATCTGAACCAAGTCGCAGCGGGCGGCAGCTTGATCCTGTTCGTCGGCACCAAACGCCAAGCGGGCGAAGCGGTTGAAGCACAGGCAACTCGCTGTGGAATGCCATTCGTCTCGGAGCGTTGGCTTGGTGGTACGCTTACAAACTTCCGCACCATTCGCAGCCGACTTGGCCGTTTGGAAGAACTGGAAACGATTCGTGGTTCAGACGCGATCGATAACTACAGCAAGAAAATGCAGTCGTCGCTTAACCGCGAATACCGCAAGATGTATCGCAACTTGAACGGATTGCGAACGATGAACCGACTGCCCGAATGTTTGTTCATTGTTGATCCTGGAAAAGAACGAAACGCGGTTCGCGAAGCCAAGCGTCTAGGAATCACAACGGTCGCGCTGATCGATACCGATAGCGATCCAAGCCAAATCGACTTGCCAATTCCTGGAAACGATGATGGTATCCGAAGCGTGGACCTGATTCTGCGTCAGCTTTCCGATGCAGTTATCGCTGGTAAAGGCCAAGCGGCAATGGCAAAAGGTAAAGAAGCGCCAGCTCCTGCACCAGCAGCAGCCCCCGCGCCTGCAGCGCCTCCTGCTCCCGCAGCAGCTGCAGAAACGGCTCCCGCTGCACCAGAACCAGCTGCAGCAACCGATCCACCTGCTGACGCTTAGCACCTTGAGTGCCATTAATTACTGAGTGCAACAAGTAAGCAGGCTCGCGCCGGTTATCTCTAACCGGCAACTATGGTCGGGAACTTTGCACGCAGGAGAGAACCGGACACCCTTTTAGAGTGTCCTATGAATTGTCGCTCATGAGGGTGGCCTTGAGTATCCGCAAATCAATCTCCGATTCGCAAGCGGCGTTGATCCAGGATTCTTGGTGGCCACGATCGCAGTTTTTATCCAACACATTCACCACAAAGTCGATTAGAGAAGTAAGAAGGAACAAGCATGGCAATTTCAGCAAAAGACGTAAGCGAGTTACGCAAAGCCACTGGTGCTGGCATGATGGATTGCAAAAAGGCACTGACAGAGTCCGGCGGCGACCTTGAGGGCGCGATGGACTATCTCCGCAAAAAGGGACAGAAGGTTGCTGCAAAACGAGCTGATCGCGACGCAAACGAAGGCGTTGTGGTTGCAGTGACCGAGTCTGGCAAAGCTGTTCTGTTGGCGCTGAGCTGTGAAACGGACTTTGTTGCCAAGAACGAAGATTTCATCGCTTTGACAAATGAATTGGCCAACCTGGCGATGGCCGGTGGCGCAACAAGTGTCGCAGAAGTCACCGCGTTGGAATTCGAAGGGTCAACGGTTGGCGAAAAATTGGTCGAGCGAACCGGCACGATTGGAGAAAAAATCGAAGTCTCTGATTTCCAAGCCGTCTCGGGCGACAACATCGCTTCGTACATCCATGCCGGCAGCAAGATCGGAGTTTTGGTTTCCTATAAAGACGGTGGCAAAGACGGTGCCGATCAGTTTTTCCGCAGCGTCGCGATGCACATCGCCGCAATGAGCCCATCGATCCTGAGCCCAAGCGAGTTCGACGAAGAACTGGTGGCGAAAGAAACAGAAGCTCTGCAGGCTCAGATTCGTGCTGAAAACGAACTGAACGAAAAAGAAAACTTGGGTAAACCCGTCAAGAACGTTCCCGAGTACGCAAGTGCACGCCAGCTGACTCCAGAAGTGATGGCAAAAGCCGAAGCAGCTATCAAAGCGGAGTTGGAAGCCGAAGGAAAGCCAGAAAAAATCTGGGACCGGATCGTTCCTGGAAAGCTAGAGCGTTTTGTCGCGGACAATACTCTCTTGGATCAAGAACGATGCTTGCTCAGCCAGTTCTTTGCCTTGGACGATACAAAGACTGTCGAAACCGCCATCAAAGAATTCGGCGATTCGGCTGAAATCGTCCAGTTCAAGCGTGTTTCGGTCGGCGGCTAGTTGATCAACACAGCAAAATAGCCTTCGCGGTTCGTCGTTTCATTTGAGACGACGAGCCGTTTTTCTTTGGTTAGACGCCCTCCGACTGGGCGGGCTTTTTCTGTAACATGTGGCCAAGAAAATCTCGTTAACGAAAACCGAATTGAATTTGCATGTCCGAATCGAAACTTGCCTACAAGCGTGTGATCCTGAAGCTGAGCGGCGAGAGCTTGGCGGACGCCAGTGGACGCGGGATCAGTGGCGAAGAGTCCAGCGAAATCGCTGCCGAAATTAAAAAAGCGCACGAGTCCGGATGCCAAATCGCGATCGTCAACGGTGGCGGCAATATTTTGCGTGGAGCTCAATTCTCCGATGGCAACTCGATGGTCCAAGAAGCCACCGCGCACTACATGGGTATGATGGCGACGTTGATAAACTCGCTCGCCCTGCAAGACGCACTGGAACGTGTGGGGCTGCAGGCAAGGGTGATGTCCGCGATCGCGGTCGATAAAGTGGCCGAAGTTTTCATTCGTCGCCGAGCGATTCGGCACTTGGAAAAAGGCCATATCGTCATTCTGGCATGCGGAATTGGAAACCCCTTTGTGACAACAGACACCGCCGCCGCACAACGCGCTCTTGAGTTGGACGCCGATGTGGTTCTCAAGGCGACCAGGGTCGACGGCGTTTACAGCGACGACCCAGAAAAGAATCCCGAGGCGGTTTTGTACGAATCGTTGACTTTTGACGACATCGTGTCCAAGAAATTACGGGTCATGGACGCGACAGCGATTGCGTTGTGCCATGAGCACGAAAAGCCGATTTTGGTTTTCAATTTCAAACAAAGCGGCAATATAGTCAAAGCGATTTCCGGCGAGACGGTAGGGACTTGGGTCGGGACAAAAAAATCTTAATCGCGGCCGTTGGTCTGCTTGTCACCTGACAGCGCACAACCCAGAGACGCTACACTAAAGTGGCTAGTTGGCCATAAACTGAAACAACCTCGTAGTGGACGCAGCGTTTTCTCGCTTCGCAAAAGGGGAGTTGTTTCAGCAGCTATTTTCAGAGAATCGTTCCTCTACTTTCAAGGACGCAACATCATGTCAGTCGAAGATACACTTACGGATGCCGAAGAACGCATGGAAAAGGCGATCGGTGTTTTGGCAAACAATTTGTCTGGCATTCGGACCGGACGTGCGACACCGGGATTGGTAGATTCGCTCAAAGTCGAAGTGTATGGTTCAACGACGCCGCTGAAGCAGCTCGCTTCGATCGGCGTTCCCGAGCCGCAGCAGATTGTGATTCGCCCTTACGACGCCGGCACGATCAAAGAAATCGAAAAGGCGATCGTCGGTGGTGACCTGGGTTTGAATCCGCAAAACGACGGCCGGATGATCCGTTTGAACGTGCCAGCTTTGTCGACCGAAGTCCGCAAGAAAATGGTTTCGCGGATCAAGGAACTGTCCGAAGAAGCCAAAGTTTCGATTCGCAATATCCGTCGCGATGCGAACAAGGCTGCCGATCAGGCACAAAAGGACAAGGAAATGACCGAGGATGATCGCGATCGGATGAAGGATAAGGTCCAAGACTTGACCAAGAAGTACGAGACGCAAGCCGGTGAGATGGCAAAAACGCGTGAATCGGAAGTCATGGATAGCTAGAATGCGATGACTGAACGTCGTTCGCAAATTCGTTTCGTTATCGTGCCAAGTAAATGCCTCAGACGCTTCAATGCCCTAAATGCTCCAAAGCCCTGTCAGTCGGTGATCAATCGGCTGGCAAACGCGTGAAGTGTCCCCATTGCAGCAAGGATTTCTTGGCACCCGGGTTTGCTGCGTCCAGCAACGATGACGATGATTGGTTGCAACTGGATAGTGATCCGGTCCAAGCTCCTGCGTCACCACCGGCAAGCGAACCGGACGAAGTGGTCGATATCGTTGAAGTGGTTGACGATGTCTCGCCGCGCCCAAGCAAGAATTCGGGCAAAAGCCCAATCAAGACCCCGAGCAGCGAATTGCCATCGCTTGAAGACGCGGAGATCGGCGACCTTGGGCCGCCACCGCCCAAAAAAAGTAGCGCAGCAGCGGCTGGGTTGGATATGTTCGGCGCTTCGTTGGACGAATTTACATCAAGCGTGGAACCGCTACCGAGCAAAGCGCCGGCAAAGACCGATGACGTGTTTGGCGACTTGCCACCCGTCGAACCATCCGAAGTTGTAGGTTCCGCGCCGGCTGCAGAGTCCATTCCGACGGTAGAGGCAGTTGAATTTCAACAAGAATTTCGGGTCACGTGTCACATCTGCAATTCAATTTTGTACGCAAAAGCAAAACAGCAGGGACGCAAAATCAAATGCCACGATTGCCACACGGAGATCGTGGTCCCGGCGCCACCGAAGGTAAAGAAAAAGACGAAGATTGATATCGATCGCGCAGCGACTTTTTCTTTCGAAGAATCTAAAGTCGTAACGAAAGAAAAGAAACCGGATCCTTATCGAAAGTCCGCACAGGAATTGCTAGATGAAGCGGCGAAGGTGGAGACGACCGAGCCCAAGCCAGACTATGACGCGCCAGATGTAAAAGAGTGGGCACGCAATACATTTGGGGTCTTTTTGGATCCCGGCGTCATTCTGCATTGGGCTGGCATCACACTACTGGCAGCGATCCCAACCGCGATCGTTTTATGGACCGAATCTGAGCTATTGTTGGTCGGTCTGTTCGTCGGCGGATTGGTATTGTCAGCAGTTGTCGCGGCGTGTGGGCTCGCGATTTTGCAGGCTGTCGCAAACGAGCACAAAATGGTCACTGAATGGCCAACGGGAGACCCGGTTGCTTGGTTTGACGATTTGGTTTTTGTGTTGGCCGCGGCCGGGTTAGTCGGCGTGCCCGTATGGGCGCTCACCATGCTGACGTTTGGTCCAAGTCTGATCGCTATTGCGGTGACCATGTTTGCAATCTACGCACTCTTTCCGTTTGTGATTCTTTCGATGTTGGACATGCGAAGTATCTTGGTGCCGTTTTCGCCCGAAGTCGCACGCAGCGCTACTCGTTGCCAAGATGCTTGGGGAGTCCTTTACTTGACGTCGGGCCTGTTGTTTTTTGGCCTGTTTCTGCTGTTCGCAATGCTGTCGGCCGCAGAACGCCCCATCGTGATGGCGGTTTGTGGCATCGCTGCCTCGGTCGCAGTGGCGTTCTGTTACTTCGGACTGATCGGACAATTGGCTTACGCGATCGGCCAGGCGATCAACGAGCCGCCCAAAAAACGTGCTTCGGTCGAAGAGTAGCTGGATCCACGATTCTTGGCTTTTTTCGGTGTTTCGGGCCAAAAACGGGCGTTGACCGCTACGGATTCGCCTGCAATTCTCAGGAAATCAGTCCCCACCGATCAGAACCGGGTAGCATGGTAATACGTAAAACACACTGAAACTCGTGTCGTTCCATTCCCTTGTTTAGCCATCGATTCAAATGTTGGCTTTACCCTGAAACCCTTTTTGTCTTTGGGCAAAACGCAGACCGATGTCAAACGTCGAATCATTTTCGCATAGCCCACAAAGAGATCCTCCGTATGACAATACGGCGGAATCTTGGGCGGTGCCAATTGGAACCCTTGGCGGATTGCGTCTCTATCTTTCTCACAGCGTTTTCGGCGCCGCCGCGGTGCTGATTGCGTTGCTGGTCATGACGCAAGGCCGCGAAGGTACCGCTGACTTGCCATGGATCACTTTGGTGGGCGTCGCCTTTTGGATGACGGGATGGCTAGTCCAAGTTGCGGTTCACGCATTCGCGCGATTTGCGTTTTCGACTCCGATCGAATCATTAAGCATCGGTTTGCTGGGCGTAGAATCACGGTGCCGCGAATGGGATTCTCGATCGGCTCTATTGGTAAGCGTGGTTTCGTTGTTGGGCTTGGTTTCGACCGGGGCAATGATGGTGGTCGCCGAGCAAGCACTAAATGGGACTCGTCCGCTGGATACGATTCTTGGAGTCTGGTCCGCTCCCGCATTCGGGCTGCGAAATTCCGAATTTGTTTGGCTCGCTGGTGCTTGGTTACTTTGGGTGCAAGCGGTTTGCCAAATGTACCCGCTGCCGAAATCACTCGGGCGCGTCGCGATTGTG
Source organism: uncultured Pirellulaceae bacterium (assembly GCA_964652675.1). Classification (GTDB taxonomy): domain Bacteria; phylum Planctomycetota; class Planctomycetia; order Pirellulales; family Pirellulaceae; genus K23-9. Next base: position 10,892 of record CAZZDZ010000018.1, read on the forward strand.
GCTTCGATTTCGCTAGTGGCTGCTAGATTCCAGGAAGTATTTCAAACGCATTTTGCGAGGCGTGCGATTCAATTGTGTGCGCTGGCATCGGGGATGTTTGCAATCGTTAGCATCATGTTGGATCCAGCCGATTTTTCTCCTCGTTGGCCGCTGTTGATGTTACTTTCGCTGGTCCTTTGGGTGACATCACTTGGGCCAGACATTCGCGAAATGGTAATCGGATTCGGAGACTTTTCGGGCTGGAACGATGGTGAATTGATGAACCCGAAGCCGAATCGTCAGACAGGAAGCTGGTTGGACAACGCAAAAACTTCCGTGGTTTCGATGTCGCGTCGGCGCAAATTGCGGCAGGTGATGCAGCGAGAAAAACAGGAAGCAGACGACATCGGTCGGTTGGATGAAGTGCTCAATCAGTTACACACTCAAGGACGTGATTCTCTTTCCAGCGAAGACTTGGCTCTACTAAACCGCGTCAGCGAAAGCTTGCGTAAGGAACGTGAATTAGAACCGAAGTAGTTTCTTAGGTTTGTCTCCGAACCCTCAACTTCGTTGTCGCGTGCTTTGTTCAACGCGGTAGTCCGGCCAAAATATCGCAATCGCGAAAAGCTTTGCCGATCATTCAATCGGAATAACCCTCCCGAACGTGAAATTCGATTGGTGGTTGAATCGATTTGTCGGGCGTCTGTCACTGCTAAGTTTTCGGGTCGCAATAAACCCAAAATGGCGCAGTAGGCTTCGTTGACAGCAGTTCTTTGGGAATGCTGTTGCGAAACTGATACGCAAAGAGAAACAATCAGCATGACAATCAATCAAACACCTTTTAATGCAACCGTGCCCATCGTTGCTACCAACGGCCACATGGAAACAGAAGTCCTTCGGCTGGCCGATGCGCTGGCGGCTCGGTTTGAAGAGTTGTCGCTGATTCACGAACTTTCCGAGAGTTTGACGCTGGAGATCGGTAGCGAGCGGATCATCAAGTCACTCTTGGAAGAACTCAGTCCTTGCATTGCTGCCGATACGCTCGCGATCTACTTGGAGCCGTG
>CAZZDZ010000018.1:12034-29737 GCA_964652675.1 uncultured Pirellulaceae bacterium
TGCGTTTGAGTGACAAAGAAGAACTTGGAACCATCGAAGCCGACTTGATGAAGTCAACGTCGATGATGTTGGGCGTTCATTTGATCAACCAACGCCAGTACCTTGAACTTCAGCAGATGTTTGAGGGAACGATTCAGTCATTGGTTTCCGCGTTAGACGCAAAAGACGCTTACACCTGTGGCCATAGCAATCGAGTCAGCGAACTGACCGTCGAATTGGCAAGTCGCCTTGGTTACGACGAAGAAGGCATTTCGCGAGTCCGAATGGGCGGCATCCTTCACGACATCGGAAAGATCGGAATCGACGATGCTGTGTTACGCAAACCGGGACGGCTAACCGACGAAGAGTTCGATCAAATCAAGCAGCACCCTGTTTTGGGCTACGAAATCTTAAAAGGAATTCGTCAGTTTCGGAAAATCTTGCCGTCGGTTCGCCATCACCACGAATCGTGGGATGGAAGCGGATACCCCGATGGACTAGCCGGCGACGAAATTCCACGTGATGCACAAATCATGGCCGTTGCCGACGCATTCGACGCAATGACCAGCGATCGACCCTATCGACCAGGCATGCCACTGGAAAAAGTCATTTCGATTTTCGAGGGTGGCAGTGGATCGCAGTGGGCAGCCGATGTCGTTGATGTGCTGCTAGGTATGCCAGAAGTCATGGAACGCTACGCCAAACGCGAAGCCGATGTTGCGACGGAAGACGCAAAAAAACAGTAACCAATTCGTAACGCTCACCGTCTTGAGCGAACGTCTGGCAAATGACACACTACAACGCAATTGTTTTTCATCTTGCGCCGTAGTGAAGCACTCAAGCCATGTTGTTGATCGCGACCGACGAAGCTGGTTATGGGCCCAAGCTGGGGCCGCTGGTGATCGCGGCAACCACTTGGCAAGTCCCCGATTGTGATGACGATCAATTGGCGGGCCTTTTCGAGCCGATGCAAAAACCTTGTCGACTGGGAAATGCCAAGGTCATCGTCAACGATTCAAAGGCCGTTTTCAAACCCAAGTCGGCCCAGAACAGTCAACAGTCGCAAGCCGACCCGCTGGAGACACTTCATGCGACCGTTAGCGTTGCAAATCATTGGTGCGGAATCTATCCCACCGAGCTGAGTTCTTGGCTTCAACAAATCGCGGCCGACGATTTTGACGGCGTCAAGCAAACTCCCTGGTTAACAAACATTCAAGATGTTGCGTTTCGCGACGACGATGCAGTAGACGAGATCGTCAACACATGGCAACACAGCGGAATCAAGCTATTGGGGAGCCACCTGCGCATCATTCCTGCTCAGCAGTTCAACAAGGCGATTGCAAATGGAATGAACAAAGCAGACCTGCTATCTGAATCAACTTTATCGCTAGTGCGTCAGGCGATCGAAAAGCAAAAAGACGAGTCTTCGGTAAAAGCACAAGTGTTTTGCGATCGCCACGGCGGCAGGCGCTATTACGCTGGTGTTTTGCAGCACTGTTTGGAAGATGCCAATGCGCAGGTGATCGCAGAAACGAAATCCCAAAGCAGTTATTCGCTTCGGGGCGATCGCATTGACGCAACGATTCGGTTCACCGTAAAGGGCGACCGGTTTGCCCCCGTCGCCCTTTCGTCGATCTATGCCAAATATGTTCGAGAACGAATGATGGAATCGTTTAACGAATATTTTGCCAATTTGCACAAAGGCAAAAATCCGCTCAAACCAACAGCAGGTTATCCAACCGATGCGATACGATACTTAAAAGACATCGCGCCGATCCGAAAGCGTGAGCGTATCAAAGACACCGATTTGATTCGCCAACGGTAATCGATTGTCTGGAAAACACAGAATCTGAAACGTGAGCACCTATCGTTTGGAGTTGATTTGATGCGACTGATCTATTGCGTGCTGGCCGTTCTCCTGTTTTCGTTCTGTTCGTCCGCAGAAGAAAAACTGCACCTTGACCCCGCAATCAAAACGCTGGTTCCTGGCGTCACGCTGACTTTGGTTGCTGAGCATCCGGATGTGATGACTCCGACGGGGATTGATGTCGACGATGCGGGGAACATCTGGTTCGTCTGCAGCCACACTCACTTTCGTCCCGACGACTACGACGGTCCCCAGCACGATGAAATTGTCGTTCTGCGAAACGGCAAGCGAACGGTTTTCTACGACAAGACCGACGCGACAATGGACTTGGAATTGGCCGAGGATTTCAAACCAGGCGATTGGGTCTATCTGGCTCAACGAGATCGTATCTTGCGCGTCCGTGATACCGATGGCGATGGAGTAGGCGACTTGCAAGAGAACGTTGCCGTGCTGGAAACGGAAGGCACGTACCCACACAATGGTCTCAGCGGGATGGCTTGGCAAACCAACGGCGACTTGGTTTTTGCTTTGGGCGAGAACCATTGGGAAAAATGGGAACTGTCCTCGCGCGACGGATCCACCGCAAAGGGATCAGGCGAAGGCGGCGTTTTTCGTTGCAAGCCAGATGGCTCTCAGTTGCGTCGAATAGCCAAAGGTTTTTGGAACCCATTTGGCATTTGTGTCCGCAAAGATTCGACGATGTTCGTTTGCGAAAATGACCCGGGATCGCGACCGCCCTGTCGATTGCTGCATGTCGTACAAGGCGGCGACTATGGCTATCAACGACTTTATGGAAACGCGCCGCACCATCCGTTTGTGTGTTGGGATGGCGAACTGCCCGGCACTTTGCCAATGTTGTTCAGTGTCGGCGAAGCTCCGTGTGGCATTGCTCCGTTTAACAATGGCTTGCTGGTGACAAGTTGGACAGATCATAGGATTGATTTTTATCCATTGAAACGCGAACGATCCAGCTTCGAAACGGATCGCATTTCTTTGATATCTGGTTCGCTTGATTTTCGACCAACTTGCATCACTCAGCAATCTCCGACCACCTTCTATCTGACCGACTGGGTCGTCGGATCCTATCAACTGCACAAGAAAGGTCGCGTATGGAAACTTGAGATCGATCCCGCCGCGGATGTGCGGTTTGGCAACGCGGCTCTTGAGACCACCAACAATGACGCCAAGCAAGCTGATAGGTTGCGAACTGGCGGCAAAGGCATGACGACAAAAGAGATTCACTCTCTGGCCAGTTCGTCAGATCCGTTTCTCGCTCGCGCCGCCATCGATGCACTGTCGAATCGAATTGACGAATACAACGAATCGATCTGTGACGACCTCAGTGCGGTCGATCAAATCAGTTTGTTGTTAGCAATACGCAAAGCAGATCCCGCCAGTGAGTCTTGGGTAAAGTATTTTTTGCAAAACGATGACACACAAGTTGTTTGCGAAACGCTACGTTGGATTGCGGACGAAAACTTGAGAGTGTTCATGCCGCAAGTAGACGAGGTTCTCCAGCGAGAGAATATTGACTACTTATTGTTTGAGTCCGCGTTGGCAGCCAGCAATACGCTTGCCGGAGAGCCGCGAAAGGGAGTGGTAGATCAAGACGTGCTTTTGAGTCACGTATTAAATGAAAAATCCAATGCAAAAGTACGCGCGTTTGCACTGCGGTTGATCAAACCAGACAGCAAGCGACTGCACAAAGAGATACTCAATCTGGCCTCCACGAAAAATAGGGCGCTGCTTAGAGCGATCGTTCGATGGACCGCTGCATCGGAGATCAAAGGTACTCAAGACGTGCTGCGGCAGATGTTACCGCTTGCCAAAGACGATTCGCAAATGGCAGCGGATATCGTTGCGGGCTTAACGCCAATCGCAGAGCAAATAGATGGCCTAATTGGTGAACTGGCAGACAAGCCTCATCCGGTTCGCGAAGAATTCCTTCGGTTGCTGCGCACGACCAAGTTGACTGCTAAGCAGAAAGAGAAACTGGCGTCATTGACCGATACGATTCCCGATTCAGCGGACCTGATCGATGCTGCAATCGATCCATCAAGCGTTTCCAAAGGGCGTCCCGATGTCGAACACACCGCCGCGTGGAAAAAACGTTTGGCCGCAATCGGGCAGAAGGTTGATATCGATGCGGGCAGGCGAATTTTTCATCACCGCAGCATTGGTGCTTGTAGCAAATGCCATCGACACGATGGACGCGGCAATACAGTCGGTCCAGATCTTTCAGCGGCATCGTTCAGGGGTAATGTTGACCGCCTGCTGGTAGCGGTTTTGCAGCCAAGTCGAGATGTTGACCCACAGTATTTTCCCCGAACGCTGATTTTGGATGACGGAAAAGTTTTCACCGGAATCATGCTTCGCGATGGAGGCGGAGGCAAAGAGTTTTACCGGGATAGTACCGGTCAAGAACGTTCGTTTAAGACCGCTGAGATCTCGGATCGAAAGGAATTGCGAATTTCGATGATGCCCAGTGGCTTGGTCGATTCGATGACGGACCGTGAAATCCGCGATCTGCTTGCGTTTCTCGATCAATCTACCGATTGACGCCACGCAGCTCCAGTATTAATGGTGCGGCGCGGATTCGCCAAGACATTGACCGACGAGGAGCCCTGTGCGGCTGCAAAAAAACAAAAACAGCGTGGCATTTGCCAAAAAGTTTTGCGTCACGCCGAAAATCGCTTCCTGAGTTTCCAAAACTGCAATTTCGAGCGATGGTTTTCGTTATATTGCGTCCGTATTTTGACGAGGGGCATTTCGTCAATTTGGTGCCTAACAGACTGTTGATTTTTAAATTAGCTTTCTCAGGTTCGTCTTTCGCTCTGCGAAAGAACGCAAAGAGAGAGTGCGTTTTCGCGATGCGCAACGCAACAAGCAAAATTCAACAGCCTGGTAGGAGTCACCTTTTCTCGATCACAGGTCAATCTACCTTCGAGTTCAATGTTGTCCAATCAAGACTTAGACCATCAACTTGTTGGTCAGCAACAACTTTTGCAAGCGGCTTCTGAACTTGCTGGCCTGGGTTGTTTTCGTTGGAATATTTCAGGCGATCAAGTCACATGGTGTGATGCACTCTTTCAAATCTTTGGTTTGGAACCAGGAGCGCAAGAATTAACGTCAGATACGTTTTGGCAATTTGTTCTGCCCGAAGACCGCGCGGCCATTCAGGCGTCAATCAAGAAAGCGGTTGAAACAAACGGTGAATTTCAGAACGTCAAACGAATCAAGCGAGCTGATGGCGAGATTCGTGTCATTGAAAGCCGAGGGCGTGTCATCGCGAACGACCAAGGCGAACCAATTTGGGTCGTTGGCGTCTGTCAGGATGTAACCGAAAGGGAGCGAATAAACGAGTCGTTGAAATGGCAAGTCGACGGACTACAGCTACTTTCGGAATTGTCGACCGATGTTCTTTCCAGTGATATCTCGATGGAGAGTTTGGCTGCTTCCTTTGAAGGCATCGCAAATCATCTGGGTTGCGAAATCTACAACTACTTTGACAAAGTTGGCAACGACTTAGAACTGAAGCTCTCTTGCGGCCTGTCTCCAGAGTTAACCAAAGCCATTAGCCGAATCAAGCTTGGCGAATACCTTTGCGGTATCTGCGCGGCCGGCGATGGAGTGATGTACCTACCTTATGAAGAAATGCTTGAGCACCCCCAAGCAGCTTCACTTTTGCCAACCAGAATCAAGTCGTATCTGGGTTGCCCCATTATCTCCGAAGGCGAAAGAATAGGTAGTTTTTCGTTTTTGTCGCGAACGCGGACGCACTTTAGCGAATCAGAAATTGATTTCGTTCGCACCACGGCATCCTTGGTTGCGGCGCTCAAAGCGAAGAACAATTTTGACCGGGACCTGCGACAAGTCGAAGAACGACAGGACATGGTACTGCACACGGCCAAAACCGTGATTTGGGAATGCGACCCAAGCGTTAATTTCACGTACGTCAGTGGCTATTGCGTCGAATTGCTAGGTTTTCCCGCCGAAGCATGGCTGGAGCCAGGATTCTGGCATTCACGTGTTCACCCAGACGACCTTGCTACTGCGGTGGCCTATTGCACAAGCCAAGTAAAGCTAAAACGCGACCATCGTTTCGAGTATCGCATGGTTCACGAAGATGGAACCGTGGTTTGGATCGAAGACAGTGTGCAAGTCGTTTTCGAAAATGGTGAGCTGGTCGCGATGCGTGGTGCGTTGATCGACATTACGATGCGCAAACGGCTTGAACAGGAATTGCGTCAGTCACAAAAAATGGAAGCCATTGGGCGACTGGCTGGGGGAATCGCACACGATTTTAACAACGCATTGACCGTCATCAGCACCTACGCCGAACTGATGGTGAAACAACTTCCTTCGCCAGACAAAAACTACAACTATGTGACCGCGATACAGGAAGCCGCCGAGCGCGCCGCTGGCCTGACCAACCAGTTACTTGTTTTCAGTCGCAAGTCGATCAATCAGCCCAAGTCGCTGAATCTAAATGAAATTGTGACTCAGTCCCAAACACTCTTGCGTCGAGTGATCGGCGAAGACATCGAGTTGAGCACCAAGCTTTCGCAAAAAATTGGTTTAATTAAGTCCGATAAATCCCACATCGAACAGATTATTTTGAACTTGGCGATCAACGCGCGCGACGCAATGCCCACCGGTGGGACACTTTCGCTTGAAACACGTGATGTGGAGGTTGGCGAAAACTCTCAATTGGACGTTACCCCAGGTCACTACGTGGAACTGATCTTCTCGGACGATGGATGTGGAATGTCTGCCGAAACAACCGCGCGGTGTTTCGAGCCGTTCTACACAACCAAAGAAGTCGGAAAGGGAACAGGACTGGGACTTTCGGTTACCTATGGCGTTGTCGTAGATTCTGGCGGCAACATTAGTGTTGAAAGTGTGCCAAATGTTGGGGCGACGTTCAAAATTTTGTTTCCTGTTGCCGATGATCGTGCAGCCACCTCCGAAGAAATTGACGTTACGACCGAACAACATGCCGCTACCGTGCTACTGGTCGAAGACGAACAGGCGGTTCGTAGAGTAGCTAGAATGTCTTTGGAATCCGGCGGCTTTGAGGTCATCGAAGCAGGTAGTGGTCCCGAAGCGTTGGCTATGATCGAAGATGGTGATGTCAAAATCGACGCCCTGGTTACCGATTTGATCATGCCCGGTATGAATGGGCAGTCACTGGCCAACGAACTGAAAAATCGGTTTAGCAATCTAAAAGTGCTTTATATCAGTGGTTACGGTCATGGCGAGCTGAGCAAAACGATCGACGACGACCTGGAACATTGCTTTTTGCAAAAACCCTTCACCGCGAACCGGTTGGTCACGGCATTAGAAACAGTCATGGGATCGGTGCCCGAAAAAATCAACTTGTAGACGCTTCGTAGAGTGTGAAACGTGTAACCCGAAGCAAGTAAGTGTTCTGAAGAGTCGTTTCATTTAAAACGCCAGTGTCACGTTTTTACGTGAATTCTTGGCGAACGTGCGCCAGTTACCAGTGTTTTGCAGGCTTAGACCGCACTAGCGTACGTCTGCGACATTGACGAAACACGTATCATGTTGCACTATCTTTTGTTCACTAACGTGGTAAATACAGACGCGATACATCACACCAACAAAATTCAAACAAGGACGGGCGACGTGTCGATAACGATGACAGAAAACGCAACCCAACAAAGTGTGGTTTACATCGTTGATGATGATCCACTAGTCCTGACCGCAGTCAAAGACGCATTAGAGTCACGAGGCTATGCGCCGCGCACCTACACCAGCGCAATGGAGTTGTTGAACAATATGCTTCCAACCGACACCGGTGTTGTCGTCACCGATTTGCAAATGCCCGCGATGAATGGTATTCAACTTCAACGGGCTCTGATCGAAAAACAAAGCAGCCTCTCGGTGATCATGTTGACTGCGTATGCCGACGTGCCCGTTGCTGTCGAAGTGATGAAGAACGGCGCTGTGACATTGATCGAAAAACCGTTCAAGGTGGATCGATTAACGAACGAAGTCCAGAAAGCGATTTCTATTAGTGAACGTTTGCACAGAGAGCGAATCCGTATTTGCGAAGCTCAGGACGCAATTGAACGTCTAACCAGCGAAGAGCTGGCCGTGATGGATTGCGCCGCAAAGGGCAAACCAAACAAGTCGATCAGCTACGAACTTTCACTCAGTAGCCGTACGGTCGATCGAAGACGCCAGAGCGCTCTGCGTAAATTAGGCGTCGAAAGCGTTTCAGAATTTGCAGTGATTAGGTCGACCGCAGAAGACCGCGAAGGGTTGCTCGGCTAGCGGTTGGTTTCGCCTGGTTGAATAATCGGCTTGACATCCAGTTTCGTATTCAAGGCGTCAGCGCCTTCTGCCAAAGCTCGCTCCCATTGTCCGTAAACAGGATTGGGGATCATGATCCAACGCGAGCCCAGTAGGTCCGTTTTCTTTCTGGCGATTGCGTTGCGTTGTTTGTTGTCACGAACATCCAAATCCAAGCACATGTCGCTCATGTTGTCGCCAATCAGCAATACGATTCGGTGATCCTTTGCCACCATCGCTCGACGTGTCTTCTTTCGGCCATCGCGATTGTCTTTTGAATTTTGAGTCAACACGTGGTCTTCGTCTGCGGGAAAACCCAGCCGTTTCAAATTGTTGATCGTTGCGGGCTTCACTTCGTCACGACGGTTCGTGATGAAAAAAACTTCGACACCTAATCCTTGGGCAGCCAGAACAAACTCTAGAGAACCGGGAATCACATCGGCCTTTTCTTCGTTGCACCAAGCATTCCAGGCTTCGGACGAGTAATCGATTCCTCGGGCAACATTGCGCGCGTTGAAAGCGGAATTATCAAGGACCGTTTCATCGACATCCAAGATGATCGCAGGCTTTTTGTCCTCAAACCCGCCCTGTGCGACTTGGATTTCGTCAGCTGACCACTTTCTGTCGTGAACGCCGACATACAACTGCGACATCGCCATTCGGTAGGTTTGCTCGGTCAGTAATTTGTATTCTGCAGAGTTTTGAACCCAGGCAACGGCGTTAAATCGAGCGTCTTTTTTGACGTCGATGGGTGCTTGCTGGGCGGCTGCAATATCAGCCACGGAAAAAACAACCGCCAGCGCGATCAAACATGATGAAAGTAAATGGTTGGCGGGCATGGATCGTCCTTTGGGAATTCGTTGTTGTCGTATGACTACGATAGAATTGCTTTGACCTGAGATTTGTTTCAGCTGGTGCGACATTCATCGGCCAAACTGCTATCGTATCATTCTTTCTCCATCCCCGTAATGAACGACGATCATGCCCGAAACCACCCCCATCAGCCTCGTATGCTGTGACCCAAACGCTGACAATCAATCACGTGTCGTGAAGATGGAGATTGACACCGCGATCTTGACCGACCGGCTGATTTCGACAGCCGAACAGACGGTCGAAGCGAATGACGCCAAGGGATTGCATTTGGCAGCCGCTCATGCGGAGCATGGTTTGGTGACTTACGTGCAACAAGTCAACGAAGGCGGGTTCTTTGTCTACGTTGGCGACCCATCCAGTTTGCAAGAACACTGGTTCGGCCCTGGGACTCTCGTCGCCTTTATCGATCACCAAGGTACAGGGCATGCGTCGAAAGTTGGCCCGGATGGATGCAAGCGAACATTCCGTATGCTCAAAGGCCACCTTGAACTGCCTGGATAAGGCGTTCGGCAGTTTTCTATCGGGTCTGTAAAACAGAACTCCTGTCGCTCTCTGTGACCTATGTTTCAGTAGTCGTCGTTGCGCGCGTGCTGAATGTACAGCTTGTCGCGGTTATCACGAGACTTAATCGTACCAGCCGTTACAACCTGAAACACCAAGTCGCTGGTGACGGTCATTTGACCAGCCGGCAAGAGCCTACGATGGAATTACTGTTCGTACTATTTTCGATTGCGGCTATCGTTTGGATGATCCCGATCTTCCACGGCGGTCGCCTGCTGCGGATGGCCACCGTCGTTTTGCTGACCGGAACAGTGGTCGGTCCGTCGTTTTTTGCGTTCAATGGTCCAATCCAATTTAGCTTTGACCGCATGCTCTGGGCGGCAATGTTGGCACTCGCCGTGATTCACTGGCGAATGGGGAACATTCGCACGGTCAAAATGACGCGAGTTGACTGGATGGTTGCGGGCATGGTCGGTCTGTTTCTGATCAGCGGGACGATACAAGGCGCAGGGACTCACCAAGATCAATCTTTTTCACGTTGGATTTTTTATGTGTTGATGCCTGCGGGTGTTTACGTCATCACTCGTTTGGTTGAAATCCGCGAAAGCGATATTCGCTGGGTGAGTCGACTCGTACTCGGTTTGTGCACCTACCTTGCAGTCACCGCTCTTTTTGAAGTCAAAGGGCTGCACGCGCTTGTTTTCCCAAAATACATTTTAGATCCCACGAATTGGGAATTTTTGGGACGTGGGCGTGGGCCGCTGCTGAATCCGATCGGCAACGGGTTTGTTATTTCGGTCGGAGTCGCGATCTGCTGTTTGAATTTCATCAAGGGAGACCGGCGGATGAAAGTAATCAGCGCGTTTATGGCCATGGTTTTGATGGTCGGCGTTTACGCGACGCTTACACGAAGTGTCTGGATCGGCGCGATGCTGGGCATCGGCGTGATCGGGTTTATGTACAGCCCCCGCTGGCTTCGCGTTCTTGGTCTGGCAAGCATCGTTTTGCTTGTCGGTGCATTGTCACTGGGACTCAAGGACCAATTAACAGCACTCAAGCGAGACAAAGATGTCTCTGCTGCGGATGCGGCGAAATCCATTACGTTGCGTCCGCTTTTGGCGATCGTCGCGTGGGAAATGTTTAAAGATAAACCTATCGCAGGCCATGGTTTTGGTCGGTATTTCGAGAACAACAAACCGTATCACGACACGCAGGCTTACGACGTTCCGCTAAAGGAAGTGAAGCCGTACCTTCAACACAATACGTTCTTGGCGATCTTGGTCGATACGGGTTTGTTGGGAATCACGCTGTTCTGTGGATTCTTGTTCTCTATCAGTTCGATCGCATGGAGCTTGGCTAGAGAGCGAAATGGCAAAATCGAGGTTCGGTTCATCGGCCTGTTGGCCTTAGCGGTGCTCGCCAGCTATCTGCCAAACGCGATGTTCCACGATATGCTGATCATTCCAATGGTTCACATGTTTATGTTCTTTGTTGCAGGCGTTCTGGTCACGATCCATCAACGCGGATTCGCCACGAGCCCTGAGCAATCGCCGGTCAATCGGCGTTCTGCGGTACCCGCGATGAGTGCATAGCGCAAGCTTGCGACTTGGTTTATCTTTGCTGATCATCGCGCAGCGTGGTATCCTGGATGTCTCTGCGACGGGCTCAATTGGACACGCGTGACAGGACATCTGTTTGCCGGATGCCTGACTGAATTGTCAGCTGGTCCGGTTCTTGAATGGTTGATTGTACGAATGCCGCGCCGTTTACTTCTCGCATTGCTCGCTCTCGTTGCTGCTCCTTTGGTGTTGCTTGGCTGGCTGTCCGCATCGGCAACGCGTGAATCGCAACAACGAGCGCAGGAAAAGATCGTGTCGCTACTGCATTCACGCTTAGTCGAAATCGATCAGTCCGCGTCGCAGCTTTTTGACAGCTATGTGCGACGAGTGACCGTTGCATTGGAAAACGAAGCGATACCGATCAATGCATTAAAGAAACTTCGTCGCTCCGAACCCGTGGTCCGACAAGGAATCTATGTCAGCGCAAACGGCCAACTGTTGTTTCCACCACGCCCAAGCTTGGATGATCCAGATGCCGCTGCACTCTACGCGGCATTGCCTGGTATGATCAGCGGCCGGCCAACAATAGGAAATGAATCTAAGCCAAACGCAGATACAGCGACGTATCCGAATGCCAAGCCCCAGAACCGATCAAGTATTCAGGTCCAATCAAAAACACCAGCGACCACTCGCAATCCTAAAAGATACCGTGGTCGAAGTGCCGCCATATTCTCAGCTACCAATCCCGTCGTGCCCACCGCCACCGGAGAATCTTTCTGGCAGGTGTGGTATTTAGATCAAGGAATGCAGTTGATTTTGTGGCTTCCTCGCACGGATGGAGCCGCCGCGGGTGTGATTCTGGAAAGACCTCGTTGGGCATCCGATTTGACCGCCGCCCTGCCAGATTCGGTCGGTTCAGATGATGACCAAATCAGCAGGATGCCAGGCTTCACCACACTTGTCGACGAAACAAAGCAGGTGATTTACCGCTGGGGCGACGAAGGAGAATGCACGCAACCCACAACATCGTTAAGCCTGTCTGTTCCGCTATCGGCATGGCAATGGGAATTTCATGCCAACGAAGAACTGGTCCCCCGTGCGAGTGCGATGCCGCTGCTGTTGTCGTTGGCGGGAGTCGGTGTCGTGCTGTTGGCGCTGGGAGCGTACGTGTTGAGCAGCGTGCAACGACAAATGCGAACCGCGCGCAACCGCGTCAGCTTTGCCGGCCAAGTCTCCCACGAACTGCGCACGCCGCTGACAAACATACGACTGTATGCAGAGCTCGCCGAATCAGACCTAGAAAAGTTGCCAGAAAGCGAGACGCGTGTTAGCGTCGAGCGACGGCTAAAAGTGATCGACACAGAAAGCAAACGCTTGGGCCGGCTGGTTTCTGGTGTGTTGGAAATCATGCGAAATGGAAAGAAGCAACGGGGCCCGCGTCTGGCTTTAGCCAATCCAGATCAGCTGATTGAAGAAACGCTAAGCCAATTTTCTCCGAGTTTTGAGAATGCCAAGATCGAGATTGAGCGAGACACCGCGGCGAACAAGGATGTGCAAATGGACGCGGATATATTCGAAATGGTGTTGGTGAATCTGCTCAGCAATGTGGAAAAGTATGCTGCCACCGGCAAACACGTGTTGGTAAAATCGCGAATCGACGACAGTGAATTGATCGTATCGGTTGCCGATCGTGGTCCTGGGATCAGCGGCAAACATCGACGAATGATCTTTCGTCCGTTTGCTCGTCTAGACGATTCCATCAGCGCCCCCAGCGGGACAGGAATCGGGCTTACCATCGCTCGAAATGCCGCCGCGCGACACGGCGGCCAGTTGAATTTGTTGACAAGTGAAAATGGTGCGTGTTTTGAATTGCGTATTCCAATCACAGAGACGGGGCCTCAGGATGGACCGACTAAGTAGATGAGTCAGGAAAAATGAGTTTGAAAATACTGGTTGCCGAAGACGATCCGCATACGCGTGCAGCACTAGCCGAAGTGTTGCGCAGCGATGGGCATAGCGTTACCGAAGCGGCCGATGGGCATCACGCAAAATACATGTTCGACCATCAGACACCGGATTTGGCGTGTTTGGACGTGATGATGCCTGGGTACAGCGGTTATGACCTGTGTCGCCATTTTCGCAAAAGCCAACCGCGGATGCCGATCTTGTTCATCACCGCCAAAGCCGAAGAGATCGACAAGGTCGTCGGGCTAGAGTTAGGGGCCGATGATTACATCGTCAAACCGTTTGGTGCCCAAGAAGTATTGGCTCGGATTCGGGCGGTCGCAAGACGGTCCGTTGATGGGTTTGGCAGCGAAGATGCACAGCCCAAGTTACCGCAGGGCGATTTTTCGATGAATGACTTGAGAGTCTTTCCGCGACAGTTGAGAGCCAAGCGTAACGAAACGGTCATCGAACTGACGCCCCGCGAGCTGAAAATTCTGCAGCTTCTCGCAAGCAAGCCTGGCGAAGTGGTCGATCGCAACGAGATTTTTCGCGTCGGCTGGGAAGAAACCCACGTTCCCAATAGCCGTACGCTGGACCAAACGATCAGCCAGCTTCGAAAGCGAATCGAACTCGACCCGAAAAACCCAAGATTGATTCAAACGGTCTACGGAGCGGGCTATCGATTTGAGCCGCAAAGTGACGGCTCGTCATAACCAGCACGACAAACCGTTCGCTATTCTGGTCGGGATGCTACTTCGATGGTCGGTAGCACGCCCAAGTAAGCCATCAAATCACTGATTTCTTGCAGCGTCAGTTCATCCATCAAGCCGCTTGGCATGATGCTGCTGGTGCTTGGCAAAATCTGATCGATGTCTCTCTTTTTCACGACCGTGATGTTGTTTCGTGCGTCACGTATCGACAGGTCACCACCTTTCAGCTCACTTGCCATACCAATCACAACCTTGCCGTCAAGCGTTAGAACTTTCTTGCTGGCGTATTGATCGCTGATGACATGTGCTGGATACAGAATCGACTCTAGGATTTCGCGTTTGGAAAAACGGCGAGCGATGCCAGACAAATTCGGTCCAACTTGAGTACCATGATTTCCAAATTGATGGCAATCAGCACACTGTGCTTTGTTGAATACGTCTCGGCCGTGGATTGGATCCCCAAACTTGCCTTGGTCGCTTTCGGTGTATCCGGTTAGCTGATCAAAGTCCCAGCGAGAGTCATCTGCTTTTGGCGGCACAGCCGGCGGGCGATCGGGATAGGTCTTGGCAAACCATTTCTGCCACGGAAGCATAGACTTTGCCGCTGCGTCAGGACGCTGCATGCCGGTCCAATGTTCCAGCAGTTTTTCGGCTTCTTCAAAACCGTTGTTCTCGTTCTCCGCTCGAACACCCAGCAAAATCAACTGCCTCAGAGCCATCGGGTCATCGGTCGCAATCGGAACACGGCGCAGTGCCCGCAAGACTTCGGTGGCCGCTTGATCCTCAAGTAAATTCAAACTGCGAACAAGATAGTCCCAATTTTCATCGGCCGGATTCACTGTCAGCGCCATTGCAATCACTGGCCGTCGCTCCGGTTCACTTCGCCATAGCTTGCGCAAGTATTCGGCGGATTGATCATCCTTTGCACTTGCGAGCATCGCGGCGATACCGGTCCGCAACCGTCGCTCGGTGTCACCAAGCTGTGGATCCGCGATCAATTTGCGATCCAATTCTCGCAATTTTGCGGCCATGTCGTTGTCGATCGGCGTCTTTAATTTGAAGATCGCCGCCAGAGCAGCGTTGCGCCACACGTCGCCTTGTTCCAAGATCGCGTGGGCGTCGTCCTGTGATAACGAATTTGCGAAGTCACGCGTAGCTGCGGAGACGTACATCGGCAGCGCGCCTTCGGTAGCTTCTCCGGTCACCTTTTCATAGAACTTCAGCAGCTCGAATCTTTGTTTTGCGGACCAATCGCCTGCCAAGTGTTGTAGGCACATCGAGACCAGAATACGGTCCTCTTTTGGCGAATCCGATTTGATGAACTTAAGGGCCCTTTCGACAACCCCTTCAGCTTTGACATACGCAGCAATGCGGATCAGTTCTTGGTTCATCCGTGATTCGCCGGCAGGAAATTCTTCTGCGACTTGATCACGCAATGCGTTCAGTTTTTTGGGATCTACTTTTCCACGGTGCATTGCGACTTGGCACAATCTAAGCGTGTCAATGAAATCCGCGTCGCTCAAGAATCCCGTCATCAGTTCGCTTGAACGCTGCAATACCGTCAATGCGGTTGCCTCGCTTGGATCGGAATTCACAAGCGCCAGCATCCCGACGATACCGACTCGCACGTCAGACGTGTTCAAAACCTCTTCACGATACGTTTCTGGCGACATTTTTTCTAAAACACGACGCGCCACAAACGCCAGCACTCGGTCTTCGTCGGCTAGTAGTGGCATCAGATCTTCGGTCGAACGTAGGACGCTTCCGCTGCGCAACATGGCTTCGCAGACGGCACGTCGAACCATCGGGTCTTTGTCCTTGAGCATTTCAGCAAGACGATCGCTTGTACTGTCGTTTTGTTGCAGTCCCATCAGCGTCGCGGCACGAGCACGGACTTGTTCGCTCTCAACTCGGCTCAGTTCGATAAGTAATTCGTCGCTTGGGACGGGGCCAAACAACTGCATCAATTCCATTGCACGAACACGATAGTTGGCTGGGTTGTCGTTACTGTAGGCAACGCCAGCAACCATCTTGCCCCATTCATCGCCAAGCTCTCGTTTGACTTTGGCGATCTCTTGTCGAGCCCAAGCTGACTCCAGCTGGGGCTGGCGAATTGCTTTGGCGACACCGGTGCCCAGCTTTTTCATTCGCTCTGGCACTTCGCCTTTGTAGATGACGCGATAAACTCCGCCAGCGGTGCCGCGACCACCCGTTGCGAAGTAGAGAGCTCCATCTGGTCCGACATCAACGTCGGTGACGTTCAACGGCTGTCCTTGCAAAAACACTTCGCTGTCGGCAATGTAGCCGGCACCATGAGGTTTCAGTTTGACATTTAAGATTCTGCCTTCGGACCAATCGGCCATGAACATCGTGTTTTGATATCGCACTGGGAACATATAGTGCTGATAGGAGACACCGCCCGTGGGGCTGCCTCGGCCTGTTTCCAACATGTTCGGCAAACGGTCGTAGTAGTGCTCAGGCCATTTTGCCCAGCCGGTTCGCCAACCAAATTCTCCGCCTTCGGTGACGTCAAACATGGCGGTTGGGCGATACCAAGTTGTTCCCAAGTCTGCTTCCATGTCCGCATCGTGCACGAACATACCGCCGTTACTATGAAACACAACGTCGTAAACGTTTCGCAAACCACCTGCGACGCGTTCGACAACCGATCCGTCGACTTTGGTCCGGATAATCGTGCCACCGGGGGCTTTGACACCAAGTCCATGTCCACCCGGATCTTCGTAGCGAGGCAACAAGTCGCCTTCGTAAAAATCGTTGTAGGTGTCGCCAACGCCTCTTTTGCCTTCGACCTGCACGTGGCTACCAACAGCGACG
Organism: uncultured Pirellulaceae bacterium; assembly: GCA_964652675.1. Classification (GTDB taxonomy): domain Bacteria; phylum Planctomycetota; class Planctomycetia; order Pirellulales; family Pirellulaceae; genus K23-9. The sequence goes on from CAZZDZ010000018.1 coordinate 28,624, forward strand.
TAGATCATGCCATCGGGACCAAGTCGCAATCCGTGGGGACCGTGTTCGCCCGACTGGCCTTTGAATTTTACAATCGCTTCTGCTTTCTCAAGCGTTCCGTTTCGGTCCGAATCGGTCAGTCGATACAACGCGGTTCCCTCGGGGCCCTCACCGGTCACAAACACTTCGCCGTTAAGAGGCAAGATTCCCTGGCAAGATTTAACTTTATCGCAATAGGTCCTCACATTTTCGGCGACCCCGTCACCGTCGGCATCAAAAACCAAAAGCAGCGGACCATTCTCTTGTGAAACCAACAGGTGCCCAAATTCGTTGAACGTCATCGCGATCACTGAGCCGACTTTATCGTCATCAAGCAGGCGTTGAACACCAAAACCACGCTGGATTTGGAATCTCTCTCGCTGGTCGGTCTGGACGGCTGTCGCAACTTGTTCGTCGTGATCCCAAGGGGCCGTCTCGCCGAACTTGCCAAAGGAGACCGCCGATCCCCAGAGGCGATCATTGAATAAAGTTGTCGTCCATAGCGATTGATCTACAGTGCTTGTGCGCCACGATGGATCGCTGCTGAACGTATACCATTTGTCTTTATTGGCGGGTTTGATCGATACGCGTGCTGCCAGAGCAGCTGTTGTTCCATGCGTGTTGACGACACTGACTGCAACGACGTTGCGACCGGTTTGCAAGTAATCGCTGATGTCGTACTCGTCGACTTGGCGTGGTGAACCGCCTCTGCCAACCGACTTTCCGTTGACAAACAATTCATAATTGTCGTCGGCAGCGATTTCGATTTTGCCTGCTGCAGCGACTCGCAAGTTCAACGGTTTGCGAAAATAACAGGTTTGACCAGGCTCAACCGCTTTCGCTTTCGCGCTACCGGTGGCCCAAATCCATCGGGCTTCGTCTGCCTGCGCGCTGGGCGTCATCGTGCAAACTGCCAACAATGCGGCTGCGATGATCGGTGCGAAGTAAACAGATACAAGTGATCTATTGTGTCGCAGCAAACTTGAGCGTGCGGACGTGCAATTAGCAACTCCGTCCATAGTAAAGCCTTCCATGGCGTCTTTGTACGGTTTGTGAAACAGGGAAAAAAGCGATTCCGTTTGGAGACTAGGTCGTT
>CAZZDZ010000018.1:29837-33956 GCA_964652675.1 uncultured Pirellulaceae bacterium
GCTGCCTGCTAACGTCCGGCGACTGCTGCAAGCCACTCTTTTAGGGTGATCGCAACGTTTATTCCGCCCTCGACGTGTGGAATCAGGTCTCGTGGAGTCAGTGGTGTCTCGAACGAGCTTCGATAGCAACAGGGAAACGGCAAGAATTCTAATTCTTGTCCGTTCGCCAAACGCATCGCTCGATTCATGTGAAAAGCGCTCGTGATCAAGCCTACTTTTCCTGTTCCACCTAAAACCTCTGGCTGCGATTCAAATAGCTTCTTCAATGATGTCATCTCTCTTACCGTGTTGTACCCCGGGACTTCCAAAATCGCATCGTCTGGAATTCCAACACTTCTTAGCAGCCTGCGGCCCACGGACGATCCGTCTAGCTTTGGATTCCCCTCGCCGCCGGTGCAGATGATGACCCGTGTCTCTCCGGCGTGCCACATTTGTGCAGCAGACATCACCCGTTCACCATCGCAATTCAGTTCATCGGTTCCGAATGAGTTGACCGACGCTCCTCCGCCCAACACAACCACAGCCCGCAAAGGAAACGTATCGGGGGCGAAACTTTTCACGGGTGCTTCGATCGACGAAATCAATTTTTGACCGACGCGTCCGTTAAATGTCACCCCAACTGTCAACCAAAGCGCAAAGAATAACAGGCTGGCTGTGCGCTGACGTTTGAACGCCCACCAGACTCCACAAGCGAAGAAAAACAACCAAATGAATCCCACCGGCAATATGAGTCCGGTAATGATTTTGACCACCAAATCGAACCCAGTATGGAGGTAGGCCGCCGCAACCAAACAGAAACTGAGCAACGCGACTGCGCCGATGGCATAGAGAAAGCACTGCTTGGAACCGGGAAATGGGGCAGGCGCAGAGGTGGGTTGGATACACGCAGCGGTCGGCTGGGGGCACTCTGCGTCGTCGGTTGTCATAAATCAGTTGCCTTTTTGATCAGAATTGCCCGCACCCGCTGGCAATCGCCCCGTTTGCTACCTAATAATAATCCCGGCGGAGGTTTAGCCGAAGGTGTTTTTTAATAAAGAGAATTGAGATATGCGCTGGCGCGGTAGACGACAAAGTGAAAATGTAGAAGACCGAAGGGGTAGCGGCGGCGCTGCTGTGGTCGGCGGTGGAATGGGGCTGATGATCATCGCTTTGATCGTCGCACTCATGGGCGGCAACCCACAACGTTTCTTGCAGCAAGCCAATCAACAAAAGGCTGCTGCTGTAAATCGCGGCGGTGCAAACCAAGGTGAAATGTCAGCAGCAGAAAAAGAACGTGGTGAGTTCGCCAAAGTTGTTTTTGCTGACACCGAAGACGTTTGGGAAGATCTGTTTGCCCGCGCGGGCAAGAAATACCCACACCCCAAACTGGTTCTCTTTTCGGGACAAGTTCAATCGGCTTGCGGCGGGGCAACCTCGCAGTCGGGACCATTCTATTGTCCGGCAGACGGCAGAGTTTACTTGGACACAACATTTTTTCGGCAGCTTTCCGAACAGTTGAATGCCCCTGGTGACTTTGCTCAAGCGTATGTAATCGCACACGAAGTCGGTCACCATGTGCAGAACATTCTTGGATATACCGACAAAGTTGAAGCGGTTCGACGAAAACGCAATGAAGTTGCAACGAACCAAGCGTCCGTTCGCTTGGAATTACAAGCCGACTTTTTTGCTGGCTGCATGCTTCACCATGCTCAGCGAACCAAGAACATCATCGAACCGGGAGATGTCGAAGAAGCTTTGCGCGCGGCAACAGCGATTGGCGACGACCGACTGCAAAGTAAAGCCGGAGGTCGTGTTGATCATGAATCGTTTACTCATGGAACAAGCCAACAACGCTTACGCTGGTTTATGCTGGGGCTTGAAACCGGCGACCTGCAAAAAGGTGATACGTTCAGTATGCCGTACGATCAACTGTAGCTTTCGGCAAAGTGGGCCAGAGCTGGGAAGAGTCCTGTCTTACGGCACGGTGTTGTTTGTGTTCAGTAATTCGTTCAACGCGCGGTTGACGACACGCACGATGTACTTGTTGGGTTGTTTTTCTAATGCTACCCTCAAATCGTCGACCGCTGGCATCGCTTGGTCGTCCATTTCGTCCAACACGATTGCCGCGGCAAGTCGTCCCCACTGGTGATCGCTTTTGAGTTCTTTCTTAAGAACGCTGATTGCAATTTTGGTGCTGCCCAGTTTTGCAGCGGCGCGGGCGGCAGCGATTCGTACACTTGGTGATGGGTCTTCCATTGCGTCCATGACGGCCGATTTTGCATCGGCCGCATCGCTACCAATGTTGCCAATCCCGGTGGCTCCCCAATAACGCACCGACGAATCGGGATCACTGAGTGCTTTGACCAAATCGTCCAAGGCATCTATCCCCTCGGAGGCTTTGGTGGCGATGTCGACTAACCTTTCTAATTTTGCATTGGAATCATCGCCTTTGTTCAAGATCGCGAAGCGAGAACCGGCGGTCTTTTCTTGGATTTCGATCTCGGCTTCGGGGATCAATCCAATATCACCCACATCGTTTTGCCAGGCTTTCAAAGCGGCTCGCATTTCCGTCAGCTTCGATTGATACTTGGGATCCTTGGCCAAGTTGTTGATTTCGTGCGGGTCGTTTTCGCAGTCATAGAGTTCTTCGACAGGTTTTTGCTTGGCGCTAAAAAGTCGCATGGTGTCGGTCAGTTGGTCAGCCAGTTCTGCCTTGCGAATCTCCATCATCGTCGCGCCTTTCTCTGGCGTATTCATGTACTGGTAGTAAGGTTTCAGCGGTTCAAAATTTCTGATGTAGCGGTATCGCTTGTCGCGCACGGTGCGAATGATGTCGTATCTCTCATCCATTCGGTCACGAGCACCGAAAACGTAATTGCGTTGTTCCGGCAAATCGGCGCCCAAGAACGGTCTGCCCTGCATGTGATCGGGGACATCGATTCCGGCAAGATTCAGTACCGTTGGACCAAAGTCAGTAGAATCGACCAACCGATCGTCTACCGTGTTTGGTTTTCCCTGACCAGGCTGACGGTACTCTTTAGGCATCCGCACGATCAATGGAATCCGCGTTCCCGAATCGTAAAGCCAGCGTTTGGCTCGCGGCAAACCGACTCCGTGATCGGACCAGTAAACGATGATCGTGTTTTCGTAGACGCCAGCGTCCTTTAATTCTTGAATCAAATCGCCCGCCCAAGCATCCATCGCCGTAATCAACTCGTAATTTCGCTTCCAGTCTTCACGAACAATCGGTGTGTCGGGATAGTACGGCGGCAACGTCGTCAGTTTGGTCGGATCCTGTCGTTGGTCGTCGGTCAGATCTTCGGTCACGCTGAGATATTTTGATTTGGTGGCGATACCACTTTCGTGACAACCGGTGAAATTGAAAACGGCAAAGAAAGGTTGCGACTTGTCTTTGCGATTTTTCCAATGCCCTTTCCGACCCGATACGTCCCAGATTTCTTTAGGCGATGGACGCTTGAATTGGTAATCGGTTTTGCTGTTATTGGTGCAGTAATAACCAGCGTCTTTCAGGTACATCGGAAACGGCCGCAGCCATTGCGGCAGGATCGAATTGCATCGCATGTGATGCGTACCAATGCTGTTTTGATAAAAACCAGTGATGATGGTGCTACGACAAGGGGCACAAACGCCTGCGGCAGTGAAAGCATGCGAGTAGCGTACGCCTTCAGTGGCAAGTTGATCCAAATTGGGAGTGATCGTGTGAGGGTCGCCGTAACAACCAATGTGCGCGCTAATGTCTTCGCACGACAACCATAGAATGTTCGGAGAAGCGCCCAAAAGCGATGCCGAAGGCAAAGCGAGCGCTACGAATATCAAAACACGAAACAAAATAAATGCCAAGCACTGATGCATGAATGAGTCTTTTGACGCAGGGAAGTCGTTGTCTAGGAAAACGTCAGAAACGTTTTTTTGAAACAGAAACCAGATTCTACATGAGACACCGAAGACGTGTGATGGCGGACGTTGTAAAGAGACACAGTAGCGAAGCATGGCTAGTGGGTTTATTAGCACGCAGCGCCAACAAGTGAGTCTCCTGTAAATGCCGAGGATTCACTTGCTTGCGCTGCGTGCTGGTATGCTGAACCCCAACAAAGTTCCAAAAAATGCTTTGCCTTGAAA
>CAZZDZ010000019.1:0-30492 GCA_964652675.1 uncultured Pirellulaceae bacterium
TGCGGTGCAATATCATTTCCTGAACGGTCACTCTTCTTGTGGTGATGCCGTAATTTGTCGTGTTGAACAATTCAGCACTCCCAACAAACGCAACTTCAAAAGGTCGGCGCAAGGTCGCACGGCGTTGCCGGAACAGTGCAAATTGCCACTAAAAATCCAAAGCGCCAACGCTGTTGAAACCGAACAGACCTGAAGCTTGCTGCTATTATGATCCCCTGTTCTTTTTTTGTCGCCAAGTTTAGACACCGTTGCGGCCATGACCCGATACATCAACCTTTTCGTGTGCTTTGCGGTCCTGACTGGGGTGATGCTCTATATTCCCGCCCAATTCAAACTCGTCAATTTGCGAAAAGAGCGAGAACGGTTGTTGGCTCGACATGGCGTTTTAGACGTAAAAAATCCCAATAAGTTCTACGTCAAACGCGTTCAGACAATGAATGAGAAAGACTATCTTTGGCGAATTTACCGTCCTGGTGGTTCCAACTTGCACCACAAAGAAGTTTCATTCGTCGGCCAAGAGAGTGGCTCATTGGGAACGATCGTAGATGGACGCGAGTTTCTTTATCGCTGTCGATTCGTTCTAACGAATTCAGGAATCGAGATTCATTCCATAGGTGGACATGGAACGAGTGGCGGCAAGTGGTTTGCCGAATTTATCGAAGAACATTGGTCGAAACTTGAGATCGACGTGATCGCCAACGGTGAACACAGTGCCGATAAGGTTCTGCGATTGTTGACGATAAGAATACCGCCGCCGCTGGTCGCGGAGCTGATGAAGAAAGACGCCCTCTCGTACAAATACTTTCAATCGTCACCAATGTTCGAGGTTTCCTATTGGACCGATGTGGCGAATCCGGAATCCATCCAGTAGCCCAAAAAAATACATCCTAATGCCGAAACAGAAGTACATTGAAATCAATTGGTGAATCAGCAGCGAAGACTTTGTCTGACTTTGACGACAAGGAACGAAGGTTGCAAGTCAGCCTTAGAGGCTTGCTGCTGTTGATTGCAGCGTGTGGGATTTGGATCGCGTACTTCAAAACAAGTTCGGATGTCCTAACAATTCAGGACGAGCTTTCAAGACTTCGGTACCTTGCGCGTGAACTATTGATCGAAGATCCCAGTCAATTGGCCGCCGTTCAACGCGGTCCGATGTACAAGCAACAGGTTTGGGAAGTCTATGTCCCAAAACTTGACGGAAAGCACTTTGAAATACGGCTATTGATGGACGATATCGTTGTAACAAACACTTTCAAATGGAATCAGATCTCCCCGCTGAAACAGGCTGTTTTGTCGCCGGGCAAGCACACAATCGAGCATCAATACTATTCCCGTTCCGAACAAAAAAACGCCGTTTTGAAAGTGCTGGTCGATGGCGAAACGGTGATCAAAGAGACTCGTCCAAGTGACCCAGGCGATTCGGGTCGATTCATTATTTCGTCGTCTGTTGGATCCGAATCGAAGTCATTCAAGAATGACGAGATCGTTCGTTTGTACCATTTGCGTTTCAGGGCCATAAGCAAGGATGGTTCTTCATCCGTTCCCAAAAACCCACGCCCCGGCATCTTGCTTTGGATCGAGGCCGTCGACAACGCAGAAGAAGTTGCGGAGAAAAACTAGGCCGAAAAGAAGACGCAGCGAACAATTGGGAAACGCGGGCCAGAGAATTGAATAGAATTTTGAGCTCCATAAGGCTCCAACCTCGGCTGCAGCGTGATGCTTCACCCGCCATGTTCTCGGCTGTGCCTGCGCACGGTGACAAATTGCCACGAAGAATCTGATGTCACCAACGCGTCTAAGCCAAGATCGCTGCGGCTGCTCGGATTCCGCTGTTCATCGCGCCTTGGATACTGGGCGTTTCGCGGTGATCACCGCATACATAAACGCCATCGACCGCACCGACCGATGGTCCGTCTACCGACCCGACTATCGTTTCCAAATCTGTCTTGGGCAACCCGTATGGCACGCGGTACACGTGAAGGCGGTTCCACTTTGAAACCTGATCGCCGAACCAACCGCTTAACTGAGTGCGAATTAGCTGATCGAGTGTTTCGGTATCTGTGTCGTGATCCGCATCAGACACGCTCACCGATATCAACGATTTGCCAGCCGGTGCATACTCCGGCGCGATATTGCTTAGCACCACAGCGGTCTGCACAGCTCCCTGCTCATCGCCGCGTAACATGAGCAGTTTGCGGTTGTCTGGCGTTTGCTCGGCGGCGAAATAGAATGTCGTCGCGGAGCTCCACTTCGTTTCTAGCTTTTCGATGTCCAGCAATCGAGCCGCAGCACTGCTTTCGGTCGCGACGACGATGTGATCGGCGGTTAACGTTTCTCCGTTGGTTAACGTGATCGAACGATCCGATACTTTGGAAACAGTCCTCTGTAGCTCAATCGTGCCACGTGGCAGTGATTCAGCGAGCTGCCGTGGGATCGCACCCATCCCATCTGCGGGAATTGCGATGTCGCCGGATGAAAACATACGAAAGACAAACTCCAACATCCGACTGGATGTAGACAACGATTCTTCTAGAAAGACACCGCCCATGAAGGGACGAAAGAACTGGTCGATCATCGGCGGTGTGAAACCACTTTGTTCTAATCGCTCCAAAGTGGTTTGCGGTGTTCGCGAATAAAGTTCATCTAGCGATCCACGATTGCTGGCTTTGCGCAACCGAGCGATGCGAAGTTTGTCACCGAGTGTGCCGACCGGGCTGAGCGCGGTAGAGAAAGCTTGCGAAGGCCGCCGCCAGGGGTCACCCAACAACGAAAATTTCCCGCCATGGCGAACCAGTGCCCCTGGATCAAACGCTCGTAACCGCAAGGCGGGGTAGTCCAACAATTCGCGGCAAGCGGGATATGCCGTTAGTAGAACTTGAAAACCATGATCCAGCGTGTAGCCGTCGATCACATCGGTGCGTACTCGGCCGCCGACTCGATCGGTCGCTTCCAAAAGCGTGACGCTCTTACCTGCCTTGGTCAACTTTATCGCGCACGACAAACCTGCTAGCCCACCGCCGATGATGATTGCGTCTTGTTGTTTGGTCATGTTGCCGTGTTCAGTCGACGTCGTAACCCATCGACGTCAGCTTTTCTTTTAGGATTCGTTTGGGTTGATAGTCGCCGTGGACCAATCGGATTCGTTTGGGTGGTTCTTCCATCGACGCGACGAAATCGATCAAGTCGGCTTGGTCAGCATGGGCGCTGTATCCATTCATTCGATGGATGTCTGCTTGGATATCGTACTTGCGTCCATTCAAGCGGACCCAATCACTGCCGCGACCGATGTAGTGCCCCGGCGTCCCACCAGCTTGATAACCAACAAAGATCACATCAGTGCGTGGATCACCCAAAAATCGCTTTAAGTAGTTGACGACGCGCCCGCCGGTACACATTCCGCTACCAGCCACAACAATTGCCGGCAGTTCGTGTTTGGCCAAATATTCAATCGTTGATTTGTGCTCACGATGGTCGCCAACGGTGATCAAGTTCTCGAACACCAGCGGCTGTTGTTCAGTGCTTACAGCGTGTTGGGCTTCGGCGTTCCAATACTCCGTCATGTCTTTGTAGAGAGCCGTGAATCGCGATGACAAAGGCGAATCGACGATGACATCGATCTTCTTCATCAATGTTCGGCCTTCTGTTTTTTGCACTCGCTCGAAAATGCGATCCATTTCGAACAGCAATGCTTGAGTACGTCCCAGACTGAACGCCGGAATGATTGTGACCCCGCCATCGGCCAACGTATCACGAATCACCTTTTCCAACCGTTTCTCGCGATCACTTGTCGATTCGTGCAGTTTGTCTCCGTACGTACTTTCTAGGACCAACAAGTCTGCCTTGGGCGGGCTAACGGGTTTCTTTAAAAGCGGATCGCTGCCGGTTCCGACATCGCCTGAGAACACAACTGTTTCGCCGCTTGGCAATTCGACTTCAAAGATCGTGCTGCCCAAAACGTGACCGGCTGGACTCAGGCGAATTCGCGGCCCGCCATCGATGTCATGCCACTGGTGATACGGCAACGGAACGAGTGCACTGCCGATTCGCTGCAAAAATTTCTTGATCAAGCGCCTTGATCGGGTGAAACCGATTCGCAAGGCATCTTCGATCACCAGTGGTACCAGTTTGGCAGTTGGCTGGCTGCAGTAGATCGGTTTGTCGAATCCGGCGGCGAACAAGTATGGCAATCGACCGATGTGATCGATGTGGACGTGGGTCAGCAGCAGACCAACTATGCCATCAAGCGAGAATTGGATTTCTGGGTTGGGGTTCTTCTTTGCTTCGTTCCCCTGAAAGATCCCACAATCCACCAGCAGGCTGGAATCGTCCCATTTCAGCTGATGGCACGAACCGGTCACGCCTTCGTGAGCGCCGTGGTGGATGAGTTTCATAAAAGCTGTCTTCTGGCTGCGTTTGGTTGTTAAAGAGCGTAGCAAGCACAAGGGAAACGACCAAGCTGTGGTTGGGAAATCGGGGTTCACCAAAACAGTCGTTACCGCGACTTTACGGCTGTTTTTGACGTTTGGACCACACGTGTCATCGAATCGGCGATATCACAAGTGCGGGGGAGTGACCCGGCGAAAACAACAAACATCAGAACATCAGAAGGAATCAATCATGGCCAAGTATTACGTCCAATCAGGAACACTACGCACCATCGTTCAAGCCGAATCAGCTCGCCGCGCGGCATTGTGGGCCGTCCATCAAGCGATGCAGCAAGTGTTGCCCATGGAAGTCGCCGACCCGGCTCCTTCAACGGCCACCAATGAACAGATCAGCGGTGGTGGCCTGGCCGTTTTGTCTGGCACGGTCCGCATCAGCGAAAGAGGTTTTGACAACAGCGACGCGGCGACGATGTTGACGATGGACGTCGTCAATGAATGGAACCAGTTGGTAACGACACTCGATCGCCTGGAACGAATGTTGCATGTTGCCAGATAGGATACCCAACAGATGGGGCTTACTTTTTCAGGTAGCCCGCGCTGGTTTGAAAATACTTTTGGCGACGCTTTGCTGGTTGGTCGCTTGATTGGCTAGCAGCTTTTAGATCGTCCAAGTTGGCTTGGCAATAGCGGCAGCCTAGTTCATTAATGTGAAATTCAATGTAGTCGGCGTATTCAGGATCCAACGTCCCCAGAACAAACTGTCCCAATTCTGTGCGGTCTGGGCATGAAAGTCGGCCTCGACGCCAAATCGCGCCAACGGTGTGTAGCCCTGCCGTTTCCCGACCGCGAACTTCGATCAACCGCTGGCGTAGTTCATCGTCGTCGCGTAGCGCCTGTTCCATTTCTGCGCACCGATCGGGCGCGAGGGCTTCATCCAAAAACGCAGCAAGTTCGGCGTCGGTGAACTGGCTCATGGCGGGCAGGGACTTTTACGATGAAAATTTGCTTAGACAAAGCGTCACGTTTTGGCCACCAAAGCCAAAACTATTGTTCAGGGCATACTGCACTTTGCAATCTCGAGCTTCGTTGGGGACGTAGTCCAAGTCGCAATCGGGATCGGGATTTTCTTGATTGATCGTTGGCGGCAAAACACCATCGCGTAGCGTCAACAGACAAACGATCAATTCAGTCACGCCCGCAGCGGCAATCAAGTGCCCCATCATGCTCTTCGTACTACTGACTGGAGTATTGGCAGCGTCGTTGCCAAAAACTTCTCGACAAGCATGTGTTTCGACTTTGTCGTTGACGGTTGTGCTGGTGCCATGTGCGTTGACATAGTCAATATCGGACGGATTCAAGCCTGCATCGGCGATCGACATCCGCATCGCAGCAATCCCGCCGTGACCATCGGGGGGAATGTCTGTAATTCGATATGCGTCGGCAGTCGTCCCGTAGCCTGCGATTTCGCCATAGATCTGCGCTCCTCGTGCCTTGGCAGACTCCAGTTCTTCCAAGATTACCATTGCCGATCCTTCGCCCAATACGAATCCGTTTCTCAAACGATCAAATGGGCGGCTGGCTTTGGTCGGTTCGTCGTTACTTTCGCTCAACGCGGTCAGCAAATTGAAACCTGTGACGCCAAAGGGGTGAATCATGCTGTGTGTGCCACCGGCCAGCATGACGTCGGCATCACCGCGCCGGATGATCTCGGTCGCTTCGCCAACTGCCTGGCTGCTGGCGGCGCAAGCGGTCAGGCAATTAAAGTTTGGACCTTGAGCGTTGAACATGTTGGCCATGTGCGCCGCTGGCATGTTCGGTTCTTGTTCGAGTTCTTTGACAGGGTTAAGCAATTCGATGCCGCGCGAGACGAATTTAGACGCGTCGTATTCGCCATCGGCCAACGCGGCCATCATCATTCGGCTGAACGTTGTGAAATCCTGGTTGCCTTCGCCGCTGCCCAGATAGACACCGAATCGTGTTGGATCAGAAATAACATCCATCACGCCGCTGTCGTTGATCGCTTGCTTGGCAGCACCTGCCGCAAATTTGGTGTGTCGTCCTCGGTGTTTCCAAACATCGGCTGGTTCGCCGGTGTCGACGATGTCCCAGTTTTTGACTTCGGCGCTAATTTTGGTTGGAAATCCGCTGGCATCAAACAGCGTCGTATAGTCGACACCGCTTTTGCCTTCCTGCAAACCAGCCCACACGTCGGCAGCATTGTGCCCCATGGGATTGATCATTCCGATTCCGGTAACGACTACTCGGCGACGCATCGGGAACTCTGGTGTTGAAAGATTGGGTTTAAAAATGATCGAGAGTCAAAAGATCTTCGCGAAAAGATCTCAAATCAATGGTGTCGTCACTAAAGGTTTGCGTAGTACGGAACAGGGTCACCGTTTGCGTCTACCGCAACGTGAAAAAACTGCATCAGCCTGAGCATTGATCTCAGGTCATCCGGTTTAAATAGCATTCCATCGGTGAACTTGCCTTCTTCTAAGAACGCAAACATCAGATCGATTTCGGCTTGGAGGGTGTCACCGCAGTGGCTGGTGCTGGTGACGGTTGCTCCTTCGTCTTGAACCGCATCCATTTTAACGCGATAAGTCAGTTGGTCGCCAGTTCTGGCTTGCTGGTGGAACTTTGCCTTGGAGACTTTTGCCAACACAACGCGTTTTTCAAAGCCAAAGTGTTCGGCAACCATGATGCCACCGATCTGCGCCATCCCTTCGATGATCAATGTGGGTGGCAATAGCGGCCAGCCTGGGCAGTATTCATCAACCACTTCTTCGTCCAGCGCAACATTCTTTGTCGCGGCGGCGTGCGAGCCGCTGACAAATTCGGTGAACCGGTCGATCCAAAACCAACGCATAAAACTGTGTGCCTAAAATCGAAAAAGCGAAGGGATGGAAATCGGGGCTGCCCGACCGCATTCCTTCGCCGTGAGGTTTCTCTCTGTAGCGAAAGCCATCAAGACTCTCGGTCGCATCTGTCCACCGCCAAAACCGTTGACGGTTTTTACAGCGAACAAACAAGCAGCGACAAATGGTTAGCCAATTTTGCTTTCAACGTATCGGCACAAATCGCCTACCGTCAGCAAATTGCCAAAGTCTTGAACACGTGGGTTGGTTTCGAAATTGGACAGGTCTGCCCAAGGCATGCGGTTCTTGAGTTCCGCCAAGCCTTCTTCGGTGACGTTGCCATCTTTTACATACTGGCTATTTGTCAGAATGTCTTCGGGCGAAAGTTCTTCGCGAGGGATGGTGATGTCGAATGCTTTCTCCAGTTTGAACACGATGTCCAAAAAGTCGATCGATTCAGCGCCCAAGTCGCCAACCAAAGTTGCGCCTTCGTTCACTTCGTCATCGTCTACCCCCAGCGCGTCGACAAGCGATTCTTGTACCTTGGAAAAAATATCTGTTTGGCTCAGTGACATCTCAGTTCAATCCTCATTGGATAGTAGTGGTGGTTCGTATTTATACTTGCGCTTTGGCGGTCATGGGGACGTCACCAAAGAGTTCGTGAAATTGTTTTTTTACTCGGCGGCACACGTCTTCGTCTGTACCAATCCTTTCAGGATCATTGCTACTGCAACACTCCAAAATCAGGCGTGCTGATACCGTGGTGCGGCCATTTTTTTTTGCGATCGCTTTGACCGTCGTGGTGCGACCATCTTGTTTGAATACGTCAGCCGATATTTGAAGGGTTTCGCCGGGTGCTAGGAAGTCGCCGAACTTGACGCTTCGGACCTCTTTGAGCAATACCAATGGTGTTTGAAAGTCGTCGGTGGCTCGAATCAACCAAGTCGCTGCCTGGGTTAAACACTCCAGCATCATGACGCCTGGCATAACAGGAAACTTGGGGAAATGGTCCTTCAGATGTTCTTCGTCAGCCCGCAGCGTCCTCTCTGCCGTGATGGATTTGCCCAAGTGCAGGGAGGTGATTCGGTCGATTTGGCAGTATTTCATGGTGCTTAGCTGACTACGGTCCATCAACTCGCAGAGAGATCCGGCGAAACGTCCGTGTTTTCATCGAGTTTTAATCGTCCCATACAATACTTTGAAGAAAAAATCCCCTCAACCGTACTTACCAAGCCTGTCCATTCGGCCAGCATGTAAAGAATCAGATGTTGGACGAACTGCCGGATTGAGACAAGCCAACCGCCTACAGATCCACTACGGGCAGGGACGCCCCCGTATCTACGAATAAACCCTTTTGCTGGCGCCTAGGGTCTCAAAACGATCGCCAAGTATCGGCGTGAAATCACGCCATTTGTGATTTCAGCGAAGACAAACGAGACCTACCCCAAGGAGGGGACATAAAGAAAATCTGTCCGAATTACCGGCCTTCTCGCAGTTTGTCGAAGTAATCCGTTGTGTGCTCTTGCTCGGTCCGAGGTAGATTTTCGGTCTCCAGCGCTTTGCTTTTATCGCTGATAGCTGCGTCCACGCGGGCCTTGAGCTCCTCGCGCGTGATCCCTTTTTTGTTGGGACCATCGGCGTGACCAGCAATGATGGCGCGTCCTTTCTTGGGATCGGCCCGCACTTGGGTCTCGTAGGTGTTCGTTTCGTCCTCTTCTTCGGGACGGTCTCCACGACCTTGGCCTTTTCCAAGTCCGTCACCTTCTCCTTTACCCTGGCCATCGCCAAAACCGAATTGTTGCATGCCGCTTCCTTGGCACTGTTTGCAGCCTCCCCCGCCGCAGTTTTTGCAACGCATTTGATCTTTGCCTTGGGATAATTCATCCATCGCATCCTGCAAGTCTTCTAGTTCCTCCATGTCTTGTTGCATTTCGCCCAACTCGTCAGCCATCTTCTGCAACGCGTCGCCGGCCTCTCCAGGCTTGCCATCCTTCATTGCCTGTTGGGCGTTGTTCATCGCTTCGGCCATCTTTTCCATTTTCTGCATCTGGCCGTCGTTTTGTTGCATTTGGTTCAACTGTTCTTGCATCTTTGCGGCGTCCGCACCTCGGCCTTCGCTGCGAGCCTTTTCGATTTTCTCTTGCAGTTCTTTTTTTGCTTGTTCGTGTTTCTGAACAGCCTTTTGAATTTCCTGCTTCATCTGTTCGACTTGTTTTTGAAGCTGCTTCTTTTCTTTTTCGGTCAGTTTTCCGTCGCGCATTTTGTTGGCCAACTGTTTGACGATGTCTTGGGCTTTGCCAAAATCGCCCTTCTCGATCGACTTAGCAACTTTTTCACCCGGGCCGCTTTCCAAGCCCTTCATTTGCGACATCGCCTTTTTCATCTGATCACTAGATCCAAGTTGGCTGCGGCGATCAGCTAGCTCTTTCTTTAAATCGTTCATCGCGATCATCGCGTCTTTGCGCGTGATGTTTTTGCTCTTGGTGATCTTGTTCAAGTCCGCTTCCAACTTTTCGAACAAGTCTTTCGCCTCTTTCAATCCTTTTGCGTCGGCGTTGCGCTTTTGTTGTTGAATGCGTTTCTTTAATTGCGCCGCAACTTTCTTGACTTGGTCAATCTCCGTTTTGTCGACATTCAATGTGCTGCTGGCGTTGCTTTGGGAAGCGGGTTCAACCAAAACAAAAACCAATGCCAAAATGGGAACCAATGAAAGCGGTAACCAACCTAACTTGGATGGTTTGAGCGCAAACTTGTCGGCGACTTCCAGTTGACCGGCACGTTTGTCCGCGTCGGCCATCAACGCCATTCCAAAATCCGTTTCTTTATCATCATTGCCAAGCGTCATTGAACTACTAATCCGCTCGCGTAATCCAAAACGTCGGTCGACTTCTTCAGCGACCACTTCGTTCTGGGGCGCGGTTGCAAATGCATAAGCGCCCGCGGCGATCAGCCCGGCAACAATACAACCACCGATCCAACCGTACGCCCAAGTCGTTGAATCAACATTCATGACCCAAATCGCTGGGATCGCGATTGCGATCGTCGCGACAAGTAAAGCCGCGAACATTGTGTAGCAAAGGGCTCGACCAAAGGTGCCCAGCATCAAACGACGACGCGCCGATGCAACTTGAGATTCGATTCGGTTCATGACAGGTACCGGTTGTGCCAGTGATTCAAGGTGAGCTAGCGAAAATACGTTCATTGACAGCCAATCAAACGCGATTCGCTGTTATCTATTACGTTTATTTATCGGTTAGGTTCATCGCCACTCTTGCGACGTATGCTTAGTATAGAGGGCTGGAACGACCCCCATAAAAGGCGAAAATTCCATTTTGCGGACAATTCCACCAATTCGTGACTAAAAACGATGCTCCAACGAGCAGAACTGCCAGATCCTGATCAGCTGACCAGTGCCGATGTCGTCATTTTTGACGGTCAGTGCAATTTCTGTCGCGCTGGGGTGAATAGCATCCGCCGACTAGATTGGGGCGGAAATCGCTTGTCGTACATTTCGCTGCACGACGAACGGGTGGCCGAGCGGTATCCCGATCTGACGCATGAACAACTGATGCTTCAGATGTATGTGGTCGATCGCAGCGACCAAAGGCACGGTGGCGCCGACGCAGTGCGTTATCTTTCGCGACGACTGCCGATGCTTTGGATCACCGCACCGATATTGCATATCCCTGGCACCGCCGGATTGTGGCGATGGGCGTACCATCAAGTTGCCAAACGACGCTACAAACTGGCAGGCAAATCGTGCGAGAACGATGCCTGCAGTATTCATCTGAATAAGTAAAACGAACGTTCGTCCGTTTTGCGTTCTACGCCAACGACTCCATTGCCACTTGTCGCATTTGGCCGCGTTCAATCCACATTTCTTGCATTAGCAAGTTTGCGGTGGTGCCAAACGATTCGACAATCGCCAACATCAAATGCTCTGGTTGAACCAGCGCGTGGCCGCCATCACAAGCAAGGTCCACCGCATCGTCCAAGCAGGCTTGCAAATTGTCCGAACGAATGGGTCGACCAGCACTGACATCGTAGTCACCGTTACCGACAACAAAATGAGTCACGCAGCCGACGTCTTCATAAGAAACCCCTGTGTCGGCTAACCAGTCCGCACCCGTTGCCTCTGATTCCAAAAACAGTGCGACCAACAAATGCTCGGTACCGATGTACCAATGATTCATTCGCTGCCGTTCTTGGTTGGCCAGTTGCAGAACCTTTAGAGCGCGTTCACTGAATGTTTCGAACAGTGTGTGGAAACTGGAATCATCCGATTGAATCTCAGACGTGGATCGGGCTAGTGATCCAATCGCGGGGGTGGCTAGCAAGGCAGATGCGGCGGCAGTGGTTTCGATAAAGCGGCGTCGTGAAAAGGACATAGGGTTTCCGAAAAGGACAATGTACTGGTTGCAAATTCGGCGGAATCATACGGCCAAAACCAGCCAGAGCAAGCTTTCGAACGGACTTCGCTGCGTTACCACACAGCTGGTAGGGCAACAGGCGAAAGTCCGATTTGCGTTTCGATTCCACCGAACCGGACAGTTACGCGAACCAGTTGACCGCGTTTTTGAACATTGCCAAGCCGTCGCCGTACTCAGGCTGCTCTTTGCGACGTGTCCAGAATGGATGCTGAGTGGGATCGATGTGGCGTTCAGGGTGAGGCATCAATCCAAATACTCGTCCCGTTTCGTCACAAACACCGGCTACGTTTGCGTCAGCGCCATTTGGATTGGCAGGAAACGGCAATACCTCGTCTTGCACATTGCCATTTTCGCCCTCGCAATAACGGATCGCCAAACGTCCGCTGTCTTTCAGCTTGCCAAGGATCGAATCGTCAGCCGCCACAAACTTGCCCTCGGCGTGTGCCATCGGCAAATACATGCGATCGATGTCTTTCAAGAAAACACACGGCGTCTGATCGACCGCCAAGTGAACCCAGCGATCTTCGAAACGACCGTGGTTGTTCCACGTTAGCGTCGCCGGCGTTTGGTCTTCACCGCTGACGCCTTGGGTCAATACGCCCAGCCGCATCAGAACTTGCATTCCGTTGCAGATCCCCAGCACCAATCGATCGCCATTGCCGTGGACAAACGCGTCGACCATTTCGCTAAGGTGCCGACGTAATCGCGTCGCCAAAATGCGGCCAGCGGCGATGTCGTCACCGTAACTGAACCCGCCGGGCACGCAAAGGATCTGATAGCGATCTTTCAGGGCCGGGTTTTCGATAAAACGATTGACGTGTACCCGTTCGGTTTCGGCGCCCGCGCACTGGAATGCGTAGGCAGTTTCTTCGTCACAGTTTGTGCCCGGGGCACGAAGGATTAAGACGCGTGGCGACGGCATGAGTTGTCCGGCAACAAGTGGTAGCTCTCGATTAGCCAAAAGTCTACGCGCGAGTCACCCAATTGAGAACCTGCCTAAATCCGTATTCAATGCAAGACGATTCGAACGGTCTACGTCGCTAGGAGATCGACGGCTACTGGGCTTTGGCTGCCTTGTCCTGCTCTATCCATTGTTTTCGGGTTTCGGCTCGCTCTTTGGCTGCTTGGCGACGGGCGTCGTATTCTTCTTGGGCCGCCTTTTGTTGGCCGCTTAGCTCGCTTGCGCGTTTGGCGAGTGCTTCGTCATCACCTGCGATCTCGGTTGCGGCAGCAAGCAGATCTTCGTCCATCGATTTTTCGACCAACTCCTCCAGCAGTTTCGCGGCCGCCGCCAGACCGTCTGTTGCATTGGTGTCACGCAGAAAGTCGCCGAATCGTAGATGCGACAATTGTTGCTGCTGGTAGAGTGTTTTTTGGATCGCCAAAGCACGATCCGTCTGGCCAGCTTTTCGCATGACGTCGATCACAAGTGATTCATGCTTCTTGGCTTCAGTGAGCAATCCGTCGCTAACCTTTGAAAGAGTCTTCTTGGCCGCTGCCATGTCGTCTGCTTCCAATTGTCGTATTGCGATCGTCAAAAGGGTTTCTAAAACAATGTCCGCTTCGCAATCATCTTCCTGGTAACTTTGTGCAACTTGTTCGGCAGCCGCTTGAAGCCACTTGGTGTTGTCCTGGTAGCCAGTTGCGTCGGCAGGGAACATGCGAATCAGATCCGCGCGTGAAACCCTCAACAAGTTTCTGCTGCTATTTGACGAATAGTAGTACGAATTTTGGTTTGCTTGCACGAGGGGTTTGCCGTAGCGATAGATTACAACCGCCAGACACTTGTTTGCCAATTCGATTTCGCCAGAACGAGCAAACACTGGCACGGCATGAATCAACCGTTGCAACTCCGACGAGTTATCGGCTGTCAAATCGCCGTCAAACGAATCGCGGGAACGATCGGCAGCTTCTTTGGGATCCAGTAACTCCAGCCGTAACTTCAGCATCTCGGTTGCTTCGCTCGCACTTTGATTGCTCAAATCGTACATCGATTCGACCAGCTCTATCAGATCGCCGCCATCAAAAGTCTCGCGCGCCTTGGCGATCAAACCCGTGATGGTTCCAGTACCCGATGATGTCATCAGTGCGCAATGTCGGTAGAGGGCCGCCGCTCGCTTTTTCTGTCCAACGCGTCCGCACAAATCGGCCAGTTGGCTGGCCCGCGCTGAATCGGTCAAATCCAACCTTTCCATCAGAACGTCAATCACGGATTGGTTGTCCTCGTTGATTCGCTTTGGATTTTCATCCAGCATTGCGAAGAACTGCAGCAGAACTTCGTCACTGACATGACCTTTGTGAATCTTTTGCACCAAAGATTCAAACGCCGCCTCGTCGCCATTTTCGTTTTGGTCGACCTGCGAAAGTGCGATCGAGACGTCTTGTACGCGCGATACACCGGACGTCGCATGAGACCGCATGATCCGACGCATTTCTGCGACCGCAAACGGATGCTCGGCCAGTTTCTTCCAGGCGCTTTCGCCCTTCTTGGGTGGTTCGCGTTTTTCGGGAGTGAAAGTTGCCAAGCCTCCGCGTGCGCGAAGACGCGCCTTTTGCTTCGCCGCTTTCTTTTCTTCCTCGCTGGGCTCGACTTTGACCGTTTTATTAACTCCGGTGGACTTGTCCTTGGGCCACGTTAGTCCGTTGAGCTTTTTGTTTGTGTTGCGATGGTAGCGTGGTTCGACGGCGGGCGGCAATTGTCGCCACATTTTGCGTATCGTTTGTTGCGCGGCTTCCAAATCCTCATCGTCGATCGCGTCTTTGACCCCGGCCATCGACGTCTTGTATGTCTTCTTCTTAGCTTCGGCTGGCTTGGGTTTTGTTTTCGGTTCGTCTTTTTGGGCAGCTACTTTGGTTGGAACCTTCTTTTCAGATCGCTTCTTTTTCGCTTCTTCAAAGCTCTTTTTTGCGGCATCATCGGTGATCGACCAATGCGGTAATCCTTTTGGCAAGTGGTTGACCGACATCCAAAGCGTCGCCAGCTTTTTCTTAATCGAATCGCTAGCAGCCTTATTGTCGGAATCCTTCTCTTGTGCTGCTTTCAACCGCTGTTCATACAACTCGATGACAGCGAACGTGCGTTTTTGCTGTTGCTCCCAGCGTTCATACTCTGTGACGTACTTGGTTTGTGTAGGGTGATCTTTGATTGCCTGTTTGTAAACTCTGCGAAGCCAGTTGTCATCTTTGGCTTGTTTGATCAGTTTCAAACGCTCGTCGGTTTGCGCAGTGGTTGGCTTGCCGTCTTTGACTTTCTGGTCGACAAGTTCGACGAATCGATTCGTCGCGCCGGGGATCAGTTCGCGATACACCCAATCGCGTGAATAACGCAAGTAATAGTCGCTGATATTTTCTTTGGGATCGTACGAATCCAATATGATATCCAACGCCGCATCGGTGTCACCGTTTTGGTGCAGCACAACGGCTTTGATGAATTCCGCCATTCGCGGCAGGACATCCTCTCGCTTGCGGACTTCATCGGTCATCAACAGTTCCAGAGCAGCGATCGCAAGGTCCGCGTTTTCAGGGCATTGGACAGCCGTACCCTTTCGCGGCAAGGCGTAAGTTAAATACCGCAGATAGTTGTCTTGCATCGCAGGGGCGATACCACTTTCGATAGACTCCAACATTGCTTTGGACGTTTCCGCGTCGATTGGTTTGTCGTGTGCAAACAGAACACGAATCAATTCTCGCGGTCGAGACTTTTTTGCGATCCGATCCAGCAGTTCAGCGATCGCTTCGCTGCGAATCGATTCAGGAATGACTTTCACCGCTTCGCCGAACGGAAAAGAATATCCAATCGACAAACTGCTGTCCTGAATACGTTTCACAATCTCCTCATCATCCAAGACGTCGTCCCCAAGATGCTCGCGCATCTCTGAGACAAGCCACAGGTAGGACGTCAGGCGATTTTTGTCGTCTTTGTAAAGGTTCGCTGCGTAACGAACGAGATCTGCAAACGATTCTTTGGGCAAAATACGTTCATAGGTCGTGAACAATTGTTTGATCGACGCAGTTCCGTAGCTGGAAAAACTCTTCAACCGCGAACGCGCGAACTGCAGCGCCAAACCTTCGTCCTCCAGCAGCAATGCAAGTCGCATCCACGGTGCAACGTTGGCCGCGGAACCTGCGGTTTGCCTGACAGCGATGCCGTTGACGACCACGTAGGAAGGGCGCTGAGACGGGGCGCGACCTTTGGATTGATCGACGCGTCTCAAGATTTTCTTCGCCGCATCCGTGTCGTCGTTCATCCACGCTGGCAGTAGCTGTCGCCACATTTCTTGAGGAGACAACTTTCCCGACTCGGTCGTAGAAGTCGATTTTCCCAGCATCGTCAACAATCGTTTCCGCTGCGCGTCGGATGGGTTCTGAGTATCAAGCATCCGTTCGGCGACGTCGTAACGTCCTGCACCGATGTACTCGCCGGCGTACTTGGTCAACAGCGATTTGTCTTCGGGAAACTGGTTGATCAAAACGGCATTCATCGATTCCCAATCATCGATACGATCAAAGGCACGATAAAGTTGTTGCAGCATGCTGGATTGCCGATCAACGCGGGGCGAATCGGTGATCTTTTCGGCGATACGACCCAGTGCTTTTCCTTCCTGCAATTGCTTTAAACTCTGTCCCAGCAAATCGCGCTGCGTGTCCAGCACGCCATCGATCTGGTCGTCCGGCAGCGTCACCAAAAGACCCTTCATCAAACGATCAGAATACGTCTGGTACGTGTCTCGATTTCCGCCGTAGTACCGAGACGTTTGCTTGGCTTGCTCTTGCGAAGTCAGCGGAGTTTGTGAAAGCAGTAGATTCAATCCGCGTTGGTAAAACCGAAACGCGACATCATCTTTGGATTCTTTTTCGTTCAACTTGGCGACTCGCGCGATCAACGCGACATCCGAAGGACTGGTTCGCAAGAGTTTTTCGTAGCGAACGAGTGATTCGGGGATCTTGTCGGCCTTTTCAAAGATCGATGCGACTTGACGTTGGTAATCACGCGGGTCGGCCAAATTGCGGGCCATTGCGAACGTGCGTTCGGCGCTAGACGTATCTCCGTCATCCAAAAACGCTTGCCCCAAATCCAAGAAAACTTGCGGCGGAATCAATTCACCCAAGCCGATCAAGCGACGTCCAAACGCAAAGAAAGCCGAGTTACCTTTGTTAGTCGGTCCCCGCGACGAACTGGAGTAGTAACTTCCGCCGCGAATTTTCGATGACAATTCCATGCACTCGCGCAGGACGCTCAGACGCCTGGTTCCAGAGACGGCCAGCGAGTTTTCCATGGCGCGAATCTGACCCGATTTATCATTCACTTCCGACGATAGATCGCTAAGCAATTGGTACAAGTAGTTCTTGTCTTCGCGACCGGCCAGACGTTCCAAGGTAATGCGACGGGCCCACTGCATCACATTGCCTCTGGCTTCCATATTCAAAATGCCATCGATCGCGATCGTGAACATGTCGTCGCGATCCGCGTTTTCGGCCAAATACTGGAACATGCCGATCGCGCGGTCGGTTTGCCCCATTTCTTTCAATAGATTCGCAAGCAACAAATACGATTCGATCCGGTCGGGATACATTGCGATGCCTTTGCGATAGGCACTGGCGGCTTCTGCGTTCATACCCACCAACGAAAGCACGCCCGCTTCGAATTCGCCGCCGATAGAATCTTTTCCGTCGTCCGCATCACGTAGCGTCATCAAAACCGCTCGCGCTTCTTGTGCCTTACCACGTTCCAACATGCTCAGGGCGAGTTGCCGCAAGTATTCGGTTTCTCCTTTTGGGTCGACCAAGATCAATCGTTCGATGACTTTTTCGTAGTTCCAGTAGTCATTGCAGACCTGATAGATGCGTCCTTTTTCTTGCAGTTGTTCGACTTCGTTCTTGCCGGTTTTGGACATGTACTGTTCGGAAATTTCCGTGGCCGCAACGGAGTCGTTCACGCGACTGTAGATCCGAATCAACAAACCAGCTTCGCGAGCGTCGGCGGTTCCATCAGCCAATTTTTCTTCCAACTCGATCGCTATATCCGCGAGCGTGCCCAGGCGACTGGCAACGGTCATCAAACGGTCTTCGACATACCGGCGTCTGGGAATCGAAGTGACTTTTTTCCAAAGCTCCATCCACTGCTCAAGCGCTTTGTCTTCGTCCCCGATCTCGCTGTAAAGCCATGCCAGACGCAATTCCAAATCTTCGGCGACCGTTTCGCGACTAGCTCGAATCGCTTCGTTTACTTCGATCGCTCTGTCTTGGCGTCCGATTCGCTCGTAGGCGCTGGCCAGTTCCGCACGGACATCGTCGGCAGCGTCGTCCATCGCAAAGATTCGATCCAGCGTTTCTTCGGCGACTGCCACATTGCCACGTCGTTGTTGCAAGTCGGACCAGTACAGCAACGCTTGACCATGATTCGCTTTCAAGGCGACCATTCGTTCGATGGTGGATTTGGCCAATTCGTCCATTCCGAATTCGCCCAACGTCTGGGCGGACAACAACAAGACAGAACCGCGCGTGGATTCATTGACAAAATCTTGCCAAAGCAATTCAGCTTGGGCGTCTTGTCCTTTCTCCAACAGAATTTGCGTCAAACCCGTTCGCCATGTCATTTCATTTGGTTGCGACTGAATCAGTTCGCGATACGACTGCATCATCTGCTCTTCGTTACCCGCTTCGCCTTCCATCTCTAGCAGTTCGCGTCGCATTTCGACGGAGAAACCGCTGTCGTCGGTGGCGGTTGATTTGAACAACTTGATTGCGTCGTCGTGTCGTCCCAGTTCGCGCAGCAGGTTGATCCAAACGGTGCGCATCTCGTTGGTCATTTTCTGATCGGACGAATTGCGCTCGGCAAATTTTTCGACCAACTGCTCCAGCCCCTCTTTCTTTTTCTCCAAACGATAGGATTCGACGAGCAACGACAAGGCGTAGTTTCGGTCACGCCGTAGTTCTGCCGAATCGACCGATTCCCAAGCCGTTTCGATTGCCTTGTCGCGTTTCTTTGCACGAATCGCCCACTCGGTGACTCGACTGGCGTTGCGAAAACGAATCGTTCCCTTGCCTTCGATCGTGAATAGTTTCAACGCTTCAGCATGTTGGTTTTGAACGGCCAATACGTTGGCGGCGCGATTGCGAAAAGCGGGATCATCGGATGCCTGGGCAAGTTCAATGAGTGGCTTGGCCTTGCTGTCGCCTTGTTTCGCGCCGATCAGGCCGATCAATGCCAACCGCAGCCGCACACTCTGTTGGTCTTCTTTGTTAAGGTCTTGTTTTGCCAGCGATTCGTAAATTTGCTGGGCTTCATCGACGTTGCCTAGCGCATCGAACAGTTTCGCATTCCAAATTTGCAAGTCGGTTCGCTGCTGATCCTTAGACTTGACGGCCAGCAAGTTGCCCAAGACCTCGGACGCTCGCTGAAGATCACCACGGCGTGATGCAACGTGGACTTCGATTTCGGCAATCACTTGGCCACGTGTCTTGGTGATGTCTCCGCGTGCTTGTTCTAACCAGTCCAGCAACCCAGCAACGTTTCCTTCGGTCAGCAACGCTTCTCGAAAAAGTTCACCCACCTGATCACGATCAACGTGGTCTTGCATCGATGTTTCAATCAATTCATTGGCCGTTTTGACCAACGAATCCGCCATCGTCGACTTGCTCGTGCCGACATCCTGGGCAAAACTCGGCTGAGACATGCAGCAGCACAGAAGCAGCACAGCCGCGGTTGCGGCCCGCGAACCACGATTGGCCACCGAATTGGGCAATCGACGCCAGATGATTTCGGCCAAAAACAACAACAGCGCGATTGCAAACAACCACGGCGCGGGCGACCAAAGTGTTTTGCCGCTCGGTGTCGACGAAGGGGCATCGGCCCAGTTCCCAGAAACCGCAAACTGCTGGCCGCCGGTCGTCGCTGCAAGCTGGCCTAAGTTGACAGAAGTTTCGCGATCAACGAATGATTCTTCTACCACGGCCGAACGGACAACAAGTGGTTGGCGGCGATCAGGAGTGGAAGTAGAAGACGTTTCAATCCGCATCGTTTCTCCCTTTTTTGGAGCGGGCACAAAAGCAACAAATCGATCCGGGCTGCGACGCATGAAAGTCAACGATTGCGACGTGTCGATATTTTGGGCCAATGGCAAGCTTTCGGCGACAGTGCTCTCCACCTGTGCACTTCGAGATTGTTGTCGGATCGCATGCACGATGACTTTGCCTCCGTCATGTTCGACTTTGAACTGGAAAGGGTCGCGTGCGTCGGCGGCGCTGCGTTGCAAGATTCTGGACAATGCTTTGGAATAGTCCGGCCATTGCTGCCATGGGGTCGTGCCGTTTCCAGTTGGTTCAGTGGTCAATGCCGTGACCCGTCCAAGTCCGTATCGCCAAGTCGACAAAATCGGATGTTTCTCCAAAGCGGTTTCCAACAGGACTTCGCTACCGACCCGCGACTTGCTTTCGACATACCCAGCCAAGTTCGGCAGTTCCGACATGTCGACGTCGCCCCACCAGCCCGCGCCCGAGCGTGCTCGCACTGCGTGGCTGCCGGGTCGATACGATGGCAACTTGGTCGTGGATGGTTGTTTGAGCAAAATTTCGGGCAAGTTGAATCGATTGGGCACGTTATAAAAACGGCCTTTGCCCCAGTTTGCGATGTTGACCAGAAATTCGCTGTGGTATCCGCCGCCGCACAAAACCGTTGACACATTGATTCCTTCTCCCGCCATCCGCCGCATCAACGATTCAAAGTCGCCCGATTCCACACCGCCATCAGTCAACACGATCACGTGTTTGTACCGCGTGTCGACGTTCTGCAATCCGTAAAACGATTCTTCCAAAGCCGGCAGGATGACCGTTCCGCCACCAGCATCCATCCGGTTAAGTGCACGCTGCAATTCGATCGCATTGGAAGCAGGCTGCAGCGGCGCGGCCCAACGTTTGGCGCCATAGAATTCGACGATGCCAACTTTGTCGTGCGGCAACAACCGCCGCATCGTCAGCCGAGCGACTTCTTTGGCAAGCTGAACACGAATGCCGCTCATCGATCCGGATGTGTCGATAACGATCACCAATGAAGTAGACGGGTCACGCTTTTCTTCTTTTTGAACAAGTTCCACTGGCAACAAAGATTCGATCGGCCGTGCGTGCCAACCGCCCGCGCCGAATGCCGCGCGTCCGCCGCTCATCACCAATCCCAACCCATCCTGTTTCACTGCGTCGACCAGTTTGTTTTCAATCTCGGTTGGCAACGATTCAGCAGCCAAATCGTCCAACATCACCAAGTCAGCTTTGCCAAGTTGCCGATTCAATGCTGCAGGGTCTTTCGTGTCGGCAGTGACCACATCGAAACCGGCGCCAAGCATTTCGGCCAGCTTCTCAGAGCCTCCCGTTTGCAAGTCGCCCAGATACAACAACTGACGTGGGTCGTAAATCGGCAGCACCACCGACATGGACTGGTCGGCTGAAGAACCGTCCGATGTCACGACGACTTGGGCGTCCATAAATCCGGCGTCCTTGGGTTCAAACTCCAAAGTGACGTAATGGGCCGCAGTAGAATCGGCCTGGAAGTTCGCTGACGCCAAGGTTTCACTACCGTTTCTAAGTTGCACTTTGCCGCTTGCGTTTTCGGAATCCGAAACGACTTTGACGATCACCCGCGATGAGGTTCCTTTGCGAAGTGCGGCGGGCCACTGAACTTTGACGGGTGTGGGTGGTCGTTTCACGCTGGGCAGTTGGACCCAATGAACGGGAATTTCGTTTTGCCGTAGTGCAGCGATCGATCGGTGGTCGTCACTGGCAGTGGCCAACGAATCGCTTGCGATCGTGACGCTTGCGGCATCGCCAGCGGGAATCAAAGTTTGGGCCAGAGCAATCGCCGCGGGCAATGGCGAATCGCCCTTTGTTGATTCTGCAGACAGGTATTTTGTCGACGCGAAACCATCCGGTTCGGTCTCAATCGAGTTGCCGATCACGACCAAGTGGGCTGCTGGTGAATCAGAAAATTCCTTTAGTTGTTTGGAAACGTTTTCGCTATCAGTCGGCGCAACGCTATCGCTGCGATCCAGGATCATAACGCGATGAACGCGGTCGTTTTCGACCCTTAGACGTGGTTGCGACAGCGCAAGTGCCAAGCAAACAAACAGCAGCGATCGCAACACGTTCTGCACGCGATTATTGCCTTTGAGTGGACCGAACCACGGAAGCAACGCACAGAGCGCCAGTAAACACCACCAAGGAGACAACAAGATCATGGCAAACGCCCCCGCTGATACAAAACCCATTCACCAACAAGCAACATCGACACCAGCAAACCTAGCCAAGTGGGTAATCCGATCTGCGACAACAATCCAGCAGCAGGCGAAGCGGCAAGTTGTGCTGGATGGTTGACCGTCGCGGCCAAACGTGTCGTCTGAACTTCACGACCATCACCTGTCGTCGTTGTCGACCGAATCGCTCGATCCAGTGGTGCAGCGGCAACTGGCAGTCGTTCGCCTTGCTGAGCCCAAGGAACCATTGGCGGCCGATTGGCAATCCAACGAATCGCTCTGGCTACCAGAATCGGGCACGCTCGGCTTTCTTGAAAATCGAACGATGACGTGAACAGTTTTTGCCAAATCGCAACGCTGCGTTTGTCCCCCGGCACCACTTGGACATCCACGATGCTCCCGCTTTGATTGGCGATCGCCGTCGCATCGATCTGACGCAACGCCAGCGTATCGATCAGCTCGGCAAACGTCGCATTGGGGTCTGCATCATCCGACTCAATCAGAAATGCACTTTGGTCGTCTGTTGAAAGTCGCAGGTTCGCGTCCGCAGTCGTTCCGATTCGCACGTCCGCCCCGTTTGCAACGATCTGACAAGCCGAATCCAGCTGGACCAATTCACGCAGCGTTTCTGGAACGCCGGCGTCCAGCGAAACACGTATCGGCTGACGATTGGGCAAAGTGAGCGAACCTAGCCGTTGACCATTGCGCAGCACACTTAGAACTTGGCCGCTGGCTGCGACGCCGGAGAGCTGAAAAGTGGAGGGGGCGATTTTCTGTAACGAACCCGCGTAGGTTTCCCCGTCCAGTGTGATGGCCAGTTGCGATGAATCCACTTCTTGCTGTGGATCGAATCCAATCGACACGTCGACTTGATTCCATTGCTGGGATGCCGAATCGGCGACGCCCAACGTCGCAAGTCGAATCTCTTTCGGCGGGCCTTCGCGATCGATTCGATAGACCGTAACGTTGTCATCTATCTCATCCAGAAAGCGCTGCTCGACCTGTGCATCGCCAACGACATGAATCGCAAGTGGCTCTTTGTCGCTCGCCCGTGATGACAGTGTTTCGATGGCCCACTGAATTCCTTGCGGCGCGGAGGCTTGATCGTGATTGATTCGAGGTGACGCCAATTCCGTTGGTTCGCCAGCAGCCAATAACGTTTGCAGATGATTGTCAACCGCAATGACCTGTCGAGCCGATGTTGGCAACGAAGCCGCGCGTTGGATGGCAAGTTCAAAATCGTCGGCGCGTATTTCGTCGTCTTCGACACTGCGATCGATCAACACGACATGTTGCGTTGAATCAAAAGAAGTCGATTGTGGTCGCGCTAGCAGCATCCACAACAGCGACGCGATCGCGACCAACAAAACCCATGCGGGCCAATGACGAAAACGTTTAACGAACACCCGAGCACGGGTTTCTTCGACCGCCGATTGCCAGAACAACGTGCTGAGCACGGTGACTTCGCGATGCTGCACTCGCAATCGCTGCAGCAGCCAAAGTCCGATCGCCAGCAGCACGATCCCAAGCAAAACTGCGAATGTTGAAAGTAGCCCGAAGCTCATACCAGATAGCTCCCGCTCTCGAACAGCGTAGCGAGCTGCGACACGACATCTTGATCATGGTCGACGACCAAGAATCCGCCATTGCGACTGGTCACAAAACGGCGCAACTGGTCGAAATGCGAATCGTAGGCATCACGATACTTTTGCAAAACGTTTGCGTCGATCGAAACGTCTTGCACGTCGCCGGTTTCGCAATCACGGACTCGGACATCGCCTTGAAGATCGGGAGTGCGATCGTTTTCTCTGGCGATTGAAACCAACAGTGGACGATGACGTGTGCGTTTAAGTTCAACCAACATGGATTCGACACCATGAGGGTCAAAGAAATCCGAGATGATCACCACGAGACCTTCGCGAAGTCCAAGACCACGCATTTTGGACATCGAATTTGCCAAGTCCGTGCCGGTTGCTTGTTGCTCCGATGCGACCGCAGCACGTCCAAGCGCCTCGGCGATTAGACTCAATCGACCGCGACCCGATGTGGGGCGAACGGACGTATCCAAGTTTTCGCCAAAAGGCATTACGCCGACGCGATCGTGTTGATCCAAACCGATCGATGCAAACGCGATCGCCACTTTCATGGCCGTGACGGCGCGGGCGGGAGTTTCTTGCCACATGCTGCGAGAAAGATCCGGCATTAGGTAGATCGGCAGGTCTTCCATTTCCTCGAACAGTCGGACGACCACACGACCAAGTCGACGATAGACATTCCAATCGATCGATTTCAGTTCGTCGCCGGGCGAGTAAGGCCGATAGTCGCGAAACTCCATTCCCTGACCACGATCGCGCGAACGATGCTCGGCCCACCGACCTGCAGGCGCAACGCGTCTGGCAACAATCCGCAAAGCACGGACTTGTTCTAGGAATTTTGGATCGAGAAGTTGGTAAGGATCATTCATGGATATGCGAGCGTCGGCCACCTTCAAAGCGTTTTCAATACTTCGGTGATGACGTTATCCGAGTTGATCCCATCGGACATGCCTTGGAAATTGACCAAGATCCTGTGACGCAACACGTCCGGCGCGACCGCTTTCAAATCCTCACTGGCAACTGCAAAACGGCCATCCAACAATGCACGAACTTTGCCAGCCAAAATAAGTGACTGCACACCGCGTGGCGAAGCACCCAGCGAAACGAGTTCGTTGACCATCGATGGCGTGTATTGGTTGCCCGGCTGCGTCGCCATCACCAACCGAATCGCGTCGGTTTCGACGTGCTCGGGAACGGGGACGGATCGAACGACTTGCCGCATTCGCAAAACCGTTTCCGCGTCGGACACCGCGTTGAGTTTGATTTGGTCGTTGGACGTGGTCCGACGCAGAATCGTGCGATAGTCGTCTTCGGCTGGGTAACCAACAACCAACTTGAACAAGAATCGGTCCAACTGTGCTTCGGGCAACGGATAAGTGCCTTCTTGTTCGACAGGGTTTTGCGTTGCCATCACGCAAAACGGTTCCTCTAGTTTGATCGTTCGCTTGCCAACGGAAATCTGCTTTTCCTGCATCGATTCCAGCAACGCCGCTTGAGTTCGCGGGGTTGCACGGTTGATCTCATCAGCCAGAACCAGGTTCGCCACCAAAGGACCGCTTTGGAATTCAATTTGAGTGCCGCCCGATTCGTTTTCGGTCAACACGTTGCTACCGCGAATGTCCGCAGGCATCATGTCGGGCGTGAACTGAATTCGGCTAAACGACAAATCGATTGCTTGGCCGATCGAACTGACCAACAGGGTTTTGCCCAGCCCCGGGACGCCTTCCAGTAGAACGTGACCGGCGGCAAAAAGTGCTGCCAAAACACCGTCAACGACAGCGTCTTGTCCGACCATCATCCGAGCGACTTCGGTGCGAATGGACGTGTGAACTTTGCGAAACTCGTCGGCGGCTTCGCGCGCGGCTTCGGGACTTTCAGCAGGCAAGGTGGAACTCATGATTGTGGTGTCTCACTTTCAACGATGGACGTTGTTCCCAACGGTCCGTTTGGCGCCGTCACAGGCGTCGATTCTTGAGGCTTGGTTTTCAATGGATGTTTAGCGCGACGCTGCAAAAAATAACGACGGACCAGATCGTGTAGCCACGGCGAAAAGTCGGGGTCCGCAATCGGTCCCACTGGACCTTGGCGGGCGGTGCGATCTTCAGCAGCCACTGCGTCGCTCTGTTCAGCTTCGGGAGTGATCCGCTGTTGAGTAATTCGGATACGACCTTTGTTGGGTTGGCCGTTAACGCGATCGGGGATCGGTACGCCAAGCACCAGCGAAGCGACTCCGCGAGATTTTTTCTGGCCGCTGGGGCCGCCGCGGCCGTTGGCGTCAGGATTGGGACGTGCGTTGCCGAACCCAATTTGCAAGTCACGGTTTACCGGAGGACGGCGGTCTCGCATGTTCGGCTGAACGCCACCGCGTGACTCCTGCTCTTCTTCCTCGTCGTCGACATCGTCTTCTTCGTCGCTATCGTCGTCCTCGGGCGTGGCGGCTTGGCTCATGCTGGCCCAGTCGCTTGGCGCGGCGTTGTTGTCGGAACCTTTGGATGAACCCTGACCGGCAGTCGATCCGGATGGTTTTTCGTCTTCCTTTTTGGGTTTACTGTCGCGTTTCTTTTCGGGCTTGGGCTTCTGTTTTTTCTTGGGTTTGCGTTTCGTTTCATCGCCTGACTTGGATGGTTGGCCCGATGCCGACGGCGCGCCACTGGCGCTGGATGGGTTGGCCGACTGTTGGCTCTCTCGAGTCGTGCCCTCGTTAAGTTTGCCTTGTGACATTTCGGCGCTATCGGGGATGGCCGCGTTGGCGCTGCCTTGTCGATTCACCGACGGTTGGCTGCGCGGATCACGCGCCGACTCGGGCGGTTTCGCTGGCGGTTGTTGCTCGTTGACAGTCGGATTGTTGGTCGCGACTTGCGGCGCAACGATCACCGTTTCAGCAAACCTGTTGCTCTGTGCGTCGGATGATGCGTCTGCTGTTAGTTGTGCGCGAGTAAACGGGGCCAAGAAAGCAGCCAAAATCAGGCACGCAATCGCGACAGGTATCGGCCAGTAGACTCCCGCGATGTTGCTAGATTCAGAACCTGTTTGCTGCAAACGAGCGTCGCAACCGCGTTGTGCCCAATCCGATGCGTCATCGACAGCCGCCTGCATAAAACCATCGCGCGACTCTTGCTGCAAGAAATGGTCTGCGGTCACAATCCGTTCGCACGAACCGAGAATCTGATCTGTTTCGCGAAGTGCTTGTGTGCGACTGACTGTTTTGGGTCGATTGGCGATTCGAAAGACCATCCAGATCGCGGGCACCGCGCACGCCAGGATCGCCCACGTCATCAGCGAGAAAATTTGGCTAGGTCCAAACCCGCCCGCCCAACGCAGACATTGAATGATGACAGCCAAAACGGGAACGGCAAGCAACAGCCACATCGCCGTTGGAATTTGGTTGCGAATAAATTGTCTTTCGTCGACCGCATCGATCTGGTTCGACGCGTTCCAAACGACCGTATCAATATCGTCAACCAATTTTTCGGTTGTGTTTTCGACACTCACTTTGCCACCTCGTCGCGCTGCATGTCGCACTGGTGAGCTTGGACGACTTCGCCTGTCTTGGCGTCACGCACGACCACGATGACTTCGACGCTGGAAGGTTCGATTCGCAAACCCATTCGCGTGCCGCCCTTGGTTTGGCCCGCTTCTAGTGAATCAAGAAAATCGGTGTTCTCCTGTTGCAGGTCCAACAAGTTGCGGTCAAACGAAAACTGCAACTTGCCTTCGTCATCGGGCAAGAATGCGACTCCGCTGAGCGCGCCGGTTGTCGCCAATCCTCTGGCCAACATACGGTGAATCACAACACCACTGGATCCGTGAAAAACAACGCCGCGTTCGGCCACGACGACTTGAACCACCAACGGTTTCATCGCGAGGTCGGCTGGCGAATCGATCTCGGGACCTTGGACAATGATTTCGCCGGTGAGCGATTTGCCGTCCATTTTGGCCGTACCGGAAACCGTGATCGGTGTTTCCCGTTTCAAGCGTGCGACCACCAAGTCACGCGTCCTTTCATAGATCTGTTCCGCGTCGCGGTGTTTGCCCATCCCCGGTGCTTCGCCGCGACCGTCAACGACTTGTACAACTGGCCCTCGAACGCCCAACCACTGCGCCATGAACTGTCCCAGCGGTGTGACCAGAGGTTCGGTTCGTGGCACCGACAAGTGATAGGACAAGAATACGCACTCGGATTTGTTCAAGTGAGAGATGACGCCTTGATTGCCCATTGCACCACCGATCGCGCCGCCGCGTTGTTCGTTGCCGACGTAGGCATTGGTGAAAAATTCGACCAAACAGGTGCGGTTGGTTCGCGTTTTTGGATCGACCACGTATTGCTTTGGCGCCGAATAGTTGCGAACGCGACCGCTGATCATGCGATCAATTGTCTCGATCGTCATCCGTTGATCCGGCGGCAGTTCCGCGTCCATCCGCATCAACGCCTCCATTGCCAATTCGCTGCTGTCTTCTTTGACAAGAGCTTGGATATAGCGACTGAAAGCACGTTGTTTCTTACCGTTCGCTTCGTAAACGCGGGCGAGGTTCAAATTGATCATGCCGTCTTCGGGCAACCCAAACGCGGCCGACAAAAGATGTCGCCACGATTCGCGTTTGTCGTCCGGCAGCAGTAGTTCGCCAAGACGACCGTGCAACTTGTACGCAGACTTGGGGTAACGATCTTTTCGCGCACTATCGACGCCCAATTTTCCAGCTGCGATTCCGAGCGACGTTTCGCCTTCGTTGACCAACTCTTCCATCAAGTCAAACAGTCTTGTCGCGCGAAGATCTTCGGGCATCGTATCGTTGACCCACTGAATCGCTTCCGTCAATTCGCTTTCTTCGGCTCCTTCGTCCAGCATCAAAGCCAACAAGAACTCTGCGGCTTCACGACCCAACCGAGATTCACTGTGCTGGCTAAGCCATTTCAAAACCAGATCGCGATCTTCGGCCACCATCGCCTGGAACCACTCTAAGTCTTGTTGTGGGAACTGCGGTGATCTTGCAGCGCCAATGGTCGCCAACAACGATTGACGGTCAATGTGAATGCGAAATTGTTCCAACAAATTGATCCCCATCACACCGGCGACGCCATCGGGATGAACTTGGATCACCTTGGCGGGTCGAAAAGCAACGTGCGGGGCGAAGTCGATCGATTCACACTGAATCGCGCCAACATTTCCGGCGGGGCGCTGCAGCGAATTGCAAAGTCGACTGTCCAGCAGCGAATCGTAACGCGATGACCCGATCGCAAGTGCACGTTTTTGCTTTTCTTTGAATGCCTTCAGTTTGACGGGCAACCACACGAGTTCGTTTTGAAGCGTGATGGGTACGACGACGTCTTGCGGGTCACTGGCTTCTTCGGCCAACCGACCGGGCGGCAACAAGGAAACGTGCCCGCGTGGCAAATCAAAAACAACGTCAAAGTGTTTCAGGATGTGCGACCCGATCGCGCCGGTCAACGCGTCTTCGCCGATCTCTTTGGAGTGGTATTTCGTAAAGTCCTCGAACTCTTCTTCGGGACCCAATTCGCGTCGCGCGATCTCCAACGTAAAATCGGGGAAGTGCAATGTCAGCGGATTGGGTCTGCCGCTTCGTGATTCCGCGGGCAGTGGTGACGCCGCTCTGTTGTGCAACTGCAACCCGTACGCACCATCAAAGTCCAGCCAGAGATTCACTGGCACACGGAGTCTGGGGCCGGAAATGTCACACGAGACGACGATGCGTCCGTCGATGACTCGGACGGGGATCTCGCCGCCTTCGTCGCTCAAAATCGGCGCCCGATCGATCGCTTGGGCGTCTTGCGCGGACGATGCTGGAATCGCCCCAAATAGAGCGATGCAAACGACTACAGCCAACACAAAGCCACAGTGGGATGTTGGCGAAAAAAGGCGAGCGGCAAACGACAATTTTGATATCCCAGTGAGGTGAGACACCATGGTAGCCACACATTGGTCCTTACCTAGCCAAAATCGGCTACTCACACGATATTTCGCCAGATCAATGCAGCGAGCAGAAATCTGTGGCGGTTATTTTACAGGGGTGCCGTCGATCTTTCCGAATGCAAATGTGTCGGCGATCATTTCGACGTTGATTTTGGCAGTGGATGGTACGCTCACGGCGACCGATTCAAAGCCGCGTCCTCAGCAGGACCCCGGTAATATCGCGACTTCTAACACCGCGCCACTGTCCGCATCCAAGACTTTGAACTCGGGCGATTTGCCGATCGGATTCCAGCCCGTGTACTGCTCGCCCGCTTTGCCGTAGTACCAAATGTGGTTCGGAGAAAATTGAACTTGGTCACCCGAGCGGGCGAACTGAAACTCCGAAGCGATGGGTCCGCCCCAGTCAATTTCTTTCTTCGTGCCAGATGCCAGTTCAAGTGGCTTCATTCGTCCCGATGCGATGTGGACACGATGTTCACCCAAGCCAAGCACACCGCCGACGACGCTGTAGTTTGCTGCGGGCACTTTGATGGGACCTTCGATCGCACCGACATCAAACGAGTGTTGGCCATCAGCCGAAACGATGACCGAAGAAATCAAGACGGCTTTTGAGTTAAACGAAGTCGTCATGTCGATTTGCGCGGTAGGCCCATCGTAAGGAGACAGCGTCAGAGACTTTGCATCGTCGGCGAAATCTACACTGTGCAAAACGTTGTCGACATAGATGGTCTTGCTAAGCAACGTTGCGTTGTCGTTGCCGCCGACAATCATCGCGTCGCGACCGATGTCGTCGAAGCGACCGTTTCCATTTTGATCGATAATGCGAATCGGAACGGGGCCTGTGTCGGTTGTGATCGTGCCAGCCATCGCGCCGCCCGGTGCCCACTCCCAACCGCTGCCGTCTTTACGGAGTCGAGCCGCGTATCGCAATGGTTCGCCGGATTTGGTTTTGCCAGATAAAACAACACGTGTCGTAGAGACGTTTGTCTTTGCGTCAACAATCGGCTTGATGGTTCGATCCAGTTTTCCATCACCATCGGTATCAAACTTGAC
>CAZZDZ010000020.1:0-29842 GCA_964652675.1 uncultured Pirellulaceae bacterium
TAAGCGCGGCTCCACTGGGGCCATGCTTTGCTGAAACCCCTAAAGTGCCAATGTAGTTTGCAGTAATCTCGACAGCCATTTTTTCACTTTCATTCATCAACAGGATCGAAACCAGGCGTACGGTTCGACCTTGATCCCTTAAACCTCGTAAATTGCGTAGCGGAAGTTCGCCAAGACTCTCGGCTTTATGTGGATTGCCGAAAGTCTTGGCGAACTTCCGCTACGACCTATTCCGGCACGAGTTTAGCAAGTTTATGGGCATATTTGGACGGCGCAGCAAAAAGTGATAACCTACTGCGTTGCTTGTCCTTTAAGACGAACGAATCTCATCAGTTTGAAAGGCGACCCCAATGAATGGCCCACAGGATTTACTGCCAGATCATGATGCTGGCCAAGAAGTCGCCGCGCCTCCTATTGTTGGGCCACCCGTGCCCGAGGCAATCACGGGCATGCCGGTCGACGTTGACTCTGTCTGGATCCGCTGGCGATGGCCTGTTGCGACTTCGGCGACTCTTTGCGTTGCGACTTTGGCGTTTGTGATGCGTAGCGGTCAGTCCACCAATCTGATCACCAGCCCACATCCGGTATCTCATTCTTCTCCGGCAACCATTTTTTCGCCGGTGTTGCCTGTTGCCGAGTCCGCCGCCGAATCGATGTTGGCTGAAAGTGTCGCTGACCCGTTTGATCAACCGATCTTCGAGAAGACAAATAGTCAATCGCGATTGGAATGTGCTATTGCGCCGTGCGAGTACGTTCCGATAGCAGAGCCAAATGCGGAACGACCTGACATCGGCTTAGATCCCTTTGATCAAGATCCCTTCGACGAAGAAGCTACCGACGAAGAAACCGCCGATCAAGCGACCGCCGGCGCCCAGCCACTTGAGCCACATCAACCACTTGTTGCGGCCAAACCTTTCAAGCTGTTTCGTACTTTGGAAGATCCCAAAGCGGCTGATTTCGCAAAGCCGGTCTGCAAAGACGGGGCGTGTAGCAAAATGCCATCTTTGGGAACAGCCTTGCAATGGGCATCTTCGCCGCGCGAAGCCTATCGAATGGCGGCCGAGCAAGACAAAATGGTTTTCTTGATGCATGTATCTGGAAACTTTGAAATCCCCGGGTTTACATGAAACAACGCATCAGCATTCAGGGCAGGTGCCCTGTCGGACCCCAGTGTTGGCGAAACGTTCGCCAAGAATTTCATCGCAGCCTATCAGCAAGTCGGAGATTTTCGCGCCGTCAAGGTTGGCGATCAAGTTAACAAGAACGGCGGAAATGTTGCGAGTCATTTTCTAACGCCCAATGGGATCGTTATCCATTCGGTTACCGGGCCGGTGAAATCGGCACAGTTACTTGATGAAGCCGCGTTTGCGGTTGGCCTATTTAACGAAGCAAAACAGTCTGCTGTGATGGCGCGAGCCCAACAGGTATCGATCGCCCATCAGCAAGCTGGCTTGATTTCGCAATCGCGCCAAGATCGTATGGTTCACGAACTTCTGGCCGCACGTCCTTTGCCCCATTTGCAATCTGTTTACAAAGAAGTTTTCGAGAAAATCCTCGGTCAGCGAGTAAGTGAAGCGGGACCAAGGGTAGCCGAAGCCGCGAAACGGATCGATTACGCCAAACGCACGAAGCGTCCGATCTTGTTCGTCATGCACGATAGTTCCGACTGGCATCGACCGAGATATTCTAGGCAGCAACCAGGTGCTGTGTCGCTCCAGTTGGCCGATCAATATGTCGTTGTGACGATGCCGCTGGCAGAAGTCGCTGCGTTGAGCCAAGTGACAAAACAACCGCCATTCGAGAGCAAGGGCATGGCGGGACCGTTGTTCGTGGTTACTCAAAGCGATTGTGTTCAAGCCGCGTCGGTTTCTGGCTGGGACAATCGCGCGTTAAACAGTGCGATGGCGCATGGCTTGGCAACATGGTTGGAACGCGATCCACCAACCTTAGGAAAACTTCTCCAAGCTCAGCGATTACTACGCAAAGCAGACATCGCTGCTGCACAGCGAGTCAAGGAATTGACGATCAAAATACGTGGAAACGCAAAAAAGAAGCGCGCCGCAAATAACGGCATCGTGATGAAGTGATCTTGATCTTGAAGTGATCACCAATACGTTTGGCTATTTTTCTTGGAAACCCGTTTTGCCCCCTACGACTTGCAGCAACGCGGTGATTCTGTCGTCGTGGCTCCAGTCCCAGGGGGTGTCATTTGTTTTTGTCTTTGCGTTCACATCGGCGCCGCCCTTTAACAGTAAGCGGACAGCTTCGACGTCACTTCCGGATGCCGCAAAATGTAGCGGCGTTTCTTTTAGAATCGATGTCAAATTGGGGTCGGCTTTGGATTCCAGCAACAGCGAGATTGCTTTCGACTTACCAGCGCTGGACGCAAAGAAGATCGGTGTGTAGCGCCAGCCTCTTGTTTGACCGTTAACATTCTGGCCGGCTCTCAACAGTCGCTTGATTTCGTCTAAATCCCCAAGGCCAGCGGCGCAGTGCAGCGGGAATGCGGTTCTGAGTCCCGCTTTGGCAAAGCGATCGTGAATGGTTTTGTCACCTGACATTGCGGCTTCTTCGCGAGCATTTTGTCCATACTTGTCGGTTGCGCGAAAGTTGACTCTGCGTTTCATCAGCGCGTCGACCAGTTCGATGCTTCCTGAACTTGCTGCGACCAAGATCAGTGGAGTCTGTTCATCGTAGACTTTCGCATTCACGTCCGCGCCGCGATCGATCAAGAATTGAACGATCTCCACGCTGCCACTGGACAGAGCTTCTGCGAGAGGGGTTTCCTTTATTTCGTTGCGTGATTCAATTTTGACATCTGTTTTCAAAATGTCGGCAACAGCATCTTTGTCGCCGTCCAAAATCGCGTCGGACAATTTTTCGCGTGCGGATTGCGCACACAAGTCAATACTGGTTATGACGTTCAGGAAAGACACCACAATCGCAGTAGCTAAAAGGACTCTCATTTGACTCATCATTCGCTTCTCTCGAATTCGTTCGCATCTATGTTCTGAATTTGTACGATCATGAACGTGTGTGCATACAGGATCAAGGTCACGTCAACAATAAACTCGCGCCTGCTTCGTCTTGTTTTGTTGAAAGTATCGCTAGGTTGTAAGGAATCTCGCTATGACGCGGTTGTTTTTTAATCCTTTCTCTCGATCCAAAAAACGTCGCAGCAGAAGTGCGAAAAATCGTGTGACACGACGTCAGCAGTCGCTTGGCGCCGAGAAACTGGAATCCCGGATCGTTTTTGCTGTCGCGATTACTGTGGACTACACCTATGACACACAGAACTTTTTTGCGAACACCGAAGCAAGAGAAGCTTTGGAGGACGTCGCGGCAATCATCAGCAACCATTTGAACGATACGTTTGAAGCGATCATTCCATCGGGCGTCAACACTTGGACTCAAGAGTTTTTTTCACCCGGGGACGGTACCCCGCAAAGCGTGCGGGACCCTACGGTAGCGGCTAACGAATATGTGGTGTACGCAGGAGGGAGAGATCTTGTAGGTGACGATCTTGGATTTGGCGGGTTCGGAGGGTTTACTTCTTTTGGGACCGCGGCTTGGAACGCGACCGTATCGCAGCGTGGCGAAAGTGGCGTCGCTACCAACACAGATTTCGCGAGCTGGGGCGGGACGATCACGTTCGATAGCGTGGGAGCAAATTGGCACTTTGGCGAATCCACCAGCGGATTGGATGCAGACGAAAATGACTTTCGCTCCGTTGCCTATCACGAATTGTTTCACGCGTTAGGATTTGGCGCAGCAGGTTCTTGGAATGCACAAATCGTCAATGGTGAATTTGCAGGTCCCCTGTCGGTCGCCGAGTTTGATGGCAGTGGCAATGTGCCATTGCACGACGATTTGGCACACTTTGCCGATGGGACAACGGACGGTGGTCAAGAAGTATCACAGGACCCGTCTTTGTTTACGGGCACACGAAAGTTGCCGACGCGTTTGGACTGGGCATCGCTGGCAGATATCGGATGGGAAGTCACCAATCCGGTTTACTTTGACGGCGCGGATTTGATTGTGGACGGAACCGACAACGCAGAAATCATTCGCGTCAACGATGTGTCCGGCGACTTAGAAATTGAATTCGATGGCATCGATTTTGGTACCTGGCCAGCTCCAGCGAACAGGTTGATCGTCAATGCGAACGGCGGTAACGACGAAGTCCGATTTCAAACCAACGTCACAACGGCGACAACGATCTATGGTGGCGATGGAAACGATCGCTTGTTCGCAGGAGCGGGAGCGGATGAATTGTTTGGCGGAGCCGGTAACGATGAATTGTTTGGTCGCGATGGGGATGACGTTCTCTACGGTGAAATCGGCGCTGATCGTGTCTTTGGGATGAACGGAAATGACATTCTCTTTGGCGGTGACGCGAACGACTTGCTGTCTGGTGGCGCTGGCGACGACGAACTGAACGGCGACGCGGGCCAAGACAACTTGGTTGGTAGCACGGGCGCCGACACGCTACGCGGTGGCGACGATGACGACACCCTTAATAGTGGTCCGGGCGACGATTTTCTGTTTGGCGACGCGGGCAATGACACGATTCGCGGCCACAACGGAAATGACATGATCGAAGGTGGCGCCGGCGACGACACTGTGTTTGGTGGGTTCGGAAACGACACCATCCACGGTCAAGACGGTGTTGATACGATCAGCGGAAATGCAGACAACGACGATATTTTTGGCGGAGCCGGTAACGATGTGCTCAATGGCGGTTCCGGCGACGACACGATCGAAGGTGGAATTGGCGACGATACGATCGACGGCGCAACCGGTGTCGATACGATCTTGGGCCAAGCGGGCAATGACATTCTTAACGGCGGAAGCGGAAACGACTTTATCTTCGGCGACACCGGAATCGACACAATCAATGGTAGTGCTGGGGACGACATGATCTTCGGCCAAGCCGGTGGGGACATCATCATTGGTGGTTCTGGCGTCGACTTTATCGACGGTGGAGACGGGGATGACGACATCAACGGATCAAGCGATAACGACGAAATACTTGGCGGGGAAGGCAACGATACGATCAATGGCGGTGGTGGCAACGACGACTTGAAAGGCGGCGACGGCGATGATGACCTGTTCGGGTCGGTCGGCGATGACACGCTGACGGGCGAAGCAGGGCTTGATCTGCTGCACGGTGGATCGGGTACGGATACCGCGGTTGATACCGGTGAACGTGGCGAGATCCAAATCGAAATCTAGGGCGGAAGCTGTGCGGGCGTTTAAAGGCTACAATCTTTGGATCGTTTAACACACTGCGATGCGCCATATTGGATTCTGCGGTCGACCCAACCATGATTGATTCTGATGACACGATCGTCGCGATCGCTTCACCTACGACGCCCGCTCCGCGCGGAATTGTCCGGGTGTCGGGAAAAGATGTGACGGCCATTTTGAATCGATTGTCGATCGACATTCCATCCAAACGGGCGGCCATTTCGTTCGCAACCAAAATCCAAACCGCACCGCCAATTGGGTTGGTCGATGTGCGGCTTTCGCTCTGGCAGACCAAACGCAGTTACACCGGTCAGCCGTCTGCTGAATTCCATAGCTATGGATCGTTACCTGTCCTGCAATCAATCGTGGATGCGATCGTTGACGCCGGTGCACGTCCGGCACGACCAGGCGAATTCACCATGCGTGCATTCCTTGCAGGCCGATTGGACCTGACACAAGCAGAAGCCGTTTTAGGGGTGATCGATGCCCAACATCGCGGGTCGCTGGACCACGCGCTGCGGCAACTTTCGGGGAATCTATCACGACCGTTGGAACAGGTTCGTGGAACGATCCTAGATCTGTTGGCCGATGTAGAAGCCGGATTAGATTTTGTGGACGAAGACATCGAATTCGTCAGCGACGAAACGCTCGTTCAGCGACTTGGCGAGATCATTGTCCAATTGCAACAAACGCAAAAGACAATGCTCTCGCGTGATGGCGTCTCCACCAGAACGGTGATCGCACTTCGTGGCAAACCCAACGCTGGCAAGAGCCGATTGCTAAACCGGCTTGTCCAGCGCGACGCCGCCATCGTTGCGGACGTTGCTGGGACCACGCGAGACATCGTGACGGTTGATGACGATCTTGGGGGGCTACCGGTTCAGTTTGTCGATACCGCTGGGATCGAGGATGTGTTGGGAGATGACAGCGAAGCCAAAATTTCACAACATTCACAAGACCAAGCCGATCGCGCAAGCGATGAAGCGTCGATTCGGATCTGGTGCGTCGACGCGACTCGAACGGACCTGGAATCTGCGTGTAATCAATTGACACACGCGGCAGAAAGTCGACGCCAAAGTGTTCAAGACATTTTCATCGGTACCAAATCTGACTTGGTCGATGCAGGCCAAATGCCCGATGGCTGGATCGCGACCAGCAGCGTTTCGGGGGCAGGAATTGACGCGCTGCAAGAGTCCATTCGGCATGCCATCGTTGGAATCGATTCAGAAGAAACCGGTAGCGTGGTCGGAACAGCCGCCCGATGCCGGGGAACGCTGGCCAACGCGATTACGGCGATCGATCAAGCAATCCAGCTGACCAAAGCAACCCAAGGCCACGAGTTCGTATCGGCGGAACTGCGCACGGCGGCTGCGTGTATTGGTGAAGTCACCGGGGCAGTCTACACTGACGACATCTTGGACCGAGTATTTAGTCGATTCTGCATCGGCAAATGATCCCTGAATTTCCAGAGTAGTTTGTAGCCCATGTTTATCCAAAAACACGTCACGCTGCTTGGTCCAATCTGGTCGCACTGGACTGATATTGGGCTCTACCGGATCGCTTTGCAACAACCAGATTTGCCAACGCCAAACGCCACTGAATTGGCAAAGCAATCGCTGCGAATGGTTGAAAAGTTCGATGCCCAGCTTGTTGAATTCTGTCGAACGGGCAAGGAAACGTTTGATGACGTAACCGTTGATCCAACTGGCTGGACGGATTTTTCGCGCCTTGTTTATAAGGGTTGCCGCGAGATTCCGCCGGGCAAAACATTGACTTACAAACAGCTTGCGAAGAAGGCTGGCAACGAGAAAGCGAGCCGAGCGGTTGGGGCAGCCATGGCACGAAACCGAATTCTGTTGGTCATTCCCTGCCACCGTGTGATCGCATCCAATGGGCAACTGCGTGGATTCAGTGCTCCTGGAGGTCTTGCGACAAAACAGAGTCTGTTGGATCTGGAGCGGCAAGGCGATCACGCCACCGCAGGCGAATTGTTTGCAACAAACTAAGCAAGCAGAATCCCCAGGCCAGCACAGCAATCATCAAGCTTGGTGCCAGCCATCTTGGCGAGTAGTAAAACTGTAAATTCCACTTGCCCGCTGGCACAATGACGCCCTGTTTTAAAAGATCAACTTTCCGAACGGCCAATATTCTGCGTTCCTGGCTCTCACGGTTCGTAGCGACCGCAGTCCAGTGGCCGTCTTGGAATACCCTCCGGACAAATAACGCGTCCTTTGCCGTGTCAATATTGGTCGAGAATGTCACCGATCGATCCAACAAGAAACCCGGCTTGAGTGCGGTGTCCGAGTCGGGTTTTTGAACGATCAGCTGGCGGTCGTCGCCACTTTCGTAGATCTGACGCAACATCAGTTTTACTTGCCGCGTCTCCATCGAACTCGAATCAACCTCCTGCCAATCAGCGTGCAGTGAAAACGCCGAAACGTCGTCTTCGTTTTGCAATGGCTTTAGCTGAACGTTTGGCAAAACGAGGTCCCCAAACGACGAATTGGAATTCATCGGTTGGCTGGTAATGCTCAAGACGTCTGTCACGCGCAACCAATGACAAATCGACAGCCAGAATTTGCGTTGTTCACCGGCGCTCAATTCGCTCGCGATTTCGTTTGCCGATTTCCAAAACAGTTCGGTTGACTGCGAACGGATCGACGTCATGTTATTGAGTACTGCGACACGATCATGCAAATGCCAGCGGCCAAACCATGCGATTCGTTCGGCGAGGGCGACTTCGTCCATTCGTTGCTGGCTGTTGGATTGTTTCCATTGTTTTGGCCAGCCACCATTTCTGATCG
Organism: uncultured Pirellulaceae bacterium; assembly: GCA_964652675.1. Taxonomy (GTDB): domain Bacteria; phylum Planctomycetota; class Planctomycetia; order Pirellulales; family Pirellulaceae; genus K23-9. The sequence goes on from CAZZDZ010000020.1 coordinate 8,055, forward strand.
TGCGAAAGACAAATGTATCGTCGGAGGTCGCTCTTGTTGCCTCTATTTGCTCGACTACGGCTGCTTCATTTTGGGCATTGGTACTTGCGATCAAGCCTCGCATTCCAATGCCCAGGTCAACGGCGACGATCAACAGCAAAACGAAAACGGCCCCTCGTGCATTCTTGAAACGGGTCGCCCATCGAATCACCAGAAGGATAGCGGCCAACGAAAGCACGCTGTGCAGTAACGACCAGCGAATTTGGCTGATGCCGCCACTTGGATCCATTGGGCCCCAGTATTCGTCGACCAAAGAGGCGTTTGCCTGGATTTTGTGCCGCATAAAAACAATGCCGGTGTAGGCAACGACGATTCCAATCGCAATCACCAGCGCCACAGCATTGAATTCTCGGTTTGAATTGCTTTCTTGCAAAACGTCCATGCGTTGTTGCAGGAACCGCGCAGTCACGATTGCCACCGCCAACGAAAAAACGGGTAACCACTTCGCCGGGTACCGAAACGAACTGTAGCCGGGAAAGAACTGGTAAAGCCACCAATACGCGCCGCCGATAGCGCTGTCGACGTTTCCCAGTACGCCAGGAATTTGTTGCATTAACCAAACCAAACCAAAGTGCCCGAACGAAAGCAACAAACTGACAACCGCGATCGCAGACCAAGCATCCGCTCCGCGTTGGCGCCAGTGCGAAATTGAAACGATCAGCGCCACAAACGCCAACATGCTCATATAGATTGACGGAGTCCACATTCGACTTTCGCCGGGCACAAGCCGTGACAGGCGACGGTTGATCGGAAAGGCGTTTCCCGATGCGTTGGGAGTCAACAACTCTGCGACGTGCCACGGAGGAAGCGAAAATTGGTAGGCTTCGCCGCGAACCGATTCGGTTTGAGGTGGCAAATACCACGCCCCAGATTTAACCGCGTGAATCCGCTCGCTTTGTCGACTCCATGAAACCGAAGCCGCAATTTGTGGCGCGGACAATGCCGCAGCGATCAGTGCGGACAAAGTGATCGCGACCGCAGCTTGTTTGGTTGGAAATTCGATATCTGGTTTCCGCAATCGACAGAGCCAAACGGCTGACGAAACCATGACGCCGTGCAATGCGGTCTGTGGATCTCCCGCTAGAATCATCATCGCCAGCGAGAAACCGCCTATTGAGTATCTGGATCGCAGCGTCATCGATCGTTTGGCGACCAAAGCCCCCAGCACAAACGGCAACCACGCGGCGCCGACCAAGAATGGCGGATTGCTGTACAGAAACAAAACGCTTCCGCACAACGGATAACAGATTCCCGCAACGGCCGCGCATGCATCGGATACTCCCGCGCGGCGGGCCGCCCAGGTCGCTGCGAACGACGCAAGAATTAGATGCAGGACCACGTACCATGCGATCGCATTTTCCAGCGGCAAAGAAAACAGTGCGTATCGAACAGGATAAAAAACGGCAGTGGTTGTCTCGCCGACCAGCGGCATCCCCGTTTGGTCCAACGGGTTCCATAGCGGTAACCAATTGTCCGCCGTTCGTTCAGCCGCGTAGTCGTACAGTGGCGTGTAGAAATGGCTAACATCGCGGAACGCCAAACGATCTTGGCCAATCAAAAACGAACCAAATAGCGTTGCGATCACGACCGGCGCGATCCAATGGCTGATTCGTTTTAAGGTCATTCGGCTATTGTACACCGGCCTGGAAATTTCACTGCGCCGGTGATGCCCCCAATGCCTGTCGATGTTGTCACTGGCAATGTCTTAACGCTAGACGGCTTGTCGGTATCGGCAACTCCGGCAAAATGGAGTTGCTCAGCGATAATGTAAGAACCTAACGTGTGAGCGGTTTGTAGGAATTTTCGGCATCGCGGGGATGTAAAAACGCCGTTTTGCGGCGGTTCTGGACGGTTTAGTTCTTCGTCAGATTCTACTTTTCTGTGTAGAATATGAAGCAGCGACCGGCATTCGCCCTATCTACGTTTCCGGGCCTTTTCTCATCCCACCGTTCGCCGACGACTTCGTAGTATCGATGGATTTACCAACACCAGACGAATTTATACGCCGTGTCTCCGACCTCGGGCTTGCCGAACGTAGGCGTATTGAACAGGCAAGAAACGAACTGGGCGTGGGAGACCATTCGCTCAAAGAAGTAATCAATGTGTTGCAACGCAATGGAATTGTGACAACATTGCAGACCGAAAAGATTCTTAAGGGCGACAAGTCTGGTTTCTACTACGGCGACTACAAAGTCCTGTATGTGATTGGTGCTGGTACGTTTGCAAGGGTCTACCGTGCTCAGTTGGGTGATGAAGTCTTTGCAGTAAAAGTGCTTCGGAAACGTTTTCGCGACGAAGCGAAGGAGCTGGAGCAGTTTTTGCGTGAAGGCCGGATGGGGCTGAAACTACGGCACCCAAACATTGTTAGCATCGTGGACGTTGTCCCCGATGTACGTAATCCGTTTCTGGTGATGGAGTTTGTCGAAGGCCAGACGCTGCGTGAACTTGTTCGAATTCGTGGCAAACTTCCAGGCGATCTTTCGCTGCGATTGATGCACGAGATTTCAAGCGGACTTGCACACGCGGCAAGCTTTGGGATTTCACACCGTGACTTGAAATTGTCAAACGTTCTGATTTCTGCTGACGGAAAAGCAAAACTCGTCGACTTTGGACTGGCCGCGCTGACGGATCGCAATAACCCCGAACAAATGGCGGATTGTCCCAACGCACGCGCGATCGACTACGCCGCTTTGGAACGAGGAACGAGCGTTCGCAAAGACGACCCACGTAGCGACGTCTTTTTCGCGGGCAATATGCTCTATCACATGTTGGCTGGCCAGCCCGCGCTAACAGAGACGCGTGACCGAATTCAGCGATTGAATATCTCGCGGTTTCAAGACATTCGACCGCTTCACGAACTAGTCCCCGATGTTCCCGGCGTTGCCAACGGTATCGTTCAACGAGCGATGGAGTTCAACCCCGATAAACGGCTGCAAAGCGCCGCGGCACTTCGAGACGAAATTAAAAAGGCGATCGACCATCTGGAGTATCGCAAAAACAACCCGGATGCCGGAAACGAAGATGGCCAGACGATGGAAGAAGACGAATTGCCTACGGCAGAGGGCGAAGGCTATGTGGTGATGTTGGTCGAAACGAAACCCAACTTGCAGAACGCGATCCGCGAAAGGTTAAAATCGCGCGGCTACCGTGTATTGATTATTCAAGATCCTAACCGGGCGTTGGCCAGATTTATCGCGGACGAAGACAAGCCGGCCGATTGTGTGATCTTTGGTGCTGCGGAACTGGGTAATTTGGCATTGGAAGCGTTCAACCAGTTCGCCACGACCGAACATACTGCCGAAATCCCGTCAATCTTGCTGGTTGACCGAAAACAGAGCCGGATCATTGCCGAAGCACGACGCGGTAGCAATCGAATGCTGCTTGGACTGCCCCTGAAAGTCCGTGAGCTGCGTGGTGCGTTGATGAAACTACTAAGCGATGTCGAACGCCGACAACTCGGCTCGTTTTAGCCAGCTTTCCCGATATTGCGCATCCAAAAATTTTGCCAGCAAAACGGATGCCCTCGAACCTGCGCTAAACTGCATACGTCATTCAAGTACGACGTCTGATACGTCCGATAGACTCAATCTGACGGGAATGGAAGCATCTTGACGATGCCGCATTCTTTCTCTACCTTGCCCAATCTAAACGGGCTTCCAAGGTTGAAGTCAAACACATGGCGACGTGCCCGAGCGGTCTAAGGGAGCTGATTGCAAATCAGCGATTCATGGGTTCGAATCCCATCGTCGCCTCTAAAAAAGCCCCGTTAATAGCGGGGTTTTCTTTTGCGCCACTGGGCGTCTCTGGGCGTCTTTCTGCATTACTTCGCAGCCTTTTTCTTGCTCTTCTTGCCAGCGGACTTGCCTTTCGACTTAGTCGTCTTGCGCGTCTCGTAGGCCTCGAGTGCTTCGGCGCGTGACATTTTTTTGTATCGACCTTGATGCAGAACGGCTTCGATTTCAGTCTCTTTTCCCATGTCGCCTTGGGATTTCATCCATCGATCCAGTTCTGCTTTCAATGACGCAATCGTGTCAGCGTACTGAGAGTCGCTGGCTAGGTTTTTCATCTCCAAGGGGTCCGTCTGGCAATCGTACAACTCGAACTCGGGACGATAGTGATATTTGTCAACAAGCGTCTTTGCCGTCTTGTCACCGGATTGAGCTTTACGGACCATCGATTGAAAGTAGTCCGCTTTCGTGCAAGCGTTCGTGAACTTGTTTTGGTAGTTCAGGTTCCAAATCAGTCGATAACGATGATCACGAACGGTACGTATCGCGTACTCGTCACTCCCATTGATGATTCCTCGCGTTGTCATTTCGCCGAACGAAAATTCTTTGTGGGTGGCCGATTTGCCAAGCAGAACATTTGCAAAACTCTTGCCATCAAGATCTTCGATCACTTCGCCACCCGCCACGTCAACAAAAGTCGGTGTGATGTCGGTGTATTCAATCATTGCGTCGGTCTTTGTCCCCGCTTGCACTTTGCCCGGCCAGCGAACAATCATTGCTGACTGCAATCCGTGTCCGTAGCAAGTCCACTTGGCGAACGGAAACGAATTTCCCTGTTCGCTGACTACCATCACAAGCGTATTTTCATCCTGGTCGTGTTTGTCTAGCAGTGCCAATATCTGCCCGACCTGATCGTCGTAGTAAGTGACCTCGGCCAAGTATTTGCTATACGCTTCACGCACGGTCGGTGTGTCGACGATGTACGGTGGCAGATCGATTTTCTCGGGCGGGTAACGCGACGCGTCACCTTTGTTCCACGGTGAATGCGGCTCGTTGGAACAAGCGAAAACACAAAACGGTTTGCCTGACGCTTTGCACTCGCCAAAAAGACTGTCGATCGCAGCCATGTCAGGATTTTTCTTTCCGGAATACTCAAACGGAAAGACTTTGGCGGGACCGATGTGCGTTTTTCCACTTAACGCAACCCGATAGCCCAGCGCCTGCAAGTAGTGAGCGACGCTCTTGGTGCCAGCGTTGGCAAAAGTGTGATTGGGGTACGCGCCGGATTTCACGGGATACAAACCGGTGTAAATATTGTGTCGAGTTGGCGAACACATGGGGGCTGCTTGAAAACATTTTGAAAACAAAATGCCTTCGGTCGCCAATTTGTCGATGTTGGGCGTATGGGCTTGACCGCCATAGCATCCCAAGTCGCGAAACGTGCAATCGTCGGCGATTACAAAGACAATGTTTGGCTGTTCGGAAAAAGCTTTTCGCTGGCCCATCAAGGCGACCACAGCCCAAAGGAAAACAAGTATCGTCACAAAAAAACGTCTTGGAATCGTCGTTTGATCGCAGTTAAGCAGAGAATTCGCGAGCATCAACTAATCGCCTTAGTAAAAGCCAAACTTTGGGAATGAAACACGGCTGGTGCATTATGACGTCGAGACGAAGCGATTGCGATGCGATGTACGCCACACACGTGAAAAGTGTCCAGCACAACGAGTCAAAAACGGCAGTGTTTTATTCTTCACTGACACCTCAATTAACACTGGTTTCCCTCTATCAAAAAGCTGCAAAGCTGCGCGAAAGTTCCTTAGAAGCCATCAACCCGCTTTGAAGCGAAATGCGAATTACGGTAGAACTTTGTTCAGTGAATGTTGATATAGTTTTGTCAACAGGCGATTTCGCCACAACTTAATACGAGACCGTTTCATGACGGTCGCAATCGCCGCGAGTGGCGGAGGAACGGATTTATGGACGCAGTCAAACTACTTGGAAGTCTTCTGGGGAATAACGCAACAGGTGGCAATCTTCTAGGGTCTTTGATGAAAGGCGCTGTCGGCGGTGGCGGAGGCGGAGGTGGCCTTGGAAGTCTACTTGGCGGAATGCTCGGTGGTGGCGGCGGTGGATCTGCCGGTGGCGGAGCTACTTCTGGATTACTGGGCTCACTGATGAAAACCGCAGCGGGAGCTGGCGGCGCTGGAATGCTTGGATCACTTTTAGGTGGTGGCGGATCGGCACCCGAACCAGCAGCAGCGCCACCGGCACAAGAAGTCAACGATCAAGCAACCGTGTTGATTCGTGCGATGTGTAACGCAGCGAAATCGGATGGCCAAATTGACGAGACCGAGCAGCAGAACATCATCGGACGTCTTGGCGAGATCGACCAAAGCGAAGCAGATTTCTTGCGTCAAGAATTCTCCAGCCCATTGGATGTTCAAGGATTCGCACGCAGCGTTCCACAAGAATTGGCGACTCAGGTTTACGCACTGTCGTGTGCAACGGTCAAAGTCGACACCCGCGAAGAAGTCGCTTACCTACAAGAATTGGGGCAAGCGCTGAACCTGGACGGACAAACTTTGGAGCAAGTCCACAAGCAATTGGGTCTTGCTTAATTTTGCAAGCAGATAATGACGCTACAAAGAACCCTGGCATTGCACAGCATTGCCAGGGTTTTTCATGCGCAAAATTTGCCTTGCTACGTTTGGGCAACAGCGCGATTGATGACAGTTGCTGTTACCGGCCATTGCAGTCGTTTGATTTGCGTTCGGCGGCTTTCGTGAGATTGATCACAAAGGTCTCTTGACGCTTGTGAGAACAAACACATGGTTTTTTCCCGAATTCATTTGCGAAACAGGTTTGGCGTTTCGTACATTGAAAAGCCTCTTCTTTTCCGTTCAGGAATACCCTTTAAATTTGGGAGTGTAACGCAATGACTGTGTTAGGAATTTCCGCGGTGGTGTGCGGGGTCGCGATTGTCTATGTAAACAAAAAGCGTCGTTCCTTGACGTTTGCAACTGCCGTAGCACTGGCAGGTCTTGGTTTCTTTTTGAACTCGGCAATGCTGATCTTTTTTGGTTTGCTGCTGTTTGTTTTTGGCTGTATCGAAGGTCGCTTTCGCGATGGCACGCGGCAGCGTTCGGTTTGTTTGATGCTCTGCAGTGTGTCGTTGTTTTGTTTCTTTGCCGCGCCCGCGTTCAATCGTGTTCGCACGGTCTTGGATATCCGCCAGCAAACACCGTATGTGTCGTTGATTGATCGTGTCGCCGCCCATCCTGACGCGCCCGTGTTGGTTGTGAATGAGACTCCGCGCGGCTCTCTGGATGGCGAACCGTCACAAAGTCTTAATGAAGAATTTGGGTTCAGGGCATCCGCGATCCGTGCGATTCACCAAACAGCGGTCTACCATTTTCTGGTCGCCGATGACTTTGGAGTCGGGCGAATGCGATACGATCCGCTGTGGGTCGCACAGGATCATGGAAAATTGATCGACATCACACCACCTTTGAGTCGTGATTCCACCGACATCGAACTTTCTGATTCAACACAGCAAGAGACATCGCAACAGTCTGCGCAAGAATCAATGGCTCCACTGAGCCCCGAGGTAATCGCGAGATTCAGTTCCGCGCATCGATCTTACGAACAGTGGTTCGTGGATGATTCGCGTTTGGGCGACGTGCGCGATGTAAATTCGGTCGCGGGTTTTTTGTCGCACGCGATGACAACTCCCAACACGACCCAAGAAACACAAACAAGGCAGGCTCACGCACCTCTGGAATATTGGGACGAAGACGCTCGGGAGATTCGCCGCGATTTCACACTTCGAAAATTGCAGCTGATTGGATTGCTTTATCACGACAAACCGGTGGCCTACGAACTGGATACCTTGCCTGAATTGATCAACGCAAAAACGGCACCCACCAGGGACTTGTCTTCATTTGAGACACAGGCACTTGGGCGACTGGTCGCAGGGGATCCGATCCACCATCAACGCAACGGACAAACGCTGCAGATGATGGGCGCATTGCGAAATGTGCAATCCTGTCGCGAATGCCATGATGGGCCGGAGAATCAACTGTTAGGTGCTTTTTCGTATGAATTAATTATTCACGAACCAAATCGCCACAACGACGTAGAACAAACACCCGAAACGTTGGTTGCTCATTCCAACTGAGGGAGTTTTTTCGGCTTGTTGTTGGTCATGTGATTTTCTTGGGTTCGTTGTGGGGCACGATTCCCGGGATGTTGACAGGGATTAGCAACGCTAGAATGTCGGCGTCAAACAAAAGTGCTTTCTGTTTGACGTCCGACATTCTTTTTTGCGCCTGGCCCTGCTGTGACGATCCTTGTGAACGCCTACTCCACTTGTCTTGATCGAGTGGATCTTTCTTTTGACCACAAAATGATCGGACATCGCGATCGAACCGACAATGAACTTGTCAATCACTTGCACGGGTTCATCGGCTTTGTGCTTGATGGCGGAAAGCGACAGATGAGTTCGACTTTGTATGCGATGATGCGGCATATCGAACGAGTTCAGAATCACTATAGCTTTGAGATCGAAGAATCGGCGCTCGATGCGCTTTCGGATTGGGGTTGGGAAAGTAACAGCGTGTTCTTTCTGCCTGACTCAACGGTACGAGATCCTGCGGGTGCAGTGTTGGTAGATCCGGATACCGGCGAACCTGCCGAAGAAGCACAAATTCCGTTTCCCGCTGACGCGCGAGGCCGCAAATTGCAAGTCGAACAAGAACTGATGACAAAGGGGATCAGCGTTCCAGAGCTGCTGCCTCCGGTGATCAGTGAAAGGGAAGTCTTTTTGCGTAGCGCCGAAGACGTCGCTTGGAGATCGATCGCGTTGTTTATTGTCGCCGTTCGCGCCGAATCGATTGCGTCTGGGCGGGCGATTCCCATCGATCAATTGCAATCGAAATCACCGATGGCTTTTCAAGCCACAACGCCACAAGAATCTGATTTTCTAAACAACGATTCTCCCGAGCAGCAACGCGTGATCGAAATGGCGTGGAGATACGAGGGCCTGTACCTGTTGCAGTGGGCGCTGGGATTCCATGAAGAACTTTCGTTTGCGGACGGTATTTGCGACGTCCCGTTGGTCGCTCAAACAATGGTGCAGCGCGATGATCGTCAAATCGTAAACATGGCACGACTAAGACCCGTGTCACAAATATTGGATGCTCTGGATCAAAACCAACGTCTTTTGTGGGCCGCCCGCCAAGCGAACATCAACGAGCAGGAACCGCCGAAAGGATTGGATGGCGGAGTGCTTGTCGAACGCCAACACGCGCTCAATTGGCTGATTCGATTCGAGCAAGCGGACTGGGACGATGTCGACACGCCAACGTAGCGTAGGGGGCGCCCGTCACGTTCTTGCCAAAATCAACCATACCAGCGGGCGAGCGTTTCTGGCGACGCTCCGAGTGCATGCGCGATCTGGATTTTAAAGTTACGTAGCGTTTGTCGGACCACGCCATTTTTTTCCCATCGCCTTGCGCTGATCGTGACGGGACCAGTTAGCAAAACGGGCATGGAGACTTTTCGCATCGTTTTTGCGAATCGCAAGTCTTCCATCAAAGGGACTTCTTCAAAACCGCCCTGTTCCTTGAACACACTTCTGTTCACAAAAACCGCTTGGTCACCAAAAGGCATCCGGCGCCATTTGACTCGCATCGCGTTGCCCGTTTCCAGCCATCGATAAACCAGCCGTTGTGCATCAATGTGCTGCCTGAACGCTCCCCAAACGACATCATCCAGGTTGCAAATTTGTTTTAAGCAATCCGGGTCCAGTCGCGCATCAGCATGCAGAAACAACACGAACTCTTTGGTCGCAAACACGGCTCCCGAATTCATTTGGGTGCCACGTCCCGGTAGCGATTGAACGATCTTGGTCGCGCCCGCATCACTGGCAAGCTGCTTCGTCGCGTCCGTGCTACCACCGTCGGAAATGATGATTTCGGTGGCGCCCGCGTCAATGCAACTCCGCACGCTTGGTGTGATCGTGTTTTCCTCGTTCATGGTGGGGATCACGATCGAAATGTCGGCAGGTGTCATAACGTCTGCGCTTCGCGGAGGCGTACATAGGCGATCGGCCCCAATATCAATAGCGGAACCCAAGCGGCTATCGGGGGTGCCAGCAAGTAACCGCTGCCGCCCATCACACTACTAACTGTTTTGAGCGCGAAGAAAAACAGGACGGTCAAAACAGCGATTCCAATCATGACAAATAGATTGCGATCGCGGCGATTGATTACCAATGGCAATCCCAGCAAGACCAAGACAAAATCCAGTGGCGGACGAATGACCCGTTCGTGCAACAGCACATGCAAACTTAAACTGCTGTGTACTGCTGGGTTCTTTACCCGATCAGCCAGCTCGGCGACCGACGAAAGCCGCGTAGATGATTGGTCTGTTGACAGTAATTCCGTTGTCACGGTGGTGGCGACGAAACACTGACGCGACGACAACCAGTTCTGATCGCGACTGGTCATCAAAATCGGTCGATCGGATGTTCCAATCGATGGCAGTTGGTCGATGGTATCCGGCTTGCTAACGCCGTCCAACAAGTAGCCGGCGGGATGCTGCGACGTTGCGTCGACCCAAGTTCCTGTTTGCGCATTCAATATGGCGCCGTAATCTTTGTAGTCGCCATCTAGCCGAAAACTTGGCTGCACGATGACACGCTTTCTGGAAAGCAGCACTTTGCCTTCCAGTAAAATCCCGCTTGTTTTGTCGTAGCAAGGCAAAATCGATTGTTCGGCATCGCCAGCAATGTCTTTGGTTTTCATCGACAACGCGTCACGCAATTTGGGTAGCACAAGTTCCCGGTTGGCTAGTTGCAAAATCACCAAGGCCAGTGTCGCGTAGATGATGGGTTTTAAAATACGACCGTGCGAAATTCCGGCGGCCAGAGTCGCGGTCAATTCGCCAGTATGCCGCAACCAGCCCACGACAAACAGCAGGGCAAGCAAAGAGATGATTGCTCCGGTCCAATCGTACAGCAACAGCATGTACGGTCCGTAGTAGCGAACCATCGCTGGAAAGAGCCCGTCGCCCTGTTGGCCCAATTGGACGAACTCGTCCATCGACGTGAACGCGTGAAACACGATGAAAATGCCTGCAATGCTGCAAAAACAGACGAATACCGTCCGTAAATAAAGCAGCAGGATATAACGGTCTATCTTCGTCACGGGCGAGCAAAAACGCGGGTAGAAACAGCTGATTATCGGCAATAATCTAAACTTGTCTAGCAAACTGTTTTTCGCAATTGTTCGCTGTCGGTGGCAAGATCATTGTGGCGACTAGAATCGGCTTTCTACGTGAAAACAGCAGTCAACACGTAGGCCGAAACGAGTTTCCCGCGCTCAAAAGCAGGTACAATTGGGGCATGAACAAACCGATGAGTTCTACGAGCAGTGACAGCGATCGTGCCCACGAAAGTGGTTCGCTGGAATCGATCATGGCCGAATACTTGGAGCTGATCGAACAAGGCGGGCAACCCAATCCGGAGACGTATCTCAATCAGTATCCCGGTCACGCCGACGAATTGCGAAGTTTCTTTCGCAATCATCATTGGCTTGGTGACACGCCGACGCCAGAAATGTCGACCTTAATCGGGACGGAGGTTGGTCCTTACGAGATCCAGTCGGAAATCGCCCGAGGCGGAATGGGCGTCGTCTATCGGGCTCGCCAGCAAGGTTTGGAGCGGGCGGTTGCTTTGAAATTAATTAGCAGCGGATTGTTGGCGGGTGAAGAAGAACGCAAGCGATTTCGTATCGAAGCAGAAGCCGCAGCCAGATTGAACCATCCCAATATCATCCCGATTCACGAGATCGGTTCATGGCAGGGCTACGAGTACTTTTCGATGACGCTGATCGAAGGTCCCACATTACAGCAACGCGTCGATGACGGAAAATTCGATGATGCCGAGTCGGCGGCGATGGTTCGCGATATCGCCAGAGCGGTCAGTTACGCGCATCGAGCCGGAATTGTGCATCGGGATTTGAAGCCGGAGAATATCTTGCTTCGTCAAAACGAACATCCGCTGGTCACGGACTTTGGGTTGGCAAAATGGCATCGCGAAGGCAGCATGATCACGCGAACCGGCCAAGTGCTGGGAACGCCCCACTACATGAGCCCTGAACAAGCGTGCGGGCGCGGCGATGGAGATGCGCTGACGGACGTCTATTCGCTGGGAGCGATTTTGTACGCCTTGTTGACCGGTCAGCCACCACACGTAGGGCCGTCTGCGGCTGAAGTATTGCGAAGCGTATTGCAGGACGAACCCGAATCGCCGCGACAGATTCGACGCGAAGTGCCATCGGATTTGGAAAATATTTGTTTGAAAGCGATTCGCTACGAACCCGAATTGCGCTACCAAACCGCAGACGCGTTGGCTAACGATTTGCAACGTTTCCTCTCCGGCGAAGACACATCGGCGGCAGCAAGCGGATTGTTCGACCGGTTTGCCAGAGAGATCCGCCGAGACCAACACGAAAGTGTTTTTGGCGCTTGGGGGAAAACACTTTACGCGCTTGGCGTCATCATTTTCGTCACGCACGTGATCATGTTCGTGCTTGATGTTTTCGGTTACGAACGATGGGCAGCCTATTTGACTCCGCGTTTCGCGATGCTGCTGGTAATCGGGGGCCTTGTCTATTGGGCTCGTGGCGGATCGCTTTCACCCAGAACCGTTGCCGAACGTCCTGTCTGGTCAATTTGGGTGGGCTATTTGGCGGCGTTGGGGGTTGTCAATCTGATGTTGGCACTTGGTGATATCGATCGACGCGCGCTATTTCCGCTGGCAGCAGCGATGAGCGGGTTTGGGTTTATCGCCATGAGCGGGCATGTTTGGGGCGGTTCGGCCATCTTTGGGCTGGGTTTTTTTGGCGTCGCTTTGGTGAGTGTGTATTTGATCAATATCGCGCCGCTGTTGTTCGGGACGATGTGGCTGATCAGCCTCATCACGCTTGGCCGCCACTACCGAATGCGCTACAAAAATGGGTCGTCCTAGTAACGAACCCGCACAAACATAACGCTAGCAACCCGATCGCCCCACACATCCGGCTTATTCGGCAACCGGTTATTTTTTGCTCGCAACAGCGACGAAGCAATACCATATCGAAGACCAAAACGATGGTTGGTCTTGAGATAAAGGTGCTGTTTCCCGAAGGAGCGATGAATGGCCCGCCGAACCTTTGCACTGCTAACTTTTGCACTGCTAACTTTTGCACTGCTGACAATAAGCCTTTCTGTCTCGGCGTTCGCCCACGAACCCCATAGTCAGTGCAAGCCGATCACTCAGCCGATCGATCTCATCGGCCCGATCGGTAATGACTGTCGCGAGTCCTATCGCCGAACTTGCAACCGACCTCGGTACCTTCCGGGCAAAATCGCCTACCTGATCGCGCCATCCAGCCAAGAAGCGATGACTTGGCATAGAGCAGAACACCTCGGTGCCTACGAAAAAGACCTCGGCCGAATCGAGCCACACTATTTCTATCCCAAACCTTGGGAAGCGTTGCGGATTGGCCCACGTGTTTCGCTTGCAAGCAAGAAAACCCCAACCCCAGAACGGCTCGAAGCGGCAGAGCCAACTGAATTGCCGCTGACTCCCTACCAGGAACCCAGTGACGCGATTGACGCGATGGAATTCGACGACGATGACCCCGAAGTCACCCGTCCAGACTTGGTTCCAAGCAAAGAATCCATGGAGTCAGAGGCGATGGAATCGATTTTGGAAGTTCCCGTATTACCCGAAACCAATCGGGCGGAGATCGAAGCTGCTATCGAGCCAGAAACGCTGCCACTGTTACCGCCCAGTGGCGAGACCATTCTCGACTCTGCGACTCCCCGTTCGCCGGAGCCGTTGCAGCGGATGAAAGACGCGATCCAGGAATCGCTCAATGGTCCAGTTGGCAGTGGCCTTAAGTAGTAGTGGCCCGAACAAAACGGAGTCCTTACTAGCACGAAGCGCACGCGAGTGAACGAGTTTGCGTCAGATTCGCTTGGCCTGTGCTTCGTGCTGGTAGCTCCCTTTCTATTCTTCGTCGCACAGTGGTGCTGCGAATTCACGGGAAAACCATTGGTGAAACTTGCCCGGGAAACTCAATCCGAAAACTAATCCGGATTTTCTACAGAACCGTCAAAGTTTACCCATCCGCCCACCGATAAACATCTTGGACGAGGACCGTGCTTGCATCGCAGGATGCAAAAACGATCTTTGGTGGGGGGCTTTCCAATCACGCTGTCCGAGAATTCACCTGTCGCAAGTGCGACGCTGTTTTGGTGAATTTGACGCCAGAGAGACCAAGGGAAGCCCAGAGCATGAAACGCTCGTTGTTTCGCATTACCGCTTACATACAACTCGGAATCATTATTCTGATGTCGTGTGGATGCGCACCAACTCAACCGTTCTTTCTGAATGAGTCACCCGACCTTCAGCACTACCTGAGTTCCGCGACACAGATTTCTTATCCCGACGTACAAGTCGAAAGCCTGGCAGAGACAACCGAAGCACTCCCGCCGTTGTCGTTGGGCAACCATGATTATCAATTCTGGGATTTGAGCCTAGAAGAATGCGTTTCGATCGCGCTACAAAACTCCAAGTACTTTGTCACCACCAGCGGAAACGCCGAGTTCCGCCAAAACGTTGCCGCTCAATTCAGCAGCGGAGCACCTGAGCAGTTTGGCAGCATCTACGATCTGCCAATCCAGCAATCCACGACTCAAACCAACCCGCTGACCGTCGACGGCAACGGAAATCGGATCCTGCCAAACGGTGCGTTGCGTGCCACACAAGTTGGCGGTGTCGAAGACGCGTTGGCTGAATTCGACGCCCAAGCAAGTGGATTCATCGACTATTCGACAACCGACCGCGCTCAAAACGTTGGTGTCGCTAACGTCATCAACCCCGTCCAATCTCAGGCAGCGAACACAACACAGCAATCGGCCATCAGTAAGCGATTGGCAACGGGCGGCGTTGCGACGCTTCGCCAACAAATCCTTTACTCACGAAACAACACACCGATTTTGCCAACGGCGAGGGCTGTTCCCAGCGATTGGACCGCGATCATTGAAGCTCAGGTTCAGCATCCACTGGCGCGAAACCGCGGCACATTGATCAATCGCATTCCTGTCGTCCTGGCCAGCTTGAACGAAGATGTTGCGATCGTTGATTTTGAAGTCCAGGTTCGCAACTTGGTCCGCGACATCGAAAACGCTTACTGGGATTTGTACGTCGCCTATCGCAACGTTTCCACGACATCGATCGGCCGCAACAGTGCGATCGCAACCGCTCAGTTCGCAACGTTTAACCTAGAAAACGGAACCGGCACGGCTCAAGAAGTCGCCCAAGCCAAAGAGCAGTACTTTCAATTCAAGGCACGACTTCAAGCCAACTTGAGTGGTTCAAACGTTTTGGGTGACGACCGACTGGGCGTCTACGGAATGGAGCGTATTCTGCGCGAGAAATTGGGTCTAACTGCAACCGATGGTCGATTGATCCGCCCCATCGACGAACCATCCATCGCACGAGTTGAATTTGACTGGTACGAATCGGTTGCACAAATGTTGTACCTGAGTCCTGAACTACGTCGCGACAAATTCGGGATCAAACAAAGTGAATTAGAATTGATTACTGCCAAGAATCAGATCTTGCCAGAAGTCAACTTGTCGTTGTTGTACCGTTGGGTCGGTGTGGGCGATACGTTGGGCCCTCCAGATCGTCGTGATGTTCAATTCCCAGCACCAGGTAGTAGTGCTCTTGGATCACTGACCGGCGGCGGCTTCCAGGAAGGCGCGGTTCGCTTGGACATCACGCCACCATCGTTTGGTGCACGACGCGAATTGACTCGTATCCGTGCGTCTCAACTGCGTTTGGCACAGCGAAAGGCATTCTTGCAAGACAAAGAACGCATCTTGGTCAGTCAGTTGAGCGACGCGATTGCCAAATTGCGTAACCACTACGAAATCATGCAGACAAATGCACTGCGTTGGCAAGCCGCTGACCAGGAAGTCGAAGCACGACTGTCGGAATTCAAAGGCGGTCGCAGCCCAGTTAACGTCGTTCTGCAAAGTCAGCAGCGTAAAGCGGAAGCTCAGATTTCCTACTATCGAGCGGTCGCCGAATACAACAAGTCAATCAACTATGTCGACTATCTCAAAGGCACCATGTTGGCCAACAGCAACATCACGCTGGCAGAAGGACCTTGGCATACGAAAGCCTACTGCGATGCACTAGAAAGAGCACGTGAACGCAGTGCCGGCAAACACCTGCAATACGGTGTCACACGTCCTGGCGTTGTTCGCACCGGGCCTGTGCGTGACCCGAGTTCGGGGGCCGAGATCACGCGGCGACTAAACCCAGGCTTCGGACAAGGTCTCAACACAGGCGTTCCGATTGGAGCAAACAGCACTGAATCGATCCCTGGCGAAATTCAATTGGGTCCAAGCAATGTTCCTAATCAGATGGGAGCGGATCTCTACTCCGAACCAACCATCATCGACAGCGTTCCGCTGGGCGAAATGGGAACACCACAAGAGATGTTCTACAACGAACCAAACATCGTCGCTCCCAATCAATCCAATTCGATCGATGGGGTTCCAGGAAACCTAAGCGTCCCGGGACAAGAGCTATCCGTACCATTGGAATCAGGCGAAAGCATCCTGACTCCACCGAATATCGACATCACACCACCTGCACCCCAGACAGTACCTCAGTCAACACCTCGTACGATTCAAAAAGTAACACCGAGTCCAGAATCAGCCGTCGGCAGTGGTGTCACCAGTGTCAACTATCGCGTTAGCGACTTGGACGTTCAAAATGCTCCGCGTCCCGTTTCGCGTACTCCGCTACCCATTCGATGATCTAACAAAAACTTACACTGACTTTCCGTAGGGCGGAGGCCTTGCGAGGGTTGCCCCAACGCGTCGGGAACCAACAACCCTCGTACACGAACAGCTCGAGCAGCATCAATTATTTTTGATGCCCTCGAGCTTTTCGGCGTTGGTGTTTTCTCTCGTCGATGGATACCGCTTGCGAAGTTTTTCGATCTTCTTCTCGTAATCAGCAGTCCAGCTATCAAAGCGGAGCAAGTCTGGGTTGAAATAACCATCAGAAACACTGCGAGCTTGCTGCCAGTAGTACAGTACGCGTTGATTGGCAGCCGTTTTCTGCGGATCCATTAACTCTTTGACAAGTTCATCAATGAAGCGGCTGGATCTGCGTTTTTCCAAAAAGGTCAGCCCATAACCATCTGGGAAATATTGTCCAAGAAATAAGCTTCTCGGCGGTTTGCCACCTGGTTCTTGAAAACGCCGCCACTCTCGCAGCAGGGCAACCTGACGCGACCGATGACGTAGATCCTTGCTCGGGATCATCTGGACCAGTCGGCGGATCACTTTTTCGGTTTCTTTTGTTGCCTCGGGCGAAATCAGCATGTTTACCGCATCGCCTTCTAAGCCTTCGACGTATCCCTCCAACGTGTGCAGCCCCAACCGCCCTTGTGCTGCTTCCTGACGTCCAACTGCAGCCCATTTCAACATGACCTCCACGCCCAGGTATCGAAGCCGTGTCAACATGACCGAGTTAACTGCGTGTGTAAATCGTTGGTGCTGAATCCATCGGAGCTCTTGCGCGGAAACGAAGTCTCCGACCGAATCGACCGCATTCAGTTCGTCCTGCAGCGACTGTAGGAATACTGGGTAGCCAACTGGCTCAATAGAATGCACAGGGTTTCGGTGCCAACTGCCATATCCATAGAAACCGATTGCCTCACCTTGCTTACAGTCAATTTCGCTTGCCGCGGCCGTCGCTTGCTTTCGCCAATGACTGTCTTGTTTGGGTGTGGTTGCGATTCGGTAACCAACCACAACGCAAATTGGAACCGCAACTGCGATCGCGGTGTAGCCAACCGCTCGCAAATGAAATCCGCTGTCCATGCGTCCGTCCACCCAGCGACGCGTCAGCCGCCAAGTCGCAAACAACAACACCGGCAACAACAAGCATGTCGTCCAACCGTAGCCCTGGTATCTGTCGAAGAATACTCCGTAGTAAAAGCAGCATGCTCCCGCATAGACGGGCGCTGCAAAGAAGCTCAGGATCGGACGTGACACCCATTGGGAGATCAATTGACCAAATCCGAACAGCACTGGGATGACGAACCACGGAAATAGGCTGCGTGAACGGGGCATTGCGTCCGCAAAAGCAGCGATCCCCGTCAGTATCAAACAGCACAAGCCTGGGATCAACATTCGAGTCCACCACACTTGCGTTGGCGAAATGCCTCTGTCTGCAAAATACGCGCATTGACGCCGGACACTATCGCCATAGAACACCAACGCTCCAATCCAAATGGCGCTCAATCCAACGATCAGCGGGCCAAACTCTCGCACTACTTCAGATACGTCGCTGCGTGTGACTGATAACTGCAGCAAAAGAAACAGTACCGAAGCACCGGTCATCGCAGTGACTGCGATGCCAATCTGCCGACCTTGTTGCCAAAGCAACGCAAAGGTTGTCGATGGAGTTTGTAGTCCAACGCCAGTGGGCGGACGATAAGCAAGCTTGGGTGATTTTTTTTCGATCGGTTTTCGACTTCTCCCAGCCGATGTCAACCTGCGCTTCCCAAGCAATCTTTGTACTAACCACAAGCCCACCAACCAAACGATCGCGCCCAGAACCAAGATTACCCAACGCGACGGAGAAGCATTGATGGTTCCAAACGACCGATGTTGGTACCAACCGCCCGACAAAAATCTTTGGCCCAACATGGAGGTGACCTGATAAAATATTGCCATCACCGGGACCAAAACGATCAACGCAGTAATAGGCGATCGAATCAAATAGGCGATTGCAAATCCAGTCGCCAGCAGCGTCAGACTCATGAATACGACATGAGCGATGCCACCGAAAGAAAGTAGCTCCGCCGCATCCAAAAGTAGCTCCGCCGCATCCAAATGAGAGCCTGAAACAGAACGCATGCCCCCGGTCGAACTGTAACACAATGCAAACGCAATGATGGACGAAACCAACCACGTCCCCAAAACGGCAATGATCGACACAATGAATTTGGAATCGACAATCCTTTGCCATGTGACTGGCAAAGTGCGCAACCAAGCAAGCGTCCCACTTTCTTCTTCGCCGCCGACCAACAATGCCGGCGCGCCAATAGCAACCAAGTTGGGCATCAACATCCAAAACGCCATATAAATTTGGTACGTGTCAGGTGTGTGCATCACCTTCGACGCCAGCAGCCCCAGCAAGTTAAACGCAACGGTCCCAAACAAAATCGCCTGAACCAACGGCCAGAGGGCCTTGGCGTCTTTCCAAAGCATTTTCTGCATCACGGATGAATTGCTTTTCATGACTTCGTTCTCGTGCTTGGAACATTCCAAAAAAGGGTTCGTCCACTTGGCTTGATGAGCTAAAAAACCTGGGATTGCGGTTCGGTCTGTTCTGTGACGGTTGGTCGATTGGCGCGATGATCGCAAACTGCAACAAACGTTTCTTCCAAGGATGCCTGCCGAGCACTCATGTCGGTGACACCCGAGTCGCCGGCGTAGGTGGCCTGCCAGTTTTCGGGCAAGTCACGGACAAGCCAACGCATCTGTCGACCGTTTCGCGATTCGGTCAGTACGTTTCCAGGCGGCAACAGGACGGTCGCGGCCGGATCATCCATGGTGGCGGTTACGCTGAAAGTTGAATTTTTCAATTTCTCCAGCGGTTGAACCAGTTTCAGTTCGCCTTGATGGACGATCGCCACCCAATCTGCCACTCGTTCGACTTCGTTGATCTGATGGCTACTAAGCAGAACGGTGCGACCCAAAGCCGCGCGATCCACCATCGATTCCAGAAACTTTCTTCGCACCATCGGATCCAACCCGCTTGTCGGTTCATCCAAAATCAACAACTGCGGATCATGAGCCGTCGCCAACGCCAAAGCGACTTTCGCTCGCTGGCCTTTGCTAAGCGATTTCAGTTTTGTGCCTGCGGGAACATCAAACGCAGCCAGCAACTCCAAGTAACGCATTGGAAACGATTCGTCATAGAATGCCGATGTAAACCAACCGATCTCTTCGGGAGTCATCCAATCGTACATCGCCGGTGCGTCTGACACATAGCCGATCGATCGCCGGATCTCCAAGGAATTCTTCTTGCAATCGCGCCCCAGAATGGTGGCTGTACCCGTGTCAGGTTTTTCAAAACCGGTCAGAATTCGGATCATCGTCGTTTTACCCGCGCCGTTTTCACCCAGCAAAGCAAAAACAACGCCAGGCGGGACTTGCAGCGTGACCTGATCGAGCGCTTGAGTTTTGCCAAAACGCTTCGAGACATTTTGGAGTGAAATCACCGGTTGCCGATTTGTGTTTTCGCTATCGTTTGGCGGGATAGTATTCATTTGTTTGACGATCCTTTATCCGAAAGACGAGTTTGATTGGCTTGTTGCGACAACTCTGCTTCAAACAATTCGCGAAGCTCGTCCGGGGTCATGCCACCGGACAACGCATCGGAGAGAGCTCGACGCACGCCTTCAGCAACGATTGAATTTCTGGCCTTGGTGCATCTGGCCAGCGCGTCGCGTCTGACAATCATGCCGCGGCCACGCAACGGCTCCAGCACTTTGTCGCTCTGCAGTTGTTGATACGCTCGCGCGATCGTGTTGGGATTGATCGCCAAATCGCTGGCCAATTGGCGAACACTGGGAACCATTTGGCCGCCTGCCAAGACGCCATCAGCGACCGACAATTTCACTTGGCGGACAATCTGTTCATAAATGGGCACGTCGCCCGATGGGTCGATGGAAAAAAACATCGTGACCTCAATGATGGAAAACACGCGATCTGCAGTGTACTGCCGTAATGGTACACCGAGCATTTTGGCAAAGCAAGCCTCTGAAACCGATTTTGCGCAAATTCGGTTTGCGAACCTTGGCAGCGACTGACTGTCTAAGTGCTACGAGATACAGGCCGGACCTAACTTTCTTCGGTTTAATGGCACCAGCATCGCACCTCCATGGTGCGGCGATCTAATCGCTGGCGCGCCTTGAATCCAGGTTTGCTTGGCCTCTCAGATGTCAACGTTGAAATTCATTTCGGGTAAAACCATGCCGATATCTACCATTGAGCTTGTTGCGCCGATCATTCGCAACGCAAAAAACATTGTCGTGTTCACCGGAGCCGGCATGTCTGCGGAAAGCAACATTCCTACTTTCCGTGACGACGATGGGTTTTGGAAACGATTCCCGGTCGATCAGTTCGCGACCTGGCAAGGCATCAGTCGCACCGCGTTTCGCCGCCCCGCTGCGCTAATCGACTTCATACACGAAGTCATCTCACCGATCGCGGTTGCCAAGCCAAACGCGGGTCATTTGGCGATCGAAAGATTGGAGCACCACAAACCTGTTTCTGTGATTACGCAAAACATAGACGGGCTGCATCAGGCGGCGGGCAATACCGTCGTGCACGAGATTCACGGCAGTCTTTTTGAAGTGGTTTCGTTGAAAGGTCGATTTAGAAATTTAGTTTCGCGCGTGCAATTGCAGCGGATCGCAAAGCGAATTCATCAATCCAAGCGTGGCCCATTGAAACTGGCAAGATTGGCTTGGGCGATTCGCCCATGGTTGGGAGTTGGCGTTCGCGGTTTGCATCGACCCAACTTGGTTCTTTTCGGAGATGCACTTGCCGAACCTGACTGGCAGATGTCGTGTGAAGCGGTGACGAACTGCGATTGCCTGATCAAAATCGGCTGCAGCGGCACCGTTTACCCAGCCGCCGCGTTACCGGCCGAAGCCAAAGCGACGGGAGCAACGATTGTCGCAATCGATCCACGCCCAACCGCCGCCGATCACTGGCTACAGGGGCCAGCCGCCGAAGTGCTCCCGCAACTGATCGATAAAGCAACGGCAGCCCCGTAACGGAAGTCGTCAAGACTGCCTCGTAAAACGCGTGGCGGAGGCCGTCAAGGCTTTCGGTTTTATGTGGTTTGCCGAAAGTAGTCTTGAC
>CAZZDZ010000021.1:0-4107 GCA_964652675.1 uncultured Pirellulaceae bacterium
AGAAGAGATCAAAGCGCTCGGGATGGCCCAAGCGTTCAGTGGGCTGACTGTTTAGATCTCTAAAATGCGGCCAAGAACGTCTCGTCAATGGACAAGGTGATCGCTATGAAATTGTTTACCGCCCGCACCTTAGCTTGGTTTCTGGTTGCCGCCATTTTTGTGCCATGCGCGACGGCGCAATTTCAAGCGGATCGATCACCCCGTTCGGTTCGTCAACAATCGGTGCGTCAACAAAGTAGCACGCACCGAGACGGCAGATACCAACGTCGCAGCTACCGGAACTACCGGCCGGTTTACCCGGGAGTCTCTCGTTACTACGGCGGGTCGCCCTTTCGTATTGCGTCGACCTACACGGTCTATCCGTTGGGCAATGTGCCTTTTGCGTTCCGGGCGGTACCGATAACGCCAGCGGTCGGCCCCTTTGTAAATGTGCCACCCGTCAACGCGCAGCAATTCAACGCACAGCACGTCAACGCGCAGCAATTCAACGCGCAGCAATTCAACGCGCAACCCGTTGGGCCGTTGTTTCCCGACGCCGAAAATTTTGCTCGTCCAGGTGCCGCGCCCCAGGCGGTCGCAGGAGTCCCCGATCTGGCCGAGGGCGGAGAGCTGAATGCGGATCCAGGTTTTGATGGTTTAAATGAAGTACGCCGACGCGTTAGCGTGTTGAAATCCAGTACGCCACAAGGTCGCGAGCGTGCGGACCGATTCATTTCGATGGGCGATCGTGCGTTTGCGGACCAAAAACTGGCGCGGGCAAATGCACTTTACCGTGACGCCATCGCCAAAGCCCCCGATTATGCAGCGGGCCACTTTCGGCTTGCCCACGCTTACGTTGCGACACGCCAATACACTTTGGCGCAAAAGAGCTTGATGGTTGCTTTGGAATTGTCGGGATCCGTTAAGCGAGGTGGTTTTTCCCTCGAAGACATGTACCAAGGTGACCAGTTTATTCGCGACAAGCACTTGGAAACGCTTTTGGATGCCTCCAAACGCGAACCCAACGATGGTGGGCTGCGATTTTTGTTGGGTTTTTTCCTTCACTATGACAACAAGCCTTTGCAGGGGCGCGAGCATTTTGTGGCCGCCAACAAAATCGCTGGAGTGCATCAGCACTACACCCGTTATTTTCTGCCCGCAAAGCCGGTGGCTGAACTTTGATGCAATCGTGGCCTAGAAACGTAGTTGTCGTTCTTGGATAATGAAAATCCACTTAACACCTTGGCTGTCGTACAGTTGTGGTTTTCTTTTCGCTAGGATGCGCACGGAGCCGATTTGTATCCCAAAGCGGTACGAATGCAGCACTCAAACGAACTGTCAAACCAATAGCGGACCAACGAGTAACGCCGCTTGGCGAGAATTGAACGGAATGAACCGTGGCGAAAAAGCAAAAGCGTAAATCAAAAGCGACAAAGGACGCGGGCAAACAAGCCGCCAAAGCGCTGCCCGAAGATCGGTTTATCAACCGCGAACTGAGTTGGCTGGAATTCAATCAGCGAGTTTTAGAGCAAGCGGCTGATGAAGAGGTTCCGCTATTGGAACGGGCCAAGTTTTTGGCGATCACAAGTTCCAACTTGGACGAATTCATGATGGTTCGTGTTGGCGGCTTGAAACTACAACACCAACGTAATGCTCAGCAACGCGATCCAGCCGGGCTGACGATCGCAGAACAATTGAATGCGGTTTTGGGAAAATCGCAAATGATTGTCGAACACCAGTATCGCTTGATGCGCGAACACTTGGAGCCCGCTTTGAACGCCGCAGGCATTCAACGTGTTGATTTAAAAACGGCTTCGGATAAGTGCTTGGAAGCGGCAGAATCACGATTCCGAAACGACGTTTTGGCAGTGATTTCGCCTCAACGTGTTTCCATGGATCGGCCTTTTCCACTGATTCAAGGTTTGGGCGTTCACCTTTGTGTGCGATTGAAAGCCGATCCAAAAACGGAACTTGGCGGCAAGCCATTGGAGGAAGACGATTTGCCATGGCAGTTCGCCTTGATACCGCTTGGTCGGACTTTGGAGCGAATGGTTCCGATGCCCACCGATCGAGGCCGTGGCTATGTGTTGTTGGAAAGTCTGGTGTCGCATTACGTCGCAGAATTTTTCCCAGGCCGCGAGGTGATCGAGTGTACTGCGGTTCGGGTGACCAGAAATGCGGACATCGAGTTTCGCGAAGATGCTGCAGCCGATTTGCTGGGCGGGATGGAAGAGATTTTGGAGAGCCGGCGAGTTTCGGGGGCGGTGAGATTGGAATACGGAGCGGGCGCCAGCGATGCAACGATTTCGTTTCTTTCGGAATCACTGAGTTTGACCAACCAGGATCTGTTCGCGATCGATGGGCCGTTGGACCTGAAGTATCTGTTTTCGTTGCACGCCTTGGACGGGTTTGAGTCGCTGAAGGACGAAGCGTGGCCACCACATCCGAATCCCCGGATTGATCCGTCAGAGTCAATGTTCACCACGATTTCGCAGGGCGATGTGTTGTTGGTGCATCCTTATGAACGCTACGACAGCATCGTCAGGTTGATCGAAGAAGCAGCCGTTGATCACGATGTGTTGGCCATCAAACAAGTTCTGTATCGCACCAGCAAGAACAGTCCCGTGGTGGCAGCGTTGATTCGCGCGGCACAACGCGGCAAGTACGTGACCGCGATCGTGGAATTAAAAGCACGCTTTGATGAAGCCCGAAATATTGAATGGGCACGCGAGATGGAACAGAACGGTGTGCAAGTTATCTACGGGATTCGCGGTTTGAAAACGCACGCGAAAGTTTGCATTATCGTCCGGCGTGAGCCGCAAGGTATCGTTCGCTACGTTCACTTTGGAACAGGCAACTACAACGAAGCCACCGCGACACTCTACGGTGACGTTTCGGTGCTGACTTGTGATAGTGTGCTGGGATCGGACGCAACGACGTTTTTTAACGCGGTGACCGGTGCAAGTCAGCCGCAGCAGATGCAGGAATTGGTTGCTGCTCCCATCGCGCTGCGGAAACGGCTGACCGATTTGATCGAAGCGGAAACACAACGTTGCCTTGAAGGTCAAAAGGGAGAGATCACCGCAAAGTTGAACGCATTGGTTGATAACGACATTATCGATGCGCTCTATCGTGCGAGCCAAGCTGGTGTCAAAGTCCGGTTAAATATTCGGGGCGTCTGTTGTTTGAAACCCGGAGTCGAAGGGTTGAGTGAAACGATTGAAGTGATATCGATTGTGGATCGTTTCTTGGAGCACGCTCGTGTGGTGATGTTCAACCACGGCGGCGACGAAGAATTGTTTATCAGTAGCGCCGATTGGATGCCACGAAACTTGGACCGCCGAGTCGAATTGATGGTGCCGATTAACGACGCGGCGTGCCGAAAAAAATTAGTCAGTACGTTGAAGGTTTATTTCAAAGACAACCAGTCAGCGTGGCGAATGTTGCCCAGTGGCGGCTACGAAATGGTCCGTGACGATGACGCCGATCCCTATCGGTCGCAACGCGTTTTGTACGATTGGTTTTCGCAACGGCTAAAAGATGTGGAGCAAAGTCGCCGAACGACTTTCCAAACTCACGAGTCGCAAAAGGGCAAAAAATCTAACCGGTAAACGTTTGATCAGTTATGGGGTCGCCTGTAGCCCTCAAGATGCAGTTGAGAGGGTTGTTTTTGGTTGTAATAAATCTGCGGATCAATTTTTTGTGGTCTGCGACGAATTGCATCACGGGTCAAGGCTGCCGATCGTGCCCCAGAGAGGCGTTTTTAGCGTTAAAAACCGCTGTTTCGTTGCGATTTACCGAGTAATCTCGCGTCCCAGGTCAAATCACTTAAGCCGTGATGTGGGTCACCCGAACTCATTTATATGCCGAGTTAGTTGGGTTTCACCGACTGGTTACATTCAGACGGCATTTCAGGGCTAAATCGAGTTCGATACCATACCGGTTGACGAAGTTGGCCCAATTCTGGCTACCTCGCCAACCCTCCCAGTCTACGGAATATGCATGACCTTTCTGTCTGGTTTTCGATATCAGCCCCGTTTCACGGTGGCTCGCGGAATCTACTTGATCGTAATCGCAAGCACGCTTGTATTCACTCAAGGTGATTTGCTTGCGCAGGACAAACCCACC
>CAZZDZ010000021.1:4207-16245 GCA_964652675.1 uncultured Pirellulaceae bacterium
CGCAAGCACGCTTGTATTCACTCAAGGTGATTTGCTTGCGCAGGACAAACCCACCAACGAAACTCCGGCACAGATAGTCACGGGGGAAGTGGACCCTGCGCCGCAGGTTTCTACCGAACCGGAGAAGGCTGAAAAAGTTGTTGAAGCGATACAGGCTGCGGTAGCTGATGACGCGGCGGTTGCTGATAACGCGGCAGCGGCTCCGGTTTTGAATTACATGCCAGCGGTAGATTTATTTCCCAAGAACACCGCTGGGTATGTTCGAATTCCAAACGCGCCGGATTTTTGCAAAGCTGGCAAGCAAATGCACATTGGCAAACTGATCGATGATCCGGTGATGAAACCGTTCATTGATGCTCAGAAAGCTCGTGCTGAAAGCTACTTCGATTCGCTTACCGACAAAATCAAGTTACGACCTACTGACCTGTACGACATAGTGTCAGGCGAGGTGGCGATGGCTTGGTTGCCAGCGAAAGATAAACGCCGACCGTTCAGCGTTTGTGTTATCGCGGACGTTCGCGGTCTGCGTGACAAGGCTGACTTGGCGTTAGAAAAAATCGACAAAGACCTGAAAGCAGGCGGAGCAACGCGAACCGATGTGAAGCACCAGGGCGAAGAAATTCGCGTCTACAAAACAAAGCCAAAGCCTGGCCAGTTGAAGGTCGAACAGATCGCGATCTCACTGAACGACGCACGAATCATAGCTGCCGATCGCGACACGGTCGTGCAAGACTTGCTGGATGCTGTCGCCGGTATGCCCAAGGGCGAACCACTTAGCCGGTTGGATGATTTCAAAATAGTGATGTCCAAGTCGGAAACCGCGCTAAAGAAAACAATGGAAGATGGTGGCACAAAAGGGTTGGAGTGGTTTGCTGAACCGTTTCAAATGGCACGGATCTTGAGAAAGGTGTTTGAAATCGAGCGCGGCTCGCTTGTCGATATCGTCAAGCTGCTGGAGTCCCAGGGATTTACTGCCGTCAAGGCGGTTGGTGGCGTTGCCAGTTTAAATGGAAAGCGGTTTGACCTTTTGCATCGCGGTTTTCTGTTGGCACCAGGGCCGTTTGCAAAAGCAGCCAAAATGCTGGGGTTCTTTAACCGACCGCTTGATGCGATTCCTGATTGGGTTGGCAAAGACACGAGTGCGTTCACGCGGTTTAATTGGAGAATTGACCAGGCGTTTTGGGCCTCGGAAGGTTTGATCAACGAAGCGATGGGCGATGACATTTTTCGTCCCATTATCGAGGGAATCCGCGATGACGAAGAAGGTCCGCAAATTGATTTGGCCAAAGATTTCTTTCCGAATTTGGATGACCAGATCATTCTGATTTCAGACAACACTCTGCCTCCAGCAATCGATTCAGAACGGGTCCTGGTCGCGATTCGTTTGAAGAACGCTGCCGCAGTGAAAAATGTGGTTCGCAAAGCGATGTTGGTTGAGCCCGACGCGACCGAACTGAAAGCTCTGCCAGGTGTGGAGATCTGGCAGGTACAGCGAGGCGAAGGGGAAGAGGATCTGGGCGAAGCTCTAGAGGATTTGGGCTTTGAGGACCCGGACGAGGAAGAAGACGCTGGTCAAAAGCCGTTGTTGGATCATTGGGCGATCGGCGTCGTACAGCCGGACGCAGGTGTGGGTGGTCCAGGTTTTGCATACTTGGTGTTTTCCAGCCACCCCGAGTTGCTGATCGAAACAGCAAAGCGAATCAAAACGGCTGCAAAAGGCGGCATAGCGACGCTTGGCGAAGTCAAGACGGTCGTCACGGCGATGAAAGACTTGGGAGCCAAGGACGTTTCTTACGATCACGTCGCCCGAATGAAGCTTGGGATGCGTGTGAAGTATGAACTGCTTCGCAAGGGCCAGTTGAAGGACAGCGATTCGATTCTTGCGACCTTGATTCGACGCATATCTGACGACGAGCAAGGGGGGCAGCCCGATCCGCTGAACGCGTCCAAGCTGCCACCATTGAACCAGATCGAAAAATACATGCCCGATGGAGGCGCGTATTTTGAGTCGACCGACAAGGGTTGGTTGATGACGGGGTTCTATCTAAAGTAAGTGCGGTGCTGGCGTGTGAAAATCCGCGATAACCGGCGACCGCCAATCACTTAGCAGGATGATCAGTTGAAGAACGCGCTTGTAGACTTCTCGACGTTTGACGAAAACGAAATTGTGGCCGATTTGGATGCCGTTTTGGGTATCAATCCACATCGCCACGAGATGCGATTGTTGGATGGCGTGCTGTACCAAACCGAAGAGTACGCCGTTGGCTTTCGTGATATTTCCAACGATGAGTTTTGGATTCGCGGTCACTTTCCAGACCGGCCCTTGATGCCCGGCGTGCTGATGTGTGAATGTGCCGCGCAGCTTTCGTCGTATTTTGCGATCAAGACCAAGTTGGTCGACAACGGTTACGTCGGTCTGGGTGGACTAGACAGCGTTCGCTTTCGAGGACCCGTCGTACCAGGCAATCGTTTGATCGTAATGCTCAAGCGTGGCAAGGTTCGCCGCAATCGAATTTTCTCGGCCGAGTTCCAAGGTTTCGTCGACGAAACCCTAGTCGTCGAAGGCGTCGTGAAGGGTGTCGCGCTGGGAGAGTAAAGAAGCATCGCCATCCACTGGAACGCCATCCATTGGGAGATCTACCGCTACTTTCTACTCTCTTGCCATCGCTTCTTTGACAGCGGCAATCACAACCGGCAGTACACGCCCGCGAACGTCATCCAATGTGCCTTCTTGAAAGGCACCAGCGGCAGCTTTGTGACCGCCACCGTTGAACTGCCTCGCGATCTCGTTGCAATCCATTGAGCATCGGCTGCGGAAGCTTAACTTGTATCCGCCTCGCACTTGACCGACAAAGATCACGGCGGCTTTCGTGTTGCGAACGGCCAGTGTCAGATTAATGGAATCTTCTGTGTCGTTGGGTTGCGCACCCATTTTCTCGAAATCTTCAGCCAACACGTGTGTGTGCATCAACGCTCCATCAAGTTCGCTTTGCGTCCGCGATAGAATGAGGCCTCGCAATCGCAATCGCCCCAGCGTGTCGCGTTCGTACAGGTCGCTGTAAAGTTCACTGGGGACGACGCCAACGTCCAGTAGTCGCGCGATCACGCGATAAGTATCCGACGTGACCGAGTCGAATCGGAACCAACCTGTATCGGTTGCGATCGCCGCGAAGATCGCTTTGCCCATTTTGCGATTCAGCGGTACGCCAAAAGCATCGGCCGCCTGGGCTACCAAGTGCCCGGTCGAATCGGCCTGATAATCCTTGTACAGGTTGGCTCCCAAGTCGTCTTCGCCGATGTGATGATCCAACACCATTTTGTCGCAACTTGCTGCGCGAATGACTTCTCCCATGTCGCCAAGTTGTCCCCAGGCGCTGGTGTCCAGAATCATAAAGCAATCGCAAGAGATGTCTTCCGGTTCCACGTCATCGCCCAGGACTTCAATGTTCGAAGCGGGATCCAAGAATTGCAATGACTCGGGTGTACGGTGTGCATTGATGATGCGCACGTCTTTGCCGATCGTTCTCAGAATCTCTGCCATCGCCAATTCGCTGCCCAGCGCATCACAGTCGGGACGAATGTGACTCACTAGAACAAACGACTGGTAGTGGCTGATTTGATCGACGAATTTTTTCCAGTTAACGCTCATAAGATCATTCTATTGTTGATTTGGGCCCGTGTTGATTGGGGCCAGTATCCGTGTCGCTCTTCGCACAAGAACTTAGACGCGAACGTATCGTCGCGATGTCTTTGCGCAATTGATTGGTAAGTTGATCAGCCGAATCGAAACGAACAACGCCCCGTACATGAGTGACGAAATCAACCAGTATTTCTTGGCCATACAGGTCGCCGTTGTAATCCAAAAGATGGACTTCTACTTTGGCTGTTTCTTTGTCGTCGAACGTTGGGTTGGGGCCGATATGAATGGCGGCAATGTGTTGGGCTGAATCAATCTGGGTCGAATCAATTTGGACAAAGCCGCCGTATACGCCGTGACCAGGGACGACCACATCAATGTCGCTAAGGTTGGCGGTCGGAAAACCAATTTCCCGCCCCCGTTTTGAACCAGCCACAACCGTTCCGCGAATCCGATAGGCCGATCCCAGCATTTCATTGGCTTGGGAGATTTTGCTTTCAGAAAGCAAGATCCGAACGCGAGTGCTGCTGACCATTTGGTCGTCTGCCTTTTCATTCGCCTTTTGAATCGGAGAGACAACCGTGAACTCCATGTCGTTCTTGCGGCACAACTCAGCCAACGTTTCTACGTTGCCGCTACGGTCACGACCAAAGAAAAAGTTGGGCCCTTCGACCATGGCTTTCGCTTTCAAGCGATCGACAATTAATGACTGAAAAAAGGCTTCAGCAGACAGGTTCAATAGTTCCGGTGTCGTTTCGCAGACCAAAAGAAAATCGATTCCAACTTTGCTCAGTAGTTCGGCACGTCGCTGGATCCATGTTAGACGCGGTGGCACTTGGCCTGGACGCAGGATGGTTGCTGGATGTGGATCGAATACTACGACGACCGCCGGTGCGTTTAACTTGCGAGCCTGCTGGGTGACTTTTGCCAACAAGGCAGCGTGTCCGCGGTGAACGCCGTCAAAGTTACCGATGCTGACCACGCCGCCTTGGAGGGACGGTTCAAGCGGAGTCATTCCACTTGAGTCGTGGATCTGAGCGAGCCTAACGATTTGGGTCACAGAATTGCAAAGAGATGGGCAGCATGGAAAGGGCAGGGGAGAGGCCAAGTTTTTTCGCCCCCGATTCAATTCGCCAGTATGGCCCAGAATCGATTTTGTTCGAAGGGAGGCACTGCCGGGCAAACAAAGATCGGTCCGGGGTCTTACCGGCCGAAAATCGAAGTGTGGCCGGTGAAACAGCCCTATGCGTTGCTTTGAGCAAGTGAGACAGCTTCGGGTAAAGCGTTCAAGATATCTTCGCAAGTCATTCCGGCTTGTCCGATTTGATTCGCCGCCAAGGTTCCCGCCCAGCCGTGAATCCAAACGCCCAGTCGAGCCGCATCCCAGGCCGATAATCCTTGTCCCAGCAGGGACGTAATGACACCGGTCAGCACGTCACCGCTTCCGGCGGTTGCCATGCCAGGGTTGCCCGTTGTTCCGATCCATTGCTGAGCAGCCGCGCCCGTGACAACGCTTTGGCCGCCTTTCAAGACGATCGTGGCGCCCGTTTTCATCGACAAATCGATCGCCGCCGAAATTTGACCTTCTCGGTCACCAGCGCTCACGCCCGATAGCCTTGCGAATTCACCAGGATGCGGAGTCAAAACCAATGCTGCGTCGCGGCAGTGGATCACGTCGTCTGGCCACTGCATGATCGCCATCGTGTTGATCGCGTCGGCATCCAATACTCGTGGTACATCGGACGAAAGAATCGCTTCGACAATTCCGAATGAACCGGGCTCGGTTGTCATTCCTGGGCCACAGCCGACTGCGTCTACTTTCGCGGCGTGTTTGCGAATTTCTGCGGCCGCGGGAATCGCAAAGCGTCCTTGTTGATCGTTGCTGCAGGGGATCGTCATGATTCCACAATGAAAACCGGCAACGGTTTCCAAGCACCGATCAGGGATGCAAGCGGAAACGAGTCCCGATCCCGTTTTTAGTGCGGCGATCGCTGAAAGCGCAATGGACCCAGCCATCCCGCGCGATCCACCAACCAGCAACGTGCGACCGAAGTCGCCTTTGTGAGAATCGGGCGAACGGGTCGGCAAATCAACTGGGCAATCCTTGGTCATGATGAATTCCGTTCCAAGCCAACGCGTTGAATGATTTGGTTGGCGACCAAGCCAGCCAAGTAGCCGCCTTTGAAACCCGCGTCGATGTTGACCACGGCGATGCTCGCAGCGCAACTACTGAGCATTCCCAATAGCGGCGTCAAGCCACCCAGCGTCGCACCGTAGCCAACACTGGTTGGGACAGCAAAAATCGGGGCCGACAGATGGCCGCCGACGACACTCGGCAACGCACCTTCCATCCCGGCGACAACCACCACGGCTGATGCGAGGCGCAGTTGTGGCACCGCTGCAATCAAACGTTGTGGGCCTGCGACGCCGATGTCGTCAAACTGCTGGTAGGGAATTCCCATCCAAGCCAGCGTTTCCATCGCCTCTTGGGCGACCGGTGCATCGGTGCTGCCGGCGGTGACGACTGCGACGTGGATCGTTTCGACGGCTTGCTCAGAATCGATCGGCTTGCTAGCTGCGGTATTTTCGGGGGAAATTCGTAGCGTTCGAGCAATGGGGTTGTAGTGGGCGTTTGCAAAATCAGTTTGGATTTGACCGGCTGCTCGGTCGTCCACCCGGGTCACCAGCACATTTTGGCCAGCGTCGATTTGAGATTTTGCGATCCGCGAGATCAAGTCGGCCGGTTTGCCTTCGCCATAGATGACTTCGCCAAATCCACAGCGGCTTTCACGTCCCAGGTCCACCGTAGCCCCTTTTACGGGCAATTGAGACTGTGTTTTGGGGACGATTTTTGACAAGACCTGATCGACAGATTCCTGGCCCACGACCAGCTTGGTCAGTAGATCACGCAGTTGGTTTACGTCGCCAGCAGCATCAGACGAGTCCGTTTGGCCAGCATTGTGCTGAGAATCAAGTTGAGCGTTGGGAGGCTTTTTTGACGGGGTAGGGGAGGGCATTGAAAAAAGTCAGCCGGAATTGGGGCGTAAGGGCGGTTGCAGTCCTGGAAAATAAAATTCAAATACTACGCGACGCTTGATGATTCAAGGACGTCGAAAAATTCAACAATCGTTTTCAGCACCAACCGCGGACCCTATCGTAATGAAAAGTTGTGTACTCGCTTACTCTGGCGGCCTCGATACTTCGGTGATTCTTGGTTGGTTGCAAGATCAAGGTTACGAAGTCCACTGTGTTTACGTCGATTTGGGCCAACCTGGCGAAGATCGTGCGGCGATTGAGAAAAAAGCTCACGATTGCGGGGCGGCTTCTTACCGCAATGTAGACGTTCGCGAAGAACTCTGCCGCGATTTTGCGTTTCCCGTTTTGGCTTGGCAGGCCAAGTACGAACAAATTTATTTGTTGGGCACATCGATCGCCCGACCCCTGATCAGCAAAGTCTGCTTGGAAGTGGCCCGCGAAGTCGGCGCAACGGCTTACGCCCACGGAGCCACCGGCAAAGGAAACGACCAATGTCGATTCCAACTTGCCGCAGAAGCGTTGGACCCGAAAGTGAAAATGATCGCACCATGGCGAATCAAAGAGTTCCGCGAAGCGTTCCCAGGGCGGACCGAGTTGATCGCCTACTGCGAATCCAAAAACATCCCCGTGAAAGCTTCGACCGCCAAACCATACAGTAGCGATGAAAATGTTTTGCACATCAGCTACGAAGCAGGGCAATTGGAAGAACTAGATGTTAACGGTGTCGAACTGGTTGATTTTGGAATGGGCGTCAGCCCACAAGAAGCGCCCGACAAATCCGAAAGCGTGACCATCGGTTTCGAATCGGGCGTACCCGTCAGCTTGAATGGCAAAAAAGTTGGCGCTCTGGAGATGGTCGAGTCATTGAACGACATCGCCGGTCGCAACGGTGTCGGACGGATCGACATGGTCGAAAACCGCTTCGTTGGAATGAAAAGTCGCGGCGTTTACGAATCGCCCGGCATGACCGTGCTTTACAACGCATTGATGAATGTCGAACAGTTGACGATGGACCGCGACTTGATGCACTTGCGTGATCGTATGGCCCCCGAAGTCGCCGAGATGGTTTACTACGGTTTTTGGTACACGCCCAAGATGGATTCGCTGATGGCGTTTATCCGCGAAGCCCAGTCGCATACGACAGGCGAAGTCACACTGAAATTGTACAAAGGCAACATCAGCGTCGATTCCAAGAGCAGCCCATACAGCTTGTACGACGAAGACATCGCAACCATGGAAGGCGGCGGGTCTTACAACCAAGACGACGCCGAAGGATTCTTGCGAATCCAAGGGCTGCCAAGCCGCGTTCAAGGCACCGTTCGACCACGCAAGTTCTAAAGCCGGGAGCGTCGCTGGACTCCAACGGCGCCCGCTTAGTCCAACAAGCTGTCTTTCAATGGTTCGCCTCCTTGGGGCGAGATCATTGAATTGACATCGCTGGGCGACGTCGTGATGGGCAAGAAGTGGCCGCGTCCGTCCACGGTTACCATCGCGGTTCCATCTTCCATTAGATTTCCACCAAGATCATCGACGCCGCCATTGATCTGGCCAGTCATCGCTCCGAATTCCAAGTCGACTGGCTCGGTCCACATGGCCGTCATCACATTCGGGTCTCCTTCGGCAACCAGGATCGTTTGCGAAGGCGAGTCCATAACGTCATTGGGGCCAAGTGGACCAGACTTGGGAAATAGCGTCCCTCTGCCAACGATCAAGTAGTAATCCGATTCGGTCGGATAGTTTCCAACGGACGCCGGGTGCTTAAAAACATCGGGCATCATGTAAATCATGTTTGCGTTTTGCGGCGCATCGTGAGCTTTGGTCAAATCAAATTGTGAGTACAGCGAGTCTTCACCCAGATAAGGCAAAATCAGCACGCGCCACGAAAGTAACGGTTTGTTGTTGGCGTCGACAATCGCTGGTGGCGGGTACTTGCCGTAGTCGTTTGCGTAAGCATTCAACGCAGCAGCGATTTTCTCCAGGTTCTTGATAGATGAATTACGAATTCGGTTGGCGCTAAGTCGTTTGACTGTATCACCACTGAATCGAAAAATCAGAAATACCAAGCAGCACAAAATCACGATCATGGCCCCAACAGCGGCCAGCCATGTCATCGGCCGGCCTTGTTCGGTTCCCACACCGTCGGTCGCAGCAAACAGTGGTACTTTGATCTTGCCGCCACACGTGACACATTCACCGGATTGACCGCTGTATCGGTCTTCTACTTGGGTTTGTGTTTGGCAATGGGGGCAAGTAAAAAGAAAAGACATCTCGACAACGCAATTTGAGTTCGATTGTAGGCAATCAGTAGACCGCTGCAGCCATCATGACCAAGACGCTATTCTAAGCATTTGGGCGTGCCTTGTCGCAACTGTTCCGCAAAATTACTCACAGCTCTCTAGATCAAGGAATCCGACTTGCGCATCGTTTGTCAGCGTGTCACCCAAGCCAGCGTCAGTGTGGACGGCAAAGTCGTCGGTCAAATCCAGCGAGGCTTACTGGTGTTAGTCGGAATCGGCCACTCAGACACGATCCAGCAGGTGAAATGGATGGCAGACAAGACCGCTCAGCTTCGTATATTCGAAGACGACGCTGGCAAGATGAATTTGTCATTGCTGGACGTCAAAGGAGCCGCCCTGGTGGTCAGCCAATTCACCTTGTTGGCCGATTGCCGCAAAGGCCGCCGGCCCGCTTTCACCGACGCAGCCGATCCCAAGATCGCAAAAGAGCTTTACCTGCAATACGCCGATTTGTTGTCCCAGCACGGAGTGCCAGTGGAGCGAGGGATATTCGCCGCAGACATGAAAGTATCTCTGGTCAACGATGGCCCCGTGACGCTGGTCATCGACCGCGAATAAATGCCGGCCAATAGCCTGAGCTCACTAGAGCGTGAACCTACCGCCTAGACAAAAAATTGTCCCAAGGTCGCGCGTCTTGCGCTGGCTGCGCGATGTGCTGATCATCGAAACGCGCCCGGTCGCGAAGCCTTTCTGCGATGTCAGTGTCGCCCCACGCTACATAGGCCAAAAATGCGACCTGGGCGTATGCGAGCATGTTGGCCATCTGATTGTTGCCGAATAGTTTTAGCGCAGAACCAAACGATTTCTTCGCCCGAAATTTCAAAAAGCCGAATTCGAGCGACCAGATTTCATCCAGCGCTAAGTGCACAACAAAACCCAACACGACCGACGCAGTCTTGAACAACCGAATCGATTCTTCTGGGCACGGCGTCACCAAATAAGTCACCAAGCCAGCCGTTGCCGCTGCAGGGATGCTATGCCACATTCCACGGTGTACCGTGAATCGACGAAAAAACTCGACGATCACAAAACGTATCCCGATGTAGATCAGCATGGTCGCTACGACCATCGATTCATGCGACAGCTCCATTGCACGAAATCGATCCAGCATCAATATCGGAATCACGGCCGAACCAAACATACTGGTTTCGCGAAGCGGAATACCTGAGTCGCTGTCCAAGTCCGGAAGCATGCCACTGACGCTGCACAAACCGGCCGCAAGAATGCCGGTTTCCAATGTCATGCCTTGTTGCGCGACGCCCCAGTAACCGAAGGCTATGCCTACGATTGTGCTACCGGTTATATGCGTCTTGAAGTCAGGCACGACTTAGCTGGTCCCAACGAGGCGTGTGAGTCATCGTGCCGTTGGCCCATCAAACACAACAGCACGTTGTGGAGATAGTGAAAATTCGCCGCTGACGCCATGGCGAATTTCGGATTCCAGCAATGTCGGACCCCGGCAATATTGCGAATCGATATTCGGTCAAGCGGCAACGGACGCTATAGTCCGCTATTAGCAACAGCACACAATGGCTCGACGGCGTTGGCCTAATGGCGTTGTGTGCTGGGAAGGGGATCATTTTGCTAGCATTGGTTTGATATCAAGCCAGCTATCCCAATTGCTGTCACCAAGCTGCGAATAGGAGACTGCATCAGGGAATACGTCTATCTGACTCACACGGAAGTTAGTTCAGTGGAAATCTATGACATCGTCATGCTTGTGATCATCGTTGGCGCCGCCCTGTATGGTGCTATCAAAGGTTTTGCCTGGCAATTGGCGTCTATCGCGTCGATCCTGATCAGCTATATCGTCGCCTACAAGTTTCGCGAGCCGTTTAGCCAGTCGATTCAGGCCGAAGCACCCTGGAACCGATTCCTCGCAATGTTGATCCTTTTCATCGGGTCGTCGTTGGTCGTGTGGGTCGGATTTCGCATGATCAGCCGAAGCATTGACCGTCTGAAATTGCGTGAATTTGACCGCCAAGTTGGCTTCATTTTCGGAGCAGTCAAGGGGTTTTTGTACTGCAGCCTGATCACGCTTTTTGCCGTCACATTGATGGGCCAGACCATTCGCGGAAAGATCGTTGCTAGCAAAAGCGGTCGATTTATCGCCGAAGTTCTCGACCGGAGCGATTCGGTGATTCCGGAAGAAATCCACGTCGTCATTCGGCCTTATTTGGAGCGTTTTGATGAGCGGTTCACGGAGTCACAAAATCAGCTCCAATCGGACCCCCGATACGCTCGTGAAACGGCTCCCAATGGCTACTCAGTCTGGCCAACAAGCGGACCCATTCAGCCCGCCGCGGTTCCTCGTCAAACAACTCAGCAGGCAACCGATCGGCTGCCCGATTCTTACTGGAATCAGAACCCCAATTACAACAATCGGGCACCCGGATATAACACGCCCGCACCATCGCAATACGGCATCCCGTTCGGTCAAAATGGCGCTTCCGCACAGAACTACCAGCAGGCTCAACAACGCTATCAAGACGACTATCAGCGGTAGTCCCAGCAACGTCTCAGCAGAGTTTCAGCCAAGCCATTTGCATCAGCAGTGCAATGATGGCTGAGAGAATCAAAAAACGCTCAAATACGGGGATTTTGGCACCTCTAATACAACATAAGAGGCATTATCGGACGTTGGGAATAGGTCTCAAACGCCGTGTTTTGCCGCCAAATCCTCTCTGCGGCTTTCTCGCTGCGTCCACTAAGTTGGCCGATTAACGCTCGGATCTTGGCCAGATTCAAGGCTGTCCTGCTCGGCCTGTGTCTGTCGCGATCTCAAATTTCGCTCGCCAATTTTTTGCTCGCCAGCTGTTGTCGACAACCAATGAAATCGTGTTGTCGACAACCAAGCAAAATCGCTTCCGCGAAGATCCGCGGCGAGCCGATTTATCGCGCAAGAATGGAGCCGTGAAACGAAAAATTTGGAGAGCGAAAATTCGATTTTGAAATTCTAAATTTCGGACTTCAAATTTGAAATTTTGAATTTGATTTTGGAGCGAAAATTGGCGATTTGAAATCGATTTTGAAGCGATTTTTGATCAGATTTCGAAAATCGAAAAAGA
>CAZZDZ010000021.1:16345-22192 GCA_964652675.1 uncultured Pirellulaceae bacterium
GATTTGAAATCGATTTTGAAGCGATTTTTGATCAGATTTCGAAAATCGAAAAAGAGAAGATGTTCGGGTTATGCGGGCATCCGCTGTGCCGAATTCGCTTTGCGGTTCGGCACGTTGTCAGTCCATTGCAGTCGAACCGAACCCAGATTTTGAGTGTCTTTATTTGGCAGGTACGATGGTCACGGCAAACAAAAGGCGAATTTATGAAGCAGTACGCGATTGGCGATGTTCATGGTTGTTTTACGGCGTTGCGAACGTTGGTCGATTTGGTCAATCCAAAACTCGACGACCAAGTCATCATGTTGGGCGATTACGTTGATCGCGGACCGAATTCACGTGGGGTGTTGCAGTGGTTGATTGACCAGCAAGAAGCTCGAAATCTGGTCTGCCTGCGCGGCAATCACGAAATCATGATGTTGGACGCTCGGGCTGATTTAGTCCGTCGACGGCGCTGGGGTAAACATGGCGGCGGCGAGACGTGGGATTCTTACGAGGACGCCACTAACGAAGCTGAGGGATTGGAAGCAGTCCCGGATGAACATTGGCAATTCATGGAAAACCTCCTGCCCTACCACGAAACGGATACCCACATTTTCGTTCACGCAGCAGCCTACAGCGACATGCCGATGAACGAACAGCCCGACTTCATGTTGTTCTGGGAGCGTTTCGAGATGATCGCGCCGCGAGAAGATGGCAAGACGATCGTTTGTGGCCACACAAGTCAGAAAAGCGGATTGCCAAAGTGCAAGGCTCATGCAATTTGCATCGACACCAACGCGTGTCGCGGCGGATGGCTAACGTGCTTGGACGTCGAAACGGGCAAGTACTTTCAAGCAAATCAAGAACAAGAGACTCGCCAAGGTTGGATAGACGAGTTGGACTGAGGCCGCTACGTGTTTTACGCGGCGTCACTTTTTGTGGATCGATCTCGCGCAAAGAACAACCAGTCTGTTTGCTCGACATCTATCAAGTTGTTGAACACTGTGACCGGTTCCACTCGCACTTCATCAAAGACTTCGCGTAGAGCGTCCGCGAATGGTGAGCTTTCGGCGTAAGACCAGATGCCCAGGATGCCGTCGGACGCGAGATGCTGTTTTGCTTTCTGTAATCCGGCCGCTGTATAAAAATCACCGTTGGCCGTACCCAGGTTTTCATCGGGTGAATGATCCACATCGATCAAGATCAAGTCGTATTGATTATCTGTCGTGTGTGCAAGTCGTTCGTACACGTCGCCTTGGACAATCGTCAGGCGTGATTCGTCGTTTAGATTTTCCGAAAGCGGAATCAATCCTGAACGCAACCAGTCAATCACTTGTGGCAAATACTCGACGACTTCACAGGTCATGACGCAAGACGAATCCAACGCAGCCCGCGCGGTGTAGCCCAGCCCCAAACCGCCAACCATGACTTTCAGTCTATCACCGTTGTGCATCGAGACGGCAATCTCGCTCAGCGATCGCTCTGATTGAGTCAGATAGCTGCTCATCAAAAACTCGTGATCGAGTGTCACTTCGGTGACCATCGTTCCGGGTTCGCAAAGCAGTTCCCGGCGCCTTAGACAAAGGATGCCAAGATCAGTCGGCTCATATGCCAAGACCTCGAATTTCGGTTTGTTCAAAACAGCTCCGCGTCGATGGGGATATGCATTGCTGCTTGGTAAAGATCGTCAGTAGCGCTGGAGTCCAGGCTTTAGCCGCTCGGGTATTCGCTTACGAAAAAAAAGGCGGCTAAAGCCTGGACTCCAACGCCGTTAGACTGCTTCTTCCAAGAATTCACCGATGCGTCGGAATTTTTCGTACCGCGAATCCACCAATTCTTCTGGTGTCTTTTCTTCCAGATCGGCCAGCGTTCTGGACAGATACGTTTTTAACCGCGAAGCCATCTGGTGATGATCCCGATGGGCGCCGCCCAAGGGTTCTTCCAAAACATCGTCAACAACATTCAGTCGTTTTAGATCCTTGCTGGTGAATCGCAGAGCGGCGGCAGCTTTGGGTGCGTGCTCGTGGCTCTTCCACAAAATCCCCGCACAGCCTTCGGGGCTGATCACGCTGTAGTAACTATGCTGCAACATTGCGACTTTATCACCGATGCCGATTCCCAACGCACCGCCCGATCCGCCTTCACCGATCACAACGCAAATCACGGGCGTCTTTAAACGACTCATTTTGAACATGCTTTCGGCGATCACTTGCGCCTGCCCGCGTTCTTCGGCGCCGATACCTGGATAGGCACCCGGCGTGTCGATAAAGCAGATGAGCGGCAAGTTGTATTTTTCGGCCAACCGCATTTTGGTCATCGCTTTGCGATAACCCTCGGGGTGGGCGCATCCAAAATGACAGGCCGCCCGTTCTTTGTAAGTCCGTCCTTTTTGGTGACCCAGCACCATGACTTTGAATCGATCCAACTTTGCGAATCCAGACAGCATCGCCCGGTCGTCACCAAAGTGTTTGTCACCGTGGAGTTCGACGAATTCGTCAAACGCAAGATTCAGATAATCTTTTGTGTACGGTCGATTCTTATGTCTGGCGACTTGGACGGTTTGCCACGCATCGAGCGAACCGTACACCTCGCGCAGTTTATGAACCAACTCCAAACGCAAAGACCGAATTTCGGTTTCGGTTTCGTCGTTGCGATCAGTTTGGCGTTCGAGCGAAGCGATCTGCGATTCTAAAACCGCGATCTCTGATTCGAATTCTAGTCCTGGACCTGCACTCATTATTCTCTCGGCTTCTTGTCTTTTTGATTCGCTTCTTTTTTCTTGGCTTCTTCGGCCGCTCTCTCACGTTTGCGTCTTTTACGATCGCTCGACTCGGGTTCTGGTTCCGCGTCGCGTTTTTCAGGCTGGCCTTTTCGCAACATGTCCTCGGCACCTTTGATGCCAGGCATGTTGTCGAACACACTAATCTCTGGTTTCCGTGGTCGCTTCCTGAAAATCTGCATCGCTCGAAACTCTTTCAAGAATTCCCAGACAGAATCTGGTCGATCGGACGCTTTTTTGGACATCATCCGTTTTACCAAGGTCGCAAATTCCTTGGACACATTGTCATTGTGGACAATCGGGCTTGGTATCGACGCACTCAAGTGACGATTGAGAAGATCGTTTGGGGTGTCCCCGGTGTACGGTGGTTTTCCTGTGCACAATTCATACAGGACGCAACCAAACGAATAAATGTCGGTTCGTTCATCACAGACTTTACGTCGGATTTGTTCGGGGGCCATGTAGCTGCGCGTTCCCTTGGCCACCTTGGCACTGTGCAGCAACTTGCTTAGTCCTGTTTTCTTTTTCTCGGCGATCGTAAAGTCGATGAGTTTTGTGACCCCGTCGCGGCTGACCAAAAAATTGTCCGGCTTGATATCCAAGTGGATCCAATTTTTGGTGTGCATGTAATACAAACCTTCGGCAGCCTGTTCGACGATTTTGTCCAACATAAATGCCAAAGAATCAGGACCGCGCCGCAACGCCTGTTTCATGTTCAATTCGCTGAACAGTTCCATCACGACATAGGGTGTTCCCGAGTCGGTGCGGAATTCAATGACTTTGATGATTCGAGGGCTGACTAAGTCCTTGGCGACGTTGTATTCGTGTTTCAGGCACGCAATTTCGCCTTTGTCTGACTTGAACTTTCCCTTTAGCAACTTCAGCGCAAACCGTTCTTTGGTGTGCTCTTCAATGGCTTCCCAGACATCGCAAGTACTGCCGGCGCGAATCAATCGCGCCAAACGATAGGGACCAAGAAAATCGCGGGACTTACTCATTGCGTAGCACTTCGGTCAACGACGGAGAACAGAAAAGACCTCATCATGATAGTTGGTCAGCATGTAAGTCGAAAAGCGGTAGGCTTTCTACGCGTTGCGGCGAGATTCATCGAGGACTTGTTCATAGACGTGTCTGATTTGCCGCGTCATCGTCGGGTGGCTGAATTGCTCTTTAAAACGCCTCTGCCCTTCCCTGCCCAGTTTGGACCTCAGGTCCGCGTCTCCGGCCAGTTTTGCCAAGGCTTGTGACAAGGCGGATGTGTCCGCAGGCGGTATTAAGAAACCTGTTTCGTTACTAATGCAAACTTCACGGGCACCGTCGACGTCATAGCTGACGACCGGTTTACCCGCGATCAAAGTTTGTGACAAAGCCCGCGCTAATCCTTCGCGATAGGACGTGTGCACCAATGCGTCCATGGCGCCAATCAACGGCGGCACTTCGACGGGAGGAACCAGGCCTGTGAATATGAAATGCTCTTGCAGGCCAAGTGAGTTGATTCGGTTGGTCAGTGCTTCTCGTAAAATCCCGTCGCCGACCAGCAAGAATCGTACGTTCGGGACTTCCTTGACGACTTGTACTGCGGCTGTGATCAAATCGTCGTGTCCCTTTAAGTGAAACAACCTTGCGATTTTTCCGATCACGACGTGTTCATCTCGCAGGCCATATTTGGCCCGAATCTCGTCTCGAGTTTCTTCGCTTCGCAAAAATGGTTCGGTGTCCATTCCGCTGTAGATGGTGGTGAACTTTTCTCGCGGCGC
The DNA here is from genome assembly GCA_964652675.1 of uncultured Pirellulaceae bacterium. Classification (GTDB taxonomy): domain Bacteria; phylum Planctomycetota; class Planctomycetia; order Pirellulales; family Pirellulaceae; genus K23-9. The sequence continues at coordinate 20,861 of CAZZDZ010000021.1, forward strand.
GACTCCGGCTGTGACCAACTGATCGGTCATCGCGTCGGCGACCGAAATCAGTCGGTGGCATCGTTTGGCTGCCCAGTGTTCACAGCGTCGAAAAAATTCGCGAGCTGGCCAGGATTGATACGGATGGAACGGCGCGCCGTGAACGGTGTGAATCACCGCGGGCACTTTCTCGCTCCAGCCAACGTATCGTCCAAGCAATCCACCTTTGGCGCTATGTGTGTGAACGACATCGGGTTTGAATTCGCGAATCGCAGCGCGGATCGACTGTTTGGCTTTCCAGTCTCGAACGGGATGAATCGCACGCAGCAAATTCGGGAGCACCTTTGTTTTCAACTCCCCTGCCCTGCCCTGGCTTAGCAAGTCGCCTTCGGGCCCCAAGGCCGGACCAGTGATCAACAACACGTCATCGCCATGCTCACGGATCAGATCCAGGCAATTCAAAAGCGTGTTTTCTTGAGCACCCCCGATAATCATTCGGGTGATGATATGAGCGATTCGCACCGAGATGGCTCCTGGGGAGGATCTTGCGAAAGACCCATTTTGCACGAAGATCTTTTCTCTAAGATCTACTGTCCAACAGCATGCCTGCTTGATCGAATCGAATCCAGGCGGGGTGATGCCAAAATCGAACAATCTGAGTCATAATTCAGTTAGAATGCTCAGTTACTTTATGTTCGTTTTGATCTAGCCGCTCATGTCAACTGAAAATCCCTACACGGCTCCAACCGATACGCCGTTACCAGTTGAAACGGGCGACGAACGATCGCTGATGGAGATAGCCAAATCTACTTTTCTTGCCTGGGAAAAGCTGCGGATTTTCTATATCGCCACTTTGGCGATTTTTTGCATCGTTTGCATCTTGGTCGTTAGTTCGGTGCAGGCAAACACAATGGCAGGGCTTAGCCATAGCTGGGTTGAGTTGTTGTTTACGCTGATTGGTGGTGCTGTTTTCGCAAACGTTTGTTTTTTCGCTGGGCCCATTGTCGAGACCTATGTTTGCTGGCTGGGAGCTTCGGCTGGCTGGTTGCGAATTTCCTTGTTCGCCATTGGCACAATATTCACCAGTGTTCTGGCATGCCTGTCGATTGTGGTAGTGATGACTGGCTTGTAGGAAAACAGTGGGCAAAAACAGTGGGCAAAAACAATGGGCAATAAAATCCAGTAAACAAAAAACGGCACGCGAGATAAACTCGCGTGCCGCATGAATGTTCAATTGGTTCGTTTTTGACTACGTGCCAAATTCGACGCGACGTCGGCCCAGTTGGCCTTGCAAACGGTTGACGATCGAAGTGTGCATCTGACTGACGCGAGATTCCGAAAGATCCAGTGTTG
>CAZZDZ010000021.1:22292-29566 GCA_964652675.1 uncultured Pirellulaceae bacterium
TTGACGATCGAAGTGTGCATCTGACTGACGCGAGATTCCGAAAGATCCAGTGTTGCACCGATCTCTTTCATCGTCAGTTCTTCGTAGTAGTAAAGAATGATGATCAATCGTTCGTTACGATTGAGGCCTTTGGTGACCAGACGCATTAAGTCATTCTTTTGGACGCGACGTGTTGGGTCTTCGCCCTTTTTGTCTTCTAAGATGTCGATCTCACGGACGTCTTTGTAGCTGTCCGTTTCGTACCATTTTTTGTTTAGCGAAACGACACCGACGGCGTTTGCATCCGACTGCATCTTCTCGACTTCTTTGATGGACAGTTCCATCTTTTCGGCGATCTCGACCACGGTGGGTGCACGCCCGAGTTTTGTTTCCAAGGCTTTCTTGGCCGCACCAAGTTTGCTGGCCTTGCTGCGGACCAATCGAGGGACCCAGTCCATCGTTCGCAGTTCGTCCAACATGGCTCCACGAATACGTGGGACGCAGTAGGTCTCGAATTTGACGCCGCGTTCCAAGTCGAATGCATCGATTGCATCCATCAGCCCAAAGATTCCTGCGCTGATCAAGTCGTCCAATTCGACACCGTCTGGCAGTCGTTGCCAGATTCGCTCGCCGTTGTAGCGAACCAAAGGCATGTATCGTTCGACCAAACGATTGCGAAGTGGTTCGTAATCGGCAGAGTCCTTCGTGATCTTCTTGAAGGTGGCCCAGACCTCAAGGATCCCATCATCTTTTGAGACTGCAGCTGCCATTCAAATCCTCCGTGATCATTTCGTCTTTACAAACGACATCATGTCGTTTGTTAGGTTTCTCTCGTGGCCAGGCAAATTGCTTGACCATCTCCTCTCGTTGTCTTCGGCGAATGATGGTTCACTGCGGCATCCATGCCAAAGCGATCCACATCGCCATCATTCGATCAAAGGCGTTTTGAACATCCGTGTTCATTACCAATGATTAAATGTTGTTCGTTTTTCCAATCATGACAAAACAAAATCGTTCTGTCTGATTGAACGGAAATTCAACGTGGTGCATCCGGGATATCGGACTCAGTCACGCTGGCTTCCCAGTCTTGGTAAGCCTAACTTTACAAGAACCATTTAAGTGGTCTTTGATCGGAACGGCTCAACACTCTTTCTGTATCGGATTGGGTTCCCAAAAACGTTAATGTTTTTTTCGTTTATTTATGCGGCTTCGATGCGAGGTATTGCCGCTCGTGCAGGCAATAGTCGCGACAGCAAAGTTTGTGCGTCCGCGACGGCAATGTCGTCGGGGACTTGTTGTCCGTTTGTCAGGTAGCTAACCGGGATTCCAGCAAACACATTCGTTGCGGTGATCGCCGACAAAATGCCTGCCGTTTGCGGCGCCTCATCCAGTTTGGTCAAGATCGCGCCGGTGGGACGTGCGGGCGCGAAACCTTCCAGCACCGCGTGAACGGCAGACGTGCTGCTGGTCGCGCTCAGTACCAAGTGTGTTTCATCGGGTTGTGCGGATCGCAAAAGATCAGCCAGTTGGTCAATCCTTGCATCGCTTCGTGGGCTGCGGCCAGCCGTATCGATCAAAACAAGATCAACGTCGCCCAACGTATCGAGTGCTGGTCGCATCTCGCTGGGATTTTCAACGACTTGCATCGGCAAATCCATGATGTCCGCATAGGCTTTGAGCTGCTGCACAGCGGCGATGCGAAAGGTGTCGATCGTCAACAAGCCGACGCGGCGTTTGGATTCGATTCGGAAACCAGCAGCCAGTTTTGCAACCGTTGTGGTTTTGCCAACACCAGTGGGGCCCACCAAAGCAACAATGTGCCGCGAACCAGGTGGAATTCGGATCGGGCCTCCCAGTCGCAATTCGCGAGCAACACTGCGCTGAAGATGATCCAGCCAAGGTTGCTCCAACGAGTCGTCGATGCAGGCGGCGAAACCGGTGGTTGCACTGATCCAGCGGTTGACCGTCACCGGGCGAATCCCAAGTGATAGCAGTTCGTCGCGATAGGTTTTCAACGCGGGCGGCAATAGATCCGAACGATCATCCGCTTTGGGGAACTGTATGATTTGAGGCGATTCGGCTTGGGGTGGTGCCTTTTGGACATCACGCTCGTGATCGCTCGCCGACGGATTTTCCCAATTTCGAGTGTCGGTTAGTCGATTTGTTTCGGCGCGTTTTGTTTCTGCACGATTTGTTAAGTCACGATCTGTTTCCGCATCTACTGAATTAGGTGCCGCAGCGCTGGCTTCTCCGGATGTTTCTGCTCCGGTGGGGATTTCCGCGGTGACTTCTACATAGGTTCGACCGAGCCATCCCATCCATCCATCGCGAACCTGCCGTGTGTGCAGTACCGACGCACCGGATCCCATCTGCCGCCGGATTTCTTCCAGCGCGTCTTGCAAGCTGTCGGCTCGAAAGGTTCGGGTTTGCATGCAGTCGTTGTTAAAGCAAAGTGGAAGTGGGAAGCAGACTAAGCTGCGTGGTGCTGAACCGAATGGGGATGATCGTTAATCGTGATCACCTGGTGCGATTCGATTTGTGTGTCTGTTGTGATTTCATGGAACGAAAGCACTTTCAGCCATGGCATCGCGATTTCCGTGATGCGCCGAAGCTCCGAGCGAATTCGTGGGTTTACCAAAAGCACGGGCGGGTGCCCGCTGGCAACTAGACTCTTAACTGCTTCTTGAATCTTCTCGCAAGTGAGTTCTGCCAGTTGTGGAGCGATACCGGATAAAAGTCTTGAATCTTCGTGAGCGATTGATTCAGCAATGTTGTCTTCATCCACCGCATCGAGTGTAACAACATGCAAAATGCTGTCTTTGTCACGGTATCGTGAACTGATCGTCCGAGCCAATCCGCTGCGAACGCGCTCACATAGCGATTGGGTGTTTTTGGTTTGCGATGCTGCGTCGCCCAGGATTTCCAAGATTTTTCCCAATTGCCGAATGGGAACAGCCTCACGCAGCAACAATTGCAGCACTTGTTGGACTTCGCTGATTCTCATCACTTCTGGGATCAGTTCGTCGACAACCGTCGGTGCTGTTTCACGCAGTTGATCAATCAAATGTTTGGTTGCGTCTCGCGATAAGATCTCGTCCGCATGAATCGTGGAGATTTCGCGTAATTGACTTGCCAATACTTCGCTGGGTCTTTGCAGCACGTATCCGTAGATGGCAGCTTGTTCACGTTGGGATGGATCGATCCAAAAGGCGCGTTGGCCAAGCAAAATTCGTTGGGCAGGTTCGCCGTCGACAGATCCCGTTGTTTTGCCGGTATCAATCGCAAGCAAATAGTCGGGTCGCACGCTGGATTTCAAAACCGTGTTGCCAGCGATTCGTATCTCATAGCTTTGGTCGTCCAAAACGGCGCTGTCGCGGACACGGACCTTTGGCAGGATGATCCCGATTTCCGAAGCGACTTGATTGCGCACATCGCCGATTCGTTGCATCAAATCTCCGCCTCGTGCTGGGTCGGCCAAACTTAGCAGACCCAACCCGATCGAAACTTCCATTGGATCGACGGACAAGTATTCTTCGACTTGTTTTGTACGCGGAGCATTGGCGGCCGCTTGGCTTGCGTGTTGCTCGCTTTCGCGTTGTTCTCTTTCTTGGGTTTGCTGACGATTTAGCATGATCGCCAAACCAATGCATCCGATTCCCAAAGTTGCCATCGGGATCGTGGGCAGGTTGGTGACGATCATCAGCATCAAAAAACCACCCGCGATCGCCAGTGCGCGTGTGTTGCCGAGCAGTTGCTGCAAAAATTGCTGTGGCAGGTTGGTCCGTTGGGCGCTACGCGTGACCAGCAAGCCCGCTGCGAGCGAGATTAGTAAAGCGGGAACTTGGCTGACCAAGCCGTCGCCGATTGTCAGTTTTGTAAACAGTGCGCCCGCTTCGCTGATCGACATTCCTGCTTGGACCACGCCGATGTAAAGCCCGCCGATGATGTTGACGACGGTGATCACAATGCCAGCGATCGCGTCACCGCGAACGAATTTGCTGGCACCATCCATTGCACCATAAAAATCCGCTTGTGATCGTATTTCTTCGCGTCGTTGGTGCGCTTCGGTTTCGTCAATCAATCCAGCGTTGACGTCCGCATCGATCGCCATCTGACGACCGGGCATCCCATCAAGGGCAAATCGGGCCGCGACTTCACTGATCCGCGATGCACCTTTGGTGATGACCACAAACTGAATCAGCACCAAGATGACAAAAATGATGATGCCGACTTCGATTCGGTCACCGGCGACGAATTCGCCAAAGCTCCGGATGACACCGCCAGCCGCGTTCATTCCATCCGTTTCGGCACCCGTCAAAATCAGCCGCGTCGTAGCAACGTTCAACACCAACCGCGAAAGGGTGGTTGCTAACAACAGGGTCGGAAAGATGCTGAATTCCAGTGGCGTTGCGACTTGAATCGTGGTCAGCAAAACAATCACCCCAACGGTGATGTTGGCTGCCAGGAACAGATCCATCAGCGCAGCGGGCAACGGGACCAGAATCACCACCAGACAGGCAATGACTCCCAGAGGGAGAACGAGATCACGGTACCGTGAAAGAGTTTGCATCTACGATCCTTCGCGCGCAATCGTCTTGTTCAACGCATTCCATCGCGATTGTGTAATAAACAAAAGGGAGACTTGTCTCCCGTGATTGGAAACTACTGAAAAGATGTCCGCGCGGTCCAGGCAGTTACGCCACGCAGTAGAGTTTCACAAGAAGTTTCATGGGGCGAGCGCCAATGGCCCGCCCAGGCACCGAAAAGGTGCGCAAGAAAGATCTTATGCGGTTTCGGCGTGAGGAGCCGGATCGCTGGCAATCGAATGGGTACCGTTCGCTACGGACAGCTCTTGGCGTTGCTGCTTGATGTAGGGCAACAAAAGATCACGCATATCACGAACTGGATAGCTTGCTCTGGCGTCGACTCGCAACAATTTGATTCCGGATGTTTTCAGCGCGCGTGTAATGAAGGGGTCACGCGTTCTGGGTTTCGCACCGTCTTTGGGCGGTATCCGCAGCTCAACGACCACAAGCGGTTGCATCGAAAAGGGATCACACAACAAGAAATCTACAAACTTGCGATCCATTTTGATCGCATGTTTCAAGTCATCGCCACCGCCGGTGACAAACAGAAAGTCAGACAAGCGGACTTTCGCAAACACAACCGCATCAGCAGCTGCAGTGGCAACCAAAGCACGATACATCAGTGCATACGGTTCCGAGAGCATTTGAGAACGGAGCCCAAAGGGAAGTTTGGAGTCCTCGTCTTCCCTGTTACCTTCATCGCGCGAACTCGTCCCAACGCCCAGCAGTTTCAAGGCAGCTTTGCCCCAGCTCTTTTTCGATTCAGATTCCATCGTTAGATCTCCGTGTCTTTACGACTAACTACATCGAATCGATCAGCGTTGGCAATAGTGACTGAAAAGCCCAAGCCGGTTGCAGGCAGTGCCTTTTTGGACACTGTGGAACTGGACAATGAACACCCAACCACTGTGGGCCTTGGGACTATCGTGAGGTGGGAGTTCTTTGGGGTACGCCGCATGATTCGTTCACGGGGAGCGGGGTTCGTCAAAACGCACAATTCTTCGTGTTTCGGCATCTGTCATCGTAACCAAGTTGCCCTCACCAAGAGTCAGATTTGCGAGCTTTTTCGCAAATTTTAGTGCCAAGCCAAATCGCAATTCGTTCTAACCGTTAGGACCTAAGCACTTTTTGATAGACTCGGCAATTTTGGGGTTTTCGGCAAACGGATCTCTGGTTACTCGAATGTAGTGGAGCAGTTTTTTTGCAAGCTGCCGAGTCGCGTCGCCTGTTCCCGGTCGACCATAGAAGTTTAGGAGTTCGTCGGGATCCGATTCTGCATCGAACAGCCAAGGTTGATCTTTCACTGACAAGATCAATTTGTAGCGTTGGTCTACCGCTGCAATCCAACTTGGAACCGTTCCGGCGTTGCGTAGAAAAGTGACTTCTCCTGTTGCCCCGGAGGTCGTCGTTTTTAATTTGGCGCTCAGGTCACGTCCTTCGAAGTCACGTCCACCGTTTGCACCAGCCATGGCCAGAATCGTGGGTGTGATGTCAACCGTACCAATCGGATCACGATAGACGACGCCCCTGTTCAATCTGCTTGGGTATCGAAACAGCATCGGAACGCGAGCGGATCCTTCGTAGGGGTTGCCTTTGTTGACACGGTCATGTTCGTAGCAAAGATCCCCGTGGTCGGACGTTAGCAGGATGATGGTTGAATCAAGTTTCTTTTCGTCTGCAAGCGTTTTTAACAATCGACCGAAGTTATCATCCAAACATTTGACCATTCCAAAGTACAGACTCATTTGTTCGCCACGAAACTTGGCGTGGTTCTTTTCGCCTCCAGACAACCAGCCTGGTTTAACTGTGTCTTCGCGACCGTAAGTTCGCGGTGTCGAAAAACGCAAGTCATCGAACATGTGATCGTATGGCGCGCGGACTTTGTTAGGGCCGTGCGGATCTGGATAGCTGACAACAGCCAGAAATGGTTGGTCCTTGGATTCTGTGATGAACTCAATCGCTCTGTCGGTCAAAAAATCAGTGGAAAACGTTTTGTCGTCTGCATCGTCGACATCATAGGACGGCTTGTCCTTTTTATCTTTCGCGCCGACTCGGGGGCCATCGCCGGTCATCAAGAACTTCTTCCAATGTCCGCGATTGAACATCGATTGTTTGTGTTGAAATCCTCCGTCGATCTCCGGTGCCCACTCGGGTTTTCCATTGCCGCCCAAGTGCCACTTGCCGATGAACGACGATCGATACCCTTCTTTGTTCAGAACTTTGGCAAGCGTGGGAATGTCACCGCGTAGTTTCATGTTGTTTTGCGGCGCGCCGGTGTTCTGCGGGTAGCGCCCCGTGATCATCGCAGCACGACTTGGTGTGCAGACCGGTGCGGTGGCGTACGCGCGCGTGCAAATCACACCTTCAGTAGCCAGGCGATCCATGTGCGGAGTTTCCACGACCACATCGGCGCCCCACATCTCTCCTTGTTCTTTGGACATTTGATCGCGGTAACAACCCAACGTGCGAAAGTTGTGCTCGTCGGTAATGACCACCAACACATTGGGTTGGTTGGCTGACCAACCGGTGACCGCTGTCAAAACGACAAGGGCGAAAGCGGACGTGATTCGATTCATGGAATTCATTGAACGGTTTGTAATGCGGTTGCCTGCTGAACGAAGTAGAAAAAGTATAGGCGATCGGCGGTTACGGCGCAAAAGTCAGCGCCGTTGCAGCCAGAGGATTTATTAGCACGCAGCGCCAGCAAGT
>CAZZDZ010000022.1:0-23045 GCA_964652675.1 uncultured Pirellulaceae bacterium
CGTGCCAAAACGAAAGAGGCGTTTCGACCGGTTCAATTTCGATCGATTCATCCGCTTGGTGTTCAAACTCTACGCCACTGTCGCGACTAATCGCCTCAAGCGCTTCGCCAAGCGTGGCTACTTTGTTCAGTCGAATCGTAATCGCAGCCGATTGTGTCTCGGTGCGTGATGACATCAACGCTTTGCGAACACGTGCCAAACGCTCGCTCGCTTCGATCGATACATCCGGTTTCTTCTCGGGCAAAAACTTAAGGGCATCGGGGCCCGCTTCGATCAAACGTTTCTCGGCCAACTTGCGTTTACTCAAACTGGGCGCGTCCAATTGGTCGACCCAATCAAGCACGTCAGCCTTGAGCTCTAGATCCTCTTGCGTGGCTTGTTCCGTTTCTTCTTCGGTGTCTGTTTCGTTTTCTTGCTCAGCAGCTTCTTGCTCATCGGCGCCATCCGACTGTTCGGTCGCCGCACTCTCTTCAGTTGCTTGCTGGGCCAGGGTGGGGGAGGCAACTGCCATGAATAGAAACAGCGCGAGCATCGACGCAATGCGTGACAAAGTCGTTTCGATCATTGATTTTGGTTGGCCGGTTTGACACAGCATTTTCGTTATTGCCCTTATAAACGGAACGGATGACGCTCGAGGTTGCGAGGGCAAGCTGAATCGCAGAGCAACTTGGCCGGATCAGAAAACCCCACCCAAGATTCTAACCTAGCGTTGGGGTAGACGTCCAAGCTGCCCCTAGCGCGAAATCCGATGCCTGATTCCTATTTTATTGAGTCCAGCGACACCCGAGTGCCGTTACCGCTAGCGTTTATCATCGTTGTGCTCGTTTTTGCTGTAACCAGCCAGCAATCCTGTGGCCAAACACCTGGCATGATTGAGTTCTTTTCGTCCGGAAAAACACGAAAAGGAATGGCTTTGGTCGATTTGACGGGTGAAATGATCGTACTCGGTCGCGACGGCAGCATGCATTCGCTGGACCCGATCAATGACCAATCGATCAAACGCGTCTCGGGAACGTACACTCCCGCATCGGCCGCCGAACTACGCAACAACCTGCGTGCTGAGTACGGTAGAAATTACGAAGTCATCGCGACCAAGAATTTCTTGGTGGTTCAGCCAACCAATCGTGGCAACCGCTGGCCAAATTTGTTTGAGCAATCTCATCGCGCTTTCACAACTTACATGACTCGCCGAGGCGTCAATGTACGCAAGGGCCGATTCCCGATGGTTGCTGTCGTCTTTCCTGATCAGAAAGCGATGTACAGCGAATTCAAAAGGATGAAAATCGATGTGTCGCGAGTCTCGGGAGTTTATTCTAACGACAGCAACCGCGTGTTGACGCATGATGGAGGCCATGTCGAACTGATCGCCGCAACGGTTCGCCATGAAGCTGCTCACCAATCCGCCTTCAACTCGGGCATTCACAGTCGAGTGGTTGATACGCCCAAGTGGATCACCGAAGGCATCGGGCAGATGTTTGAAAGGCCCGCAATGGTCTCGTCCGGTGGCGGTTCACAGATTCGCGAACGCGCTAACACAGACAGCATGCGGGTGATCAAGGCAAAGTTGAGCGGGCAAAACGAAGAAAAGTACTATCAACACGTCGTGCAATTGATCGGCGATGACACGATGTTCGAGAATGACAAGTCGGTCGACAAAGCGTATGCGGTTAGCTGGTCGATGATGTTCTATCTGGCCGAACGACAACCAAGAGAGTTCGGCAAGCTATTAAATCACACCGCGTCACGCCCACCATTTCGCAAGTACGATCGCATCGACCGAATCAAAGACTTTGAAAAGATCGTCGGCGTAGAAATGTTCGAATTCGCAAAACGAGTTCGTCGGTTTATCGAATCGCTCTAACTGAATAGCGCCCGTTTAAGTCGATCACCTCAGGGTGCATGCTCTTTCGTACTCGTTAGTGAAACCGTGTCGTCGAGTACGAGTACCGGCGAAACGCCTGAGTACGAGTACGATTAGAAAAGCTGCGTTTACGAATCAATCGAACAATGTATCGCTAGGCGGGGCGATCTCAATTTTCGATTCATCTCGCGTGCTTTCAGAGACCAACCGCAGTTGTCGCACTAGTTCGTTTGCTGTTCTGGGTCGGTCATCTTTTCGTTTGGCGAGCAACCGCTTCAAAAGATCTGCAACCGCATCTGGGCAATCTGGTTTCGTTGCTCGTACATCGGGGACCGCATCGGATTGATGCATTGCCAACAGTTTCGGCACTTTGGAGGAAACAAAAGGTGCTTTTCCAGTGAGCAAGAAGTACATGGTGCATCCAAGCGAATAGAGATCGCTACGTGCATCCGCTTGGCGACAGTCAACGATTTGCTCCGGCGAAACGTATTCTGCTGTCCCCACCAAGCGACTGGGATCCAGCCCTTGCATTTCGGGCCAGCCCATTTTGGCCAATCCCATGTCGATTATTTTCATAACGCCATCATCGCGTCGCAACAAATTGGTCGGTTTAACATCGCGATGAATGACCCCGCGTTCGTGAATGTGAGCCAAACCGGTTGCGATCTGAAGCGTCAAACTTAGCGTTTGGTGAACAGACAGGGGGCCATCACGACGAACAACTTCAAACAGGTTCAATCCGTCGACGTATTCCATCACCATAAAATACTTGTTGCCGATTTCTTCAAACGCAAACACACGAGCGACGTTGGTGTGATCCATTTGCGCCGCAACATTGGCCTCGCGTTTAAATCGATCCACTAAAATCGCTTCATCTGCTTCGTCAGGCGGCAGTATCTTCAGAGCGACCGGCCGTTTGATGGTTCGATGTTCGGCCTGATAAACGACGCTCATCGCCCCGCGTCCAATCGGCCGACGCAGTTGATAGTCGCCCAAATAGAAACCGCGTTTCTTTCCTCGTAGCAGCATGTCACGCTGCCATCGCGTCAGCACTCCCGAATCCACTAACCCTTTTGCGATACGACCTAAAGAGAATCCGTCATCGTCGACCACGATCAGTCGACACACTTTTTTGACGTCCTTCAGATCGGCTATCTTGGATTCCAACAACCGACGCACGAACAAGCGTGCGTCGCTATCGAGATACCTATTTTTATTTGCGTTGTTGCGCTGAGTATCAGATTGCTTAGCGCCAGATTGCTCAGAGACAGATTGTCGATTGTTCATCAAAGCAACGCCATGACAGGCCACTTCATGTCTTTGGATGAACGCTCACCCAAGGCAATATCCCCTGCCATTAGTTTAGGTCATGATTGACCAGAATCCACTTGAATTCCAAGGCCAACTGCGTTTGCTAAAAAACAACGGGTTTGCCCAATTCACGCCGGACAGGCACTAATTGACCAGCATGCATCATGGGGTGTGTTCCAATTAAAACGAACATGTGGCCGACAGTTGGGCAGAACGCTTGAAAGTGTTCCGGCGCGGCTTCGTCCAATTGCTCGTCAGTCAATGCATCCAAGGCGCTGATGGTCGCTTCACGAACTTGATCCATCAGTGCAAGATATTCGTCCTTGCTGGAGAATTGAGATGCATCGTCCGACCCAACGCATTCTTTGCTGTGCGCGTTCGCAAAACCGTCGGGCAACTTGGCGCCTTTGCCTGGGCAAATCGATTCCAACAAGTCGACTTCTGAAGCAATCAAATGCCCAACTTGCCAAGCAAGATGATTGCAGCCTTTGCCGGGTCGCTTCATGATCTCGGCGTCTTCCAAGTCCGACAGATAGCCTTTGAAAACCATCGTGCTGATATCCATCGCCGCTTTGATTGCTTCTTTTGTATTCACGTTTCGACCTTTTTGTAATCAGGAAACTCGTTGCGCCGTCAGCTCGATTGCTGAAATCAATGCTTTTGCTTTATTGAGTGTTTCTTCGTATTCGGCATCCGGGTTGCTGTCCGCAACGACTCCGCAACCGGCTTGAACGTACACTTTTTCGTCTTTGACGACCATCGTTCGCAGGGCGATACAAGTATCCATGTTGCCGCCGTAATCGATGTAGCCAACCGCGCCTCCGTAGGGGCCTCGGCGATGTGGTTCGATTGAATCGATGACCTCCATCGCGCGTACTTTGGGTGCACCAGAAACGGTTCCCGCCGGCACACAAGCCTTGAGCGCATCGAAGGCATCCAGGCCTTCGCGCAGGACGCCTTGAACTTCGCTACTGATGTGCATCACATGGCTGTATCGTTCGACGATCATGACCTCCGTCAGTTCGATCGTTCCAAACTGCGCGACACGTCCGACGTCGTTGCGGCCTAAATCGACCAGCATCACGTGTTCGGCGCGTTCCTTGGGATCCGCCAACAACTCTTGCTCCAGTGCCTTGTCTTCCTTTTCCGTTTCACCACGTTTTCTGGTACCAGCCAAGGGGCGAACCGTTACGGTTCGATCCGCGACGCGGCACATGATTTCGGGCGAGCAACCAACCAACACGCATTCGGGCGTGCGCACATAGAACATAAATGGACTTGGATTGACAACTCGCAGCGAACGATAAATCTCGAAGGGATCGACGTCGGTTTCAACCGTCAACCTTTGGCTGGGCACCACTTGAAAGATATCGCCGGCGCGAATGTACTCCACGCAATCTTTGACCGCTTGGCAAAACGATTCGCGTGTGAAATTGGATTCCACTTTCAGCGGGCTCGCCTTGCTTTGCTCCGACCAATGTTCTGGACTCCAAGCATCGCTGCATTGTGGAATCTGTTGCGAAAGTTTTGAGATCGTCGCGTCTACTTTTTCAGCCGCATTTGCCAACGCAACTTTGGCTTGGTCGGGAGACTCTACGTTGCGACAATCTGCCAGCGAAATCACCGCGATGGTTTTATCGACATGATCGAACACGCAAATCGTGTGATAGAAAGCAAAGTCCAGATCCGGCAGCTCGCGATCATCAGACGGAGCATCGGGTAAGTTTTCGACGTAACGAACGACATCGTAACCGGCGTACCCAATCGCACCGCCTACAAACGGTGGCAACCCGTCAAGTTGTGCAACACGAAAGTGAAAGTGTTCGCGAAATGCATTCAAGGGATCTGCCGCTGTCGACTTGGTGGCTTTGCCCCCATCAGGATGGTTGTCGTCAAATTCGGTGACGGTGATTTCTTGACGAACGGCACAAAAACGCCGAATCGGATTGGCCGCCAAGAAACTGTAGCGACCTACCTTTTCGCCACCGATCACACTTTCAAACAAGCATGCACCATTGGCGCCGTCTGGAATTTTATCCCCAGCAACCTGATCTCCAGAACTTAACAATCGAAAAGCGGTCACCGGAGTCAGCGAATCGCTTAACAATCGGCGATAGACAGGTACAAAATCGTGCTCGACGGCCAAACGATCAAAGTCGGAAGCGGACGGGCTGTGCATCGAAAGGAGCCTTGGTGTGCAATTGGGTTGGATCACGCATGGATTGGATCACGCATTTCGATCGTTTTGTTCAATTCGATCGCTGATAACGCGACAACTTTGTGTGTTGAACGCTGCCCCTACAGTGTCCGCGTTATTGGTTCGTATGGGTAGGCCCGGAAAAGACGCCAGATGTTGTGGCTCTGGCTGGCGTTACGTGGTCGACCTTTATCGCCTAAGCTGGAACAACTAGACTGCAGCGGGTCGGCGTATATCCTCCGTATATTCTGATCGGGGCTCGCGTTGACACCGATTATGGCAGCGATAGAATCGATTTTGTGGTCGGCGAACCTTCGCAAAAGCAGTTTTTACCCTCAATCACTGTCCGCTCCAGCTGGCTGAAAAAAGGTATCCATATCAAACGATGAAGTGCCAATATTGCGAAAAGCCAGCCACATTTCACATCACGGAATTAGCCGAGCCCAATGGCCCTACTGTGATGCATCTTTGCGAAGAACACGCGAGAGGTTTTCTGCAAAAAGATGCCAGCAAGCCGACCGCGTCGATCGCTGGCGTTTTGGCTCAACAACTGCAGCTTGGTCAGACCAAACAAGAGTTAGCCGAACTGGATCAGAAAGAGTGTCCGGTTTGCGGCATCAGTTTCTTTGAGTTTCGTAACAGTGGTCGTCTTGGCTGTCCCTACGACTACACACACTTCGAAGAGGACTTGGTGCAATTACTATCCAATGTCCATGATTCGACCGAACATAGTGGCAAACGCCCCAATCGCGCGGCCAACGCCAACTCGCAAGCAAAGATGATCCAATTGCGGCGCGAGATGGAAGAAGCAGTCGAACAAGAGGACTACGAACGGGCATCGGAGATCCGAGACGAATTGAAGGCACTCGAATCGAGCGGCGACAGTACATCGGGCAAAATTGAATCAACCGAGTCAAGCCAAAGTGATGCGGCGAAGCAATCCCCCAGCGGAGGCGACAACGAGTGAAACGCGACCCAGATTATGAAGCACTCGCGCAGAGTTCTGGCGAGTGGTTGCGTGGCACAGGTCCCGAATCGGACATCGTCGTTAGCAGCCGTATTCGATTGGCCCGCAACTTGGCCGACTTTCCATTTATCCGGCGCTGTAGCGACGAAGACCGAGTGAGTATCGAACGTACTGTTCGAGCGCGAATGGATTCGTTGACGGATTGGGACGACATCCGCTATGTCGACATCGAACAACTTTCCGAAATCGATCGTCAATTTTTGGTCGAACGCCAATTGATCAGCCGCGAAATCGCGGACGCCGATGGTTCACGCGCCGTCGCGCTCGATCCAGGCGAACGCTACAGCGTGATGATCAACGAAGAAGACCATTTGCGAATCCAAGTCATGAATAGTGGCCTGGATTTGCATTCGGCTTGGAAACAAATCGACGCGTTGGATAATAAACTTGAGGGCGCCATTCTGTATGCCTTTCATCCCAAGTTTGGTTATCTGACCGCATGCCCCACGAATGTCGGCACTGGATTGCGTGTGAGCGTGATGCTGCACTTGCCGGCGCTGGTAATCACTGGCCAAATCGAAAAAGTATTCCGATCGATGCAACGGATCAACGTGACCGTGCGTGGATTGTATGGCGAAGGATCACAGTACACCGGTGATTTTTATCAAGTCAGCAATCAAGTCACGCTTGGACACAGCGAGAAAGATCTGCTGGAATTGGTTGGTGACGAAGTCGTTCCGCAGATCATCAGCTACGAACGAAAAGCGCGAGCATTCTTGGTCGACAAAAGTGAGCAGGATCTGCACGATGAAGTCAGCCGAGCCCTGGGAATTTTGAGCACGGCTAAGAAGATCAGCAGTGAAGAAACGATGCACTATTTGTCGAAAGTGCGAATGGGTGTGAATCTTGGGCTGATTGACAACGTTCCAGTCGGCACGATCAACAAGTTGTTCATTCACACGCAGCCAGCTCACTTGCAAAAGCTGCACGGTCGTCTACTTGGATCATCCGATCGAAATATTCAACGTGCATCCTATCTGCAACGCCACCTTAGCGGTGACCTGGGCAACAGCGAGCTAAATTAGACACCAGCAACGGCACGCAAGCAGTGCCGCTACGTGTTTACGACGTCCAAGTGATCAAAGTTACTCGCCAGTCTTGACACTAGTCGAAAATTTCACCAGCGGATCCGTTAAATCCAGCATCGTGAATCCATCCACGTCGACCTTTCTGCGGCTGGGGCTTGAACCGAACGTATTGAGGGCCGACGGACTTTTTGCTTCGATCGTGTACTGCCCTTCATGCAATCCTTCGATTCGATAGTAACCGTCAGCGCTGACAGTCGTGCCGATGTTTGAGTATTCCGCTTCCCCGTCTTTTAACTTTACGACCGAAAGAGTGATCAGCCCGAAAGGCTGTGCCCTACCACTGAGAGTGCATTTGCCACCTGGATTATCCATCTTCATGGTCGTTGTTTTTGCTGGCTCCAAATCGAATCGCCTGGACAAACGCACGGTCCCCTTCGATCCGGAGTACTGATAAACAGAAAGCTGATACTCACCTGGTGACAGGTTGCGGATTTCAAACTCTCCGTTTTCATTTGCCCTTAGTTCGCCAAAATCTAGTTCTGGTTGACTCATTTGAGCCAACCACAGCTTGGCGTTGGTCTCCGGTTTTCCCTTCAGCAACACGGTGCCGCGAAGCACCGATTCTTTCTCTAATTCGATTCGCAACCGACCGTCTTTCATCATCTTTTCGCGTTGCGAAACATTGACGAATCGTCTTACGTAGCCTGGCGCGATCACGGCGACTTGCGCCGGATGCTCGCCTTGGCTGAAAACGAACTGGCCGTCGGCTCGGGTCGTCATCCGCTGGACGGCTTCCAATCCCATGTGCCCGTCCACGATTTTGTCGAATGCTCCCCAGTGAAACCGATTCGCCGAATGTTTCGACTTTTGAATTCCAACCACCACTTCTGCGCCCGCAATGGGTCGACCTTGGGCGTCAACAATATCACCAACCAGACCGGGAGATGGCCTCAGTTCGCATCGGTGGGGAACCGATTTGCCGCTGGGCCTAGGACTGATGCGAAAAACAAACGGCTCGTATCCATCGGCGTAAACCCAAATTTGGTAGGGACGCCCCATGGTCAAACCAGTCAAAACAAACTTCCCATCTGGATCCTTGTGCTGGATCATCGCGGGTACATGTCGCCGAACGTGCTTAAATTCTGTGATCGGCTTTTCACTGACCGAATCAATGACGACAGCGGAAATTTCACCCGAGGTGGACCTGGCAGTTTCTTGTACATAGGACCGATTGATCGTGATCTTGTTGTCTTCTTCTTGGTAGCCCTTTCCGCGCGGCATAGAGCCACTGGCCGTCTTGATCGATAATTCAAACGGATGGCCGCGGTCCGCGTCTTTGGCCATCATGAATGAAGCCGGTAGGTTTCGAATCGTGAACCGGCCGTCGCCATCAGTTGTGCCTTGTCGCGGTGGTCCCGGGTAAGGAAACGACGGAGTGGGCGACGAAAAACTGCTGTAGAATCCGCTGACAGGGCTTTTCGCGACAACCGTGACGCCTTCGATGGGAACGCCCTTTTCGTCGACGACGACTCCTTTGAGTGTGAGCGGTCTACTTAATTTAAAATCCATTTTTCCGTGATCGCCGTCTACACGAGGGATCAATCCATCACGCCAACTTGGCGCGTAGCCTGACACTGAAACTCCCAGTCGAAAATCTGGGCCTATCTTTTTCGTTTCGACACGGTAGCGACCTTCATCGTCAGTGCGAAAGACTTCACGCGCTTTGCGATCACTTTGAAAGTGTCCCCACTCAACGGCGGCACCCTTGATCGGCTTACCTTTTGAATCAGTGACGACTCCTTCGATGACGCGCGTCTTTGGCTCGTCCGCGATCACGCAAACGTTAGCGATCGCAAACGACAAGAACAGAATCAATCGCATCGGTTCTCCTTTTTTGACAAGTTCACAGGAGGCATTTTAACGCAGTTTCAGCGGGTTTTGGCGTTTGGCATAACCTTTGCATTACTAACACCTTCGTTGCCTACAACTGCCGAATTGGCAGGACGAAAGCAACGATTCCGCCCGGGAGAATTCCAACAGGCAATTTTCCAGCGGGGCAGTTTTGCGGACCACCTTTTTCGATGGAGAAATGAATAATGCGAATGGTATTCCCACACAACGTGATGTCAGGACGTTTGTTAGACGATTTGGCTTCCGAAATGAACACTTTTGTTGAAACACTTTTTGGCGAAGACGCCGCGACGGCGCCTGCGACTGGCTATTCGCCACGTATGGACGTCATCGAAAGCGATACCGCTTTCGAGCTGGAGCTGGATTTGCCAGGAGTTAAGCCTAGCGATGTTAACATTGACATCGAAGAAGACCACGTGATGGTCCACGGCAAACGTGTGCAAAAGGAAACTCCCGAAGGCGTCGAGCGACAACGCAGCGAACGATCCTTTGGCGATTTCAAACGCACCGTTAAGTTGCCCAAGATGATTGACAAGGATTCCATCACCGCCAACTTTGAAGACGGTGTGCTGTCGATCGTGATGCCAAAGATGGCCGAAAAGAAGACGTCGCGACGAGTCGAAATTTCGTATGGAGGAAAATCGGTCAACGACGTACCGGTGGACTGATCAGCGACGACCAGGCATGTCGGCGCAAGCCGGGAATAAGTTCCCCCGAAAATTTGGAATAATCGGGTACAATTTGCCATCTCAACCGATGAAACATTGCCGCAGTTCAAGATTCAACTCTTGATCTGCGGTTTTTTTGTTGTTTCGTTGATAAACTGGGGCACTTACTAATCACGGTTCAGAACCTTTTCTGGCGATTGCCAGCCTTGATCGCCAAGGTAGATTCTGGCCAACAAAACTTGTCCGCCAGGAATGAGCACGAAGCGTGCGATCATCCTGTTTGTGAAAGAAGACTTGCGTGAGCGATGAAGCTCAATTGATTGACCGCTCACTTCAAGGAGATCGGTCCGCTTTCACTGAACTGGTGACGATCAATCAAGACCGCCTGTTCGCGTCGATGCTGCAAGTCACCGGTTCACCCGACGAAGCGGAAGAGGTCGTGCAAGAAGCCTTTATCCGCGCGTTCGTCAAACTGGATACGTTTCAACGCAACGCCCAGTTTTTCACTTGGCTCTATCGCATCGCGTTTAACAGTGCCCTGACGCGGCGCCGACGCAAACGCGCAAAAGTTTCATTGGACTACTGTCGTGAAACGGTGGGACTGGAAGTAGAAGACGACGCTGATGGAGTCGACGAACCGATGCTGCGTCGCGAACGTGTCACCATGGTTCGACAAGCCATGCACAAATTGACCGAAGAACATCGATCAATCTTGGTGCTTAGAGAAATGGACGAACATTCGTACGAGGAGATCGCTGCGATCCTAGAAATTTCGATTGGTACAGTACGCAGCCGGCTGAGCAGAGCACGCCACCAGTTGAAACTTGCACTTGAGGCGATCCAGCGAGCCGAAGATGGCGAAGAGGCTTGATTGAGCTTTCAAACGCCATTCGCATTGATTAGTCGGCAAACGCCACCTGTTTTGATGAACGTTTGATAGCACCTGGCCGCATGCCGTGTTCTTTCTGTGTACAGGTTGGCAAATACAGTTGGCTTTGGTCGACACGTTTTGATACCCTCGGATTGTCAGTTCCTTTTCCTGTTTCACGAATCCTGGTTTCATGCTTGGCGAATACAAAGTTGGTCGATGCTCGCGCCAGTGCTTTAAGCAGGAGCGACCGTTGCGCGAAGGCGAAGCGTATTTCAGCGTGATCATTGCTGATGGAGACGATTACCATCGCCGTGATTATTCCGCGGAAGCTTGGGAGGGGCCGCCGGCTGATGCAATCGGGCATTGGCGAGCACGGATGCCTAAATCGGATGAACGAAAGTTGGTCCTCGCCCCCAAAGCGGTATTGGTCGGGTTGCTACGGGAGATGGAGAACTTTCCCGAAAAGGCCAAGCCAAGATACCTGCTGGCGCTAACCATGATGCGCAAGCGAATCTTGCGTCCAGCGCCGGCAACCGCCGCGTCAAAAGCCAAACCAGAGTCGCTGTTCGTCCAAGTGATTGAAGACGATTCGATCATCGAAGTGCCCGTATGCGAAATTGATCGCGTGGAGTCGGAGCAATTGCGAGAAGAGTTGAACGAACTGCTCTACTGCGACGCTTCGGAGATCGAAGAAGAAATGGCCGAGGAACAAGAGTAAGTAGTACCACTACGGTGGATTGGAGATTCGCACGGATGCGAACGTTTTCCTGGATTATGATCATCGCGATTTGCTTCGTCTCGGGCGGAGCAACTTGTGTGCGCCAACAGCCGCCGTCGCCATTTCCTGCTGCGCCGCAAGTATTCAACGAAATACCGTCAGCGCTAGAAATCTCTGCAGCGATCAACCGGACATCAAGCATCCGAGTGCTGTCAAGTAATTCTGCCAGCGTCAAAATGCTGTCGATTCCAAAGTTGCCGGAACTTTCCAACGCAACCCTGTCGCTACAACGTGACAAACGTTTTCGCCTGAACGCAAAGTTGCCACTGATCGGATCGGGATTGGACTTGGGCAGCAACGAAGAAGTTTTTTGGTTTGAAGTCCCCGATGGCGCGTTGTCTCGCACAATCTATTGGGCGAACCATGAAAAATACCGCCAGCAACTCACGCGAGCCATCTTGCCGGTGGATCCAACCTGGGTGATGGATGCGTTGGGATTGATCCAAGTCGATCCAGCGACCATTGTTGCGGGGCCCGTCCGGCGTGCTGATGGCAGATTAGAAATTCGCAGTGCGCTCAATTTGCCAGACGGCATGTACCAGCGGGTTTGTTTGATTGATCCCACGGCAGGCTACGTGACGCATCAGTTTTTATACGCCCCGTCTGGAAATTTGGTCGCATCCAGCGAAGCAAGCAATCACCGCTACTACGAAGAAGAAAACTGTGCGTTGCCGCACTCAGTAAAAATCAGTTTGCAGCCTGCAGCTGGTCCGCCCTTGGTAATGAAGATCGACATCAGTTCGTACGCGATCAACCAATTGCTTAGTGGCGACCCGCAAGTATTCACGATGCCACAAACGGCTGCCAATGCAGTCGATCTGACTGAATTAAACGGTGTCGTCCCAGAACCCAGCAGCGTCGTTCCAGCCAGCTATCACAGAGCAGGACGATTAGGGCCTCTGCCACTGCGTGGAACCGTTCGAACGCGATAGCACTTAACCCATCACCAATACGGCGATGTTGACGTAGATGACGATCCCCAGGATATCGACCAGTCCGGCGACGAACGGGTTGCTCATCATTGCGGGATCCAGCCCCAAACGCTTGAACAAAAGTGGTAGGGACGCTCCGAAAAAGCAGCCAACCACAATCACCGACAACAATGTCAGCGGGATCACTAACGCATCGGTCTTGGAGGGCGCGATGAATATCGCGACCAGAAAACCGATGAGCGACAGGAAAGCCCCCAGCAACAACGACACGACCGTTTCGCGTCGAATCACGGTCGGGTAGTCGCTCGATTCGACTTCACCACCGGTCATTGCGGTGATCACCAAAGTCGCGCTCTGGCTGCCCGAGTTTCCTCCGGCACTGATAATCAGCGGGATGAACCAGACCAACCACGTGTACTGCTCTCGTTCAAGAATGTCGTGGTAGTGACGCAACGCGAATGCGGTCAGCAATGCAGCGATAAACAAAATCGTCAGCCAAAGCCCACGTTTCCAAGAAAGTGTCAGCAGTCCGATTCGCAAATAATCGTCTTCGAATGGCTCGACGGCCGCGATTCGCTGGGCGTCCTCGGTTAACTCTTCGCGAACCACATCGATCACGTCATCGTGAGTGATGATGCCCAACATTTGTCGGCCCGAATCGACCACCGGGATCGCCAGCAAGTTGAATCGCTCGACTTTCTCGGCCACGGACTCCTGGTCTTCGTTGACCAGTGCGACGATGACATCCGTTTCCATCATATCGCCCAACGTCTGCGTCTGATTTCGCAACGAAGAGACAAGCTGGCGGGTTGAGACGATTCCACGAAGCAGATTGTCGTCGTCGACAACGTACAGATAGTAGATCGTTTCCAAATCGCTGGCTTGATTGCCAAGCTGCTCGAGTGCTTCGCGGACCGTTAGCGATTCAGTCAACATGGCGACTTGCGTCGTCATCAAACCACCAGCGGTTTCTTCTGCGTATGATCGCAGACGTTGGATATTGCGGCGGTCTTCGATTGGCAGCGATGGCAAGATCGCGTCGACGCGTTGTTCGTTGAGTTGCTGCAGCAAGTCAACGCGGTCATCTTCGGGGATCTCTTCCAGGAGCTCCGCGATCTGCGTCACGTCGTGGACTTCGATCATCTGAACTTGACGTTCTTCTTCGAAGTAGCCGAAGATTTCCGCTCGGCGCGGAGGCTCGGCGTATTGCAGCACCTGCCACGCTTCGTGGTCCTCCAGTCCTTCCATGAACTCGGCCGTTCGGCCTGGGTTCAGCGCAACACAGAACTCTTTCAGTTCGGCGGTGTTTTCACTCGCCAACATCTCGCGAATTTCGGGCAGAAAGAGTGTGTTGACCATGGTCGCAACGAACGAAAGAGCAAGGTGGCTGGAAGTAACCGACCCTAACTTTCCAGCTTAGTTGCTGACACGTTCGACATACTCACCGGTTCGCGTATCTACCTTGATAATGTTGCCCATTTTGATGAATCCAGGCACGATAAACTCGGCATCCGTTTCCACTTTGGCGGGTTTTGTCACGTTGGTCGCGGTGTCGCCTTTGGCACCGGGTGCACAATCGGTAACTTCCAGTTCGACCATTGTGGGCGGTTCGATGACGATTGCGTTGCCGTTGTACAATGTCATCACGCACTTCATGCCGTCTTTGAGGTATTTCCAGATGTCGCCGGCAACGGCTGCGGTGACTTCATATTGCTCAAAGGTCTCTCCGTGCATGAACACGAAATCTTCGCCTTGACGGTACAAGAACGACACATCGGTCGTTTCGACATCAGCTGACTCCAGCGAATCGCCGCCTTTGAAAGTCCTTGACAAGGTCGTGCCTCGAATCAAGTTCTTCATTTTGCATTTGTAGAGAGCGTTTCCTTTGCCAGGTTTGACAAACTCCATATCCGTCATCAAATACGGCTCGCCGTCGATTTGGATTTTCAGGCCTTTGCGGAAGTCGCTTGTGTTATAAGTAGCCATATAACAATGGCTCCGTTGTACGAGTCAAAATTTGAAAAGTGGCGATCAAACCGGTGTCGCCGTGCCTCAGGTGGCCAACGATCAAAATAGCTTCGCTTTACGAAACCGGATCATGACCGACCACGCGTGTATGAATCAGCCCGAAATTTTAGCGACCGAATCCAATCTTGTCCGCACCGGTTCGCAAGGAACAAAAAACGGGGCGGAAAGAGCGGATTATCCCTTAGTCAGCGGCACAGAACGCAACACTGGGGTTTCCTGGCAAATGGCGATGAAGCGGGCGATTCGCTCCACCAGCGAACTTCGCAAACGGCTGAATTTGCCAACGAATGTTGACCCTGGTCGAAATCCGCACTGTGAACCTGAGACAGCAGAGTCCGAGTTTCCTACTTTTGTTCCGATTGAGTTTCTGGATCGTATCGAAAAAGGCGATCCCAACGACCCTTTGCTGTTGCAGGTGATGACGACGCCAGCCGAGTCGGTCGCGGTAGACGGTTTTGACGCCGATCCAGTCGGGGATATGAACGCGTTTTCCGCGCCAAGCGTGCTGCACAAATATCAAGGCCGAGCATTGGTGATTGCGTCAGGGGCGTGTGGCGTGCATTGCCGATACTGCTTTCGTCGCGAATTTCCGTATTCGGAGGTCACCGATCAAAGCGAAAACTGGCAGGCAGCGATCGATTACATCGCGTCGGACAGCAGTATCGACGAAGTCATTCTGAGCGGCGGCGATCCGCTGACGCTTGTGGACGAAAAACTGTTTGACTTGATCGATCAAGTTGAATCGATCGACCACGTCCGGCGTTTGCGAATTCACACGCGAATGCCAATTGTGATTCCTCAGCGCATCACGGATTCTCTCGTGGAGCGTCTTTCACAAAGTCGGCTTGCTGTTTGGTTTGTTGTACACGCCAACCATCCCAACGAACTTAGCAGCGACGTTCTGGACTCGTTGGCAGCGTTGATCGACGTGGGGATTCCGGTTTTGAATCAAGCCGTCCTGCTACGAAATGTCAACGATCGTGTCGAAACATTGCGAAAGCTCTGCCAAAAACTGGTCGACCATCGAATTGCCCCGTATTATCTTCACCAATTGGATCGAGTTCGCGGTGCTTCTCACTTCGAGGTCCCCGTGGAAAAAGGATTAGAATTGATGCAACAACTTCGCCAGTCGCTTCCAGGGTATGCTGTACCTACTTACGTTTACGAACAATCTGGTGAACCCTCCAAGACACAATTGACGTAGTAGCGTTTGTTGCGTCTTGCTGGAATCCCTGCTGCGAATAGCCAACGCCGATGTACATCCTCGAAAACCCAGTCCTTCAGCGCGAGTTGCTCGTCAATTTGCGGACCAATCGTGCGTTCTTGCTGTTAGCGATTTACCAAATCCTGCTGGCCGCAGTTGTCTTGGTCGCGTGGCCCGATGCCGAACGGCTGGACCTGACCAGTAACCCGCCGTCGGCAACCAAACTGGTGAATTTGTTTTTCTTGGGCCAGTACGTGATCGCATCGCTGATGGCGCCCAGTTTTGCCGCCGGTGCGATAACGGGCGAGAAAGAACGGCATACTTATGAGATGCTGTTGGCAAGTCCAATGCGTCCCGGCGCCATCGTGATGGGCAAAATGGTCGCGTCGCTGACTCACCTTGGCATGCTGATTTTGGCATCGCTACCGATCATCGTTTTGTGTCTGCCACTTGGCGGCGTCAGTTTGTACGAAGTCCTGGCGGCTTATCTGGGGCTGATCGTGAGCGTCATTCTGTTTGGCGCGATCGGTGTTTTTTGCAGCAGTTACTTTTCACGCACCAGTAGTTCGCTGGTCGTAAGCTATCTGGTGATTCTGCCGCTGGTAATCCTGGCGGTGTTGTTCTGGCAGTCGCTGGAAGGAGACGGTGAACTGCGGTTAAAGTTGGCTGTCTTGGTGATGCCGGCGTTTGTTCTGTCCGCTGTGATTTTGATGTGTTCTGCGGCTGCAGGCCGAATGCTCTACCCGCCCGATGTCGGCAGCGAAGGCAAAGAAGTCATCGACTTGGAAAAGGAAGCCGAGGAAGCCGTAGGTTTGGTGATTCAACCAGATCAATTCCCCGATCGCCTGTTTGCCCCGCCAAAGAAACAAGAGTTGATGCCGGACGGATCCAATCCGGTCTACGACAAAGAAATCCACAGCGAGATCTTTAGCCAAGGCACGTTGATGCTGCGTTTGGTGATCCAAATCAGCATGCTACTGGCGATTCCGCTGATGGGCGTATTTCTGTTTTGGCAAATTGAAAAAGCACCGTGGTTTCCGGTTTACGTGATCGTATTCAATATGTTGGTTGGCCCTGTGTTCTTGGCTGGCAGCATGACCAGCGAACGCGAACGTCAAACCCTGGATTTGCTACTGACAACCGTGCTGACACCGTTTCAGATTCTTTCGGGCAAGTTCATCGTTGGCTTCCGAATCTCGGCTGTGTTGACCGGTTTCCTGCTTTGGCCGCTGCTGCTGGGTACCGCATTGAACAATCGGTTTTACAGCAACTGGGCTAGTGTGTTGGGGATGTTTGCGATCGTCCTGGCGGTCTGTCTGGTCAATGCGGTTGTCGCGTTGGTGTGTTCGCTGTACCAAAAGAAAACATCGATCGCGTTGCTCAGCACTTACGTGATTTTGTTACTGTTGTACGTCGCGCCTCCAGCAGTGGTTTCGCTGATGACGATTCTGGATTTTTCGTCCGATAAGATAGCGCAAGCGGAATTGTTTGGGGTGACCAGCCCATTTTCGGCACTGTTTTCGCTGCCGTTAGATTCGAACATGAAACAAGATTTTGACGACACGGTTGCAAACCAGGGCAACCTATTTATTGTCGTTGGTTACTTCGTGTTCAGTGCTTGCTTGATTGCGATCGCATCAATGGCGATGTTCATTCGACTCAAAGCACGACGTGGTTTGTCAGAGTGAAAGCTGGTTTGCGATCTAACGCAAATTCAGCACGTCGCGGATCTGCAGCGCGACCGTTTGATCTGGCTCGCCAGCGAGATGTAATCGCAGTGCTTTTCTGACATCGGGGTCCAATGTTCTGGCCAGTGCGAATACTGCTTCGGTTTTTACTTTGCGATCTTCGTCGTCCAGTAACAACAGCAACCATGGACGCGGGTCTATCGATTCGGACGATACCAAGTGGCTGATCAGCTCGATTCGCTGCTGGACATTGCCGATTGCGACTACTTTGGCTAGACCGACTTGCAGTTCGTCAAATCCGCGATTGGTTAATTCCGATTCAGCCAGTAAACGCAGAGATTCGTTAGAACTGCCAAGTGCTGCGATGACGCTTCGCGTATCGGTTTCCCTTAAAGAGAGGGGCGTTTCGGGTTGCGACACGTCCGGTTGGGCAATCGGCATCTGGTCAAGAGGATCGCGGACGTTGCGATACAAGATGGTGTCGTCATGCGAAACGTTTTCTTGCAATTCGTCGCTTTGTTCTGTGACATTCGATTCGACCGAGTAGCTGGTCTCGAAAGTCGATTTTTTTTCTGCCACAAATCCAACTTGTGCGATTCGTGCTGGTGGCCATTGAGAATCGGGCCCGTCCGTTTCTTGAGGGATCGTGGCCTGATGTGCTGAAACGGGTGGCCGATACACGTTTGGCGGCATCAATATCGCCGACGGCAACGATTCGTCACTGAGTTCGTTGTTGCGTTCGTGATCAACCGACTGGTGTGTCACAACGCTCGTATCAATTTCATTAACCTGCTGGTTTGGTTGGTGATCGTGTCGCGGATTTTCCGTCGCGATTTCATCATCCGTCGCCAGCCTTTCACCGTTTAAATCAGCCACCCAAGCTTTTCGCTCGCCATCTAGATATTGGTCAACTTGCGATAGGCACTCATCCAACCGCTGTTTGCATGCGTCGGCTTGTTCTTTGGTGTCGGCTGTCCATTGGTTTTGTAGTCTGCCGATCAGACGATGAGCCGATTGAGCAACCTCGATTTCGGGGTCCGCCAAAGCGATCGTCAGTGGTTGAATTCCCGCAATTCCCAATTCTGAAAATTGATTCAGTCGTTCTTGCTTAGCGTTGACGTCGAGCGTGTCAAAGTCGCTGGCCAATCGACTTGCCAATAATTCGGGGCCTTGGGTCGTCACGACCATGTATAAGGCAAAAATGACGACGACGAGCGTCAGCAGCTTTAGCGATGTCAGCAATGGGCGCAGAGCGACCTTTACATTTCGATTCGCACCGCGCTTGACTGGCTCGGGTGCGAACGGATTCGGTAGATCGGAGAAATCGCCAGACGGCATTGAATTGAAAGCAACGGTGGGGAGTGGGGCTTAACAGCCGGATTGTCGCGACGCAGTGCTAAACGCCGCAAGATCATTTCATTGCCCGTGTTTCACGGTACGTGACACAGTTTGCGATGCGGTTTGCACCTCGTGATCGGGCTTCGCACTATAATCTTCCTGAACTTCCTTTTACTTCGATGGCAAAAGCTGATGAAACGTCGTGATTTCTTGCAAATTGGTGCAGCCTGTGTCGCTGCCAACTCGGTTGCGATCAGCATTGGCCGCGAACCGATCTCCCGTAGCGGACCTGCCCGATTTCAAGTCGGCCTGGCTGCTTATTCGCTGCGCGACTATTTTTCGTACAAGAAAGGCAAAGATCAAAAACCCAAGTCGGATGGCAAGCCAATCGATATGATCGGTTTCCTGGATTATTGCGTTGCCAACGAATTTGATTCAGCCGAATTGACGAGCTACTTTTTTGTTCCCGATTCCAATGACGACTACTTTCTGAACTTGAAACGTGAAGCGTTCGAACGCGGAATGCCAATCGCTGGCACGGCGATCGGAAACAACTTTACCGTCGGCAAAGGTGAAAAGCTGGATAGCGAAATCGAAAAAGCAATCCAATGGATCGATCACGCCGCGACATTGGGGGCGCCGCACATTCGGTTTTTCGCAGGCACAGCCGAACAGCTTGCAAAAGACGCGAATCGATTGCCCGAAGCAGCAGCAGCATTGAACCAATGTGCTGAACACGCTGCGAAAAAAGGTGTCTATTTGGGAATCGAAAACCACGGACGCCTATCGGCTGATCAAATGATTGAGATCATGGATCTGATGCAAAATCCCTGGGTCGGCATCAACCTGGACACTGGCAATTTCATCAGTGATGACCCGTATGCGGATTTGGAACGCTGCGTGGGCTATGCGGTGAACGTGCAGGTCAAAGTCAGCATGAAAGACCCCGACGGCAAACACTATCCAGCCGACCTGAAACGGATCGGAAAAATCCTCAAGGATGGCGGCTACCAAGGGCACGTCATCTTGGAGTACGAAGACGAGGAACCGTACAAGCACATTCCACGCGCACACGAGCAACTACGCGAAGCACTCGCATGATGTTGCGTTAAACTTCGATGATGTCGTTGCCTTCAGCCGGCGCCTTTGGTTGGGGCACCAGTTTTGGTGGCAATGGTTGCAACTTGGGCGGCTGAAACTGTGGGACATTCGGTGGTTGCAGCCGGGGCTGAATTTGAGGAACGGGATTTCCAAACGGGTTGCCTCCAAACGGTTGCGGCATTTGGGGAACAGCAGGGAATGCTCTACCATTGAACCGGAGCTGTATTCCCCCACCGCCGAATCCGTTTCCATAGCGTTTGTAAATCTGATGCGCCTCGGAATCAGCCTTTTTCATCTCCTCAGCGTCTTTGTATTCCTTTGTTTTCATGCCGCCTTTTCCATCAGGTCGTTCGACGCGAATCCCGTTTTCCGTATCACGGAATCGGTATTTTTGACCGTCCAAATCGACTGAGATGTTCCGTTTTCCATTCACGCTGCTGACTCGGATTTGAGTTCGGCGCGCGATTTGTTTGGGGGCAGGAACGGGCAAACGGGGGCGAGTTGTTTCCTGCGGCTTGACCGGCGTCAACATCCGCTGGGCTGCATTGGATCTGGGATGATCTTTGTTGTCGGCGATTCGTTGGATGGATTCTCGTGCCTTTTCAGCCAACTGAATGATGCCGCCACTGAGATGTTTCTGCAAAATTTCTAAAGCGCCCTCCGACGCATCCAAGCTACCGTCGCGAACCAGTTTTTCCAAAGGCTCGATCGCAGCAGCCCCGATTCGTTCCAATTGGCGTGCTGCATTGCGTCTGACGGTGAATTTCGACGATTCCATTTGCTCGATCCAAACGTCAACTTGGGCTGCGACGTCGGGGTTAACCTGATCATCGGGAACAACGTCTTGCGCGACAGAAAAACCTGCCAAGAGAAATAGACTTGCAACGAACGCGGTAACAGTTCGCATCGCACCAAACCCTTTGTAAGATTGAATCGACGGTTGATTTTTGACTTTAACTCGGCGTCATGACGCCTAAATTGACTGCAAGAGCCTTGTCCACTTTAGCAAGATTTCCTGGTCGGTCGCACCACCGAAAATGATCGGATAGCCTACTTTTTCCAAGGCGGTGCCCCAAGTCGGCATGTCGTCCTTGGACTTGATCGGCAGCAAGACTTGAAGCGATTCGTCTGCTTCGTTTTCACGCAGACGAACGGCCGGTGGTCGAGCTTTTTCGGAAATGGCGACTCCGTGAAACGTTTCACTCGCCGAAATCGCAACCGCGAGTGCCATCGAATCGGATGCTTCGGCTTTTTCGCCCTCCAGAGCTCCCGCCGCTGCGATTGCAACGGCCGATTCTTCGATCGCTGCTTTCTTAAGCACGGCTGCAGCGAATCGTGAAACAATATCGATCTCTTTGGGCCGCCAGCGTTCATCGCCCGATGGAGCGATCGCGCAAACGACGACACCGAAATCACGAGCCGAGTTTTGCCAGCTTTCCAGAACTTCTTTGGGTTTGCCATCGCCGGGATTCAGCAACATGACTAACAATCCTAATCCTTGCAAATCTTCCGAATCGCTCGGGCCAACGAACGCGGCCGCGTTTCCTTCGTCAGGCAACTTCAATTCAGAAACCTTCCATTCTTTCTCGCTCTTGCTCTCCCACAACTCCGGAGTCTGTGTTCGGGCGTCCCCAGCCAGACTGACCGGTGTCAGCGACGCTTCTGATTCTTTTTCGTCGCGGACGTAAACGATTTTCATTGGTTTATCCGGCTCGGCAGAAACCAACAAACGACGCAACGATTGAGTGTCGCCAATCTCCGCTCCATCAACACTGACGATCACGTCGCCGGATTCCAGCTTTTCACTTGCGGGTGTCCCCGGAATCGTGGCAGCGACGACGACCTGAATTTTGTCTTCTGTGTCTTCATCTGTACCTTCATCCGTGTTGGCGTCTTTGCTTTCTTCAGGCTCATCTTTATCGTCAGATTCTTCTTTCGATTTTTCGTCCTCTGGTTCGTCTTCTTCGTCGGTCGTCTCTTCTTGGGCCGTTGTTTCGCGAGCGATGAATCCAAGCAGTTGTGGTTGCAGTGGCGGAATTTTGTCGGCCAGTTCGATTTCGATTTTGCTGGTTTTGGATCCACGCTTGTATTCGATCGCGATGATTTCACCGGCATCAAACCGACCGAGCGCCTGTTTGATTTCTTGAAAACGTTTGACTGGTTGCTTGTCGATCGACACGATCTCGTCACCAGGTTTCAAGCCAGCTTTTTCGGCTGGCGAACGCGTTCGAATGGCAGCCAATTCAGTCCCCAGTTTCAGTGGGTCGTCCGATTTGGGGACGATTCCGATCAGTCCGCGACTGATGTCTTTCCCTGCTTTTAGGCGGTCCAGTTTCTTTTTCAATACGTCAGACGGAATTGCGAAAGCGATCCCAGAGTCGTACCAGCTAGTCGCGTCGGGGGCTCCGCCTTTTGCAACCGCTGGGATCATGACCCCCAGAAACTCGCCGCTTAAACTGATCAACGGACCGCCGTACAACGCTGGCGAAACTCTCGCGTCACACTGCAACGCGATTCCATCCAGACGCTCGGTGGCGCTGAGGATTCCGGCGCTAACCATTGGTGAAATGTCCGAACCGTAGCGTCCCACCGCGATGGTGGTTTCGCCGACTCGTGTGCCAAAGCTCTCGGGAAAATCGACGGCGGCTAGTTCTTTCTTGGCGTCGATTTTCAGAAGCACCAAATCACGATGACTGTCTTTCGCAACGACCTTTGCCGCGTGCCGCGTTCGGTCTGGCAGAACAACCAGCAAGCTTGCGGACGGTTTACGGACCACAATACTGGACGCGATCACGTAGCCGCTTTTGTCGATGACGATTCCCGAAGTTGGGGCGTCCTGTTCGACTTCGCCATTAGCCGTTCCCGGGCCGCCGATGATTTCGATGCTGACGACGGTTGGCAAAACAGAATTTGCGGCATTACGAACGGCTTTTGCCATCGCAGCCCGATAATCTGCGTCTTGCCCGGATGCGACGGACGTCAATCCAGGCAGGGCAAATGTGATTGCAAGAGAGATCGAAAGGAATATCGATCGCGTCAAGTTGTTCATGTGTTCGATTCCAGTGACAACAAACGAGGCACAGCTTAAAACGACTGTGTGAA
>CAZZDZ010000022.1:23145-29504 GCA_964652675.1 uncultured Pirellulaceae bacterium
CCAGCAGGCGTGTTTGCTTGGACATTGTCGACGTATGCGGGGGTCGTCTCCAGCACATCGGGGATCATCACCAACCCAAGTGTTCGCGGATTGTGCGATTTATCTCTATCCAACATTGGCTTGGATTCGGCGACTGCTTTGGTTTGTCGGCCAGCGATGATGTCACCGATTGCTTCTCGCAACGCCACGGTCGGCAACGCATAGTTCAGCCAAACACCCGTCGCGTTGTCCCGCAGTTCTTTGCCAAGCATGCCGACTAGTTCGCCACTGGCGCTAACCAAGGCGCCGCCAGCCGCGCCCGGGTTGTTGGCGATCAAATCCAAAATCAAGACCTTGCCACGATATGGCGTTTTGAACGTTCCACGCCTGGCGTCCAATTCGGTGATCGATGCAACGGTGCCTTGCATCACACTGGCGGGTTCGTTGCCAGTTGCGATGCCGAACAAATTACTGACGGCGATGACCGGGTCGCCCCATTGGACGGATGTTTCCTTGGAAACTTTAAAGAATGGCAAGTTGGACGCTTCAATCTTCAGGACAGCCAATTCCAAAGCAGGCTCGAACCCGATGATCTTGGACTCGAAACGCCGTCCGTCATCCAAAACCACAAAGGGTTCAACATCCAGCACATAGCTCCAGGCCGTCGCAACGTGCCCATCCGGCGAAACCAAAAACCCACTCTGATAGGCTTCCAATCCAGAAAGCCCGCCGGCGCCATAAATCTTGACGACGCGACTTTGGGCGTCTTTGGCGGCCGGAGCCAACGGTGGTTGCGCGTAACCATTGGGCAACAGATTGACTGCGGCCAACAGCAAAAACGAAATGCAACAAAAACGAATCATGGCGTATCTCCTTTACCGGGTCGACGCCAGGTTTTCACCCGAATACGAAGACTGGATTCAACGCCATAGCGCAAGTCCAAAATCGGATTCGAATCACCCTTGTCGCGAATGATCCACAATTCGGCAGGATCCAGATCACGATCTGCAAACACTTCGACGACTTCTAATTTGTGAGTTTCGGGATGGCTCATCCAGCGAACTTCCAATTCGCCGTCGATACCGACCATGCAATCACGCAGCGGTCGTTCGCCACCCAGCGGCATGGTTCCCATGTAATAGCTTTCGCCAAATTTCTTTGGCCCGTTCGCGATCATCCGTCGCCAAGCATCCAGTGCGGGCAACAGTCCCGCGACCGCTCGATTGTCGACCGCGTCATACAAATCCGCTTTCGTTTTGATCTCCAAAGCTTCATCGCCGATCACCAACGCCATGTTTCCCGATTCGACTCGAATCGCAACCGGCTTCGCTGCCTCGTCTGCAGTCGTGCCCGTGATCACCCACGTATCGGCTTGGCCCTCGGCTCCTTTGGGGAATTGCCCACGCAGTTCGCTGATAAAGTCTTCTTGCTCGGTCAAGTTAAAATGATAGTTGCCGTATCCCTTGCGAGCGGCCAGCAATTCTTCGACCGCTTTGGGGTACTTCTTTTTGGTTTTTGCTTTTCCGATGATCTTGTCCTTGATCTTTTTCAAATCTTCTAGATTCGGAAGTTTGCCACCTTCACCTTCTTTCTTCTCGTCCTCGGAATCTTCCTTTTTCTCTTCTGGCCGAGGCGGTGGTGGAGGCAGAGCGGCTGACATTTTCTGAAGCAATTCTTCTTGGCGATGAACGCTGCGCAACCGCACCAGTGTTTCTATGGTTTCGCCCTGTTCACGGAAAGCAAATTTGACACGCCAGTTACTTGGCAGCGTCCCCATCACATTCTGGACGTCGTTTGCTGTTTGCACCGACCGTCCATCGATGGTCAAAATTTCGGAACCGTATCGCAAGCCGCGTCGATAGGCATCGCTTGATTCCAGGATATTCGAGACGCTGACACTGCCGTCGGGCTCCGTCGTTGCGGTGGCGCCCAATGTGGCGTGGTCGACGATCCGACCACTGTGCAAATAGCCTAAGAAATTTTTGGCTTGATGAATCGAAATCGCGTAACCAACTCCAACATTCACGCGGCCACGTTTCTCGAACGAAGCTCGCCCGACAATCCCCAACAATTCACCTTGGTCGTTGTAGATGGGTCCGCCCGAATTGCCTGGATTGATCGACGCGTCTGTTTGCAAACAATCAGCGTATTCCAGCAGCGTCCCTGACGGGTACTGGTATCGGTTGACTCCGCTCAGGATTCCCCAAGTCACGGTTGGCTGCAGGTTGGACGCCAGCAAAAACGGGTTTCCAATCACCATGCACCAATCACCGGCTTTGGCCAAACGGCTGTCGGCCATTTTTGCATACGGAAAATCGTCTCGGCCTAACAACCGGATCATGGCAAGGTCGCCAACCGGATCGATGCCAACGAGCACTGCGTCGTACACATTACCATCGGCCAGCGAACATCGCATGAAAACGCCGGCGGGACTGGTCACGTGAAAGTTCGTGAGGGCATACCCATCGGGTGAAATCAAAACGCCGCTTCCACCCCCTCCGCCACCGGGAACATAAACACTGACGGCTGATGGCCTGGCGCGATCGATCGCGGCAACACGATCGTTCTCCGCCTTTTTCAAAATCGGATCGATCTCAACCGGACCATCTGCGTAGCCGCTGGGCGTCACACCCAACAACAGGCCAACAAACAGCAATCCAGTCGAGAATACAAATTGGTTTTTTAGAATATTCATTTCAACAACCTTGGTCGCGAGATGCGGACGATGTCGCCCAAGTCGCCATCTTTTCCGCTGTCGGTTTCAAATCGCACGCGACGTGTTTTGTCGACCGGCAACTCGAATCCACGTGGATCGGCATCATCCAGTGTTTCTTTCCATACTTCTTTGTCATCCAGAAACAGCCGCACGGTCACTTCACCCGCTTTGGCGACCGCAGCATCGCGGCGAACACTCCCAACGAGTTTCTTGAAATCTCCTTCGACGCGATACTCTACCGACGAATCGCCATGCATCAAAACATCATCACGCTCGGTTCGCGGACCAAACCAAGACTTGGACAAACCTGGTTGCAGCTTTGTTTTCACATAACTCTCGTGATCCGATTTGGCAGGTTCCTGTGTCGCCAGCAGGGTCAAGCCACCGCTCCAGTAGATCGATTCGATTTGTTCGGCGGGAATTTTGTGCGTGACCGCATCTGACAACTTCAGTGTAATCGGTTCCGATTTTCCGCTCGGTGGCAAATCCAACAAAACCCATTCCGATCCGTACACATCTTGAACTCGAATCACGGCCTTGGCCTTGGTCTGTTGCGCTGCACCAAAAATAACTCCTTCCAATTTATCCACTGGAGCACCGATCGAATCCCCGCCCATGTTGAATCGCACTTTCTTATCGGCAATGGACTCGACCACACCCGGCGCGGGGTCCAGTTGGTTTCCAGCACGTCGGATGGCCAACAAATCCCCTCGAGCTTCTTTTTCTAACAGCCCCAGCCATTGCGGGTCGGTCGTGGGTGACGGTGCACGAAAGCGGATCGATTTTACTTCTTTGATTGGCACCGAAAGAACCGCTTGGCGACGAGGTTCAATTCGCAGCTTGTCGTTCTTTAGCGTGACGGCATCCGCAGCAACCTGCGATCCGCCTACCAGCGTGACACGATAGGCAGGGCCTCCGCCGGTTGATGGTTCAACGCGGGTGATCGACTGCAATTCATCGAAAGGGATTTTCTTTTCCGTCGCGCCGGTGTCCACCACCAGATCCGTCTTGGTCACACTTTGGTAATCACACTCAAAGGATTCTCCTGACGTCATCGTGACTTTGATTGGCAAGACTGCAACGACAAACAAACTGAGGGTTTGGCAAAACACCGAAAACCCGATCGTGATACCCAAGACTCTGCTCCGCAGGATGGTTTTTCAATTCGACAGCAACTTTCCAAAAACACGTTGCCGCTCCCGCCCATTTTAGCGCAGCGGGTTAGATATGTCTGCCGAATCATGCCCGATTTGCCCGAATCAGTTGCGAGAAATCGTTGTCTTTCCAATTCCCTGCCGCCAGATCGTTAATCCGGGCCTTCTCGCGGGTCATTTCGAAGGTTTCATCCGATTTCAAAAGGCCCAGTTTGTAGGCCAGATAGTCCGCTCGGCCAGGAAAAAGGACGCCCCAACCCCACGGTATTCGGTTTGGCCAGATCGCATTGACGTGGGATCGAATATTGGTGGCGCAGTTGTTCGTGATCGTGTTGTATCGTTCTGGACGCAGCGACAACTTGCCCGCTCGCTCCAGCACCCCTCTCAAGAAACATTCCAATTCGTGCTGCTCGGCGTCAACTGGATACAAGTACACATCGTCACCGCGATATTCCGTCCGATGACCAATCGCGTCGCGTTCGTCAGCGA
The DNA here is from genome assembly GCA_964652675.1 of uncultured Pirellulaceae bacterium. Taxonomy (GTDB): domain Bacteria; phylum Planctomycetota; class Planctomycetia; order Pirellulales; family Pirellulaceae; genus K23-9. The sequence goes on from CAZZDZ010000022.1 coordinate 27,484, forward strand.
TGATGTACATGATCGGAAAGAAACCAAACAAACCTTTGTACAACGAGTACTTTTGCGTTTTTCGCAGACGAGCTTCGACTGAGACAACTAACTGTGTCTGGTCACCAAAACCAAAGCTCATCATCGTGTGCGCGAACCGCTGCGAGTTTTGGAAGGGTACGACAATAAAGTCGACGGTGCGAACGTTGCTGATTTGATAGTGGCGTGTTTCATAGCTCGCAACATGGCACCCGTTTTTGTCGTACCGAAAGTTGCGATAGCCGTTGATTTCGACTTTGTCCCCGTCGATCTTGACCAATGGCAAACGATCGAAACCGACATTCCATTCGCGGAAGTCGCCGAACAACAGTCGTTTGAAAAAGCTAAACATCTATGGATTTTACCGTAGATACCTGCAAAGCAAATAGCTTCTTGAAAACACCGACGATTCGCGATCGTGACGGCGCACCAATTTAGATGGCGCACGTTTTCAGCGTGTAAGCCATTTCAACGTGCAAGCCATCGGCGTACTGCGTCGGCATTGGGCAGATCACATTGTCGGAACTTGACGATTCTTCCATCCGAATCGTCATAAACCAACATGGTTGCTGCGGACAGTTCGGCAGCAACGGGGCTGTCGATCAACGTCGACGAATCGGATGCGTTCATCCGTCCCAGGATTCGTAGTTCCAAGTCATGTTGTGATGCGCGTGGCAACCAACGCGACAGTGTTTCTGCTCCCGCGCAAACTAGAAATACAAACACATTGGCAGCCGGTCCATCACGCAACACACTCTGCAACGCTGCTGGGGCCGATTCATCCGCTGCTGCGGAATCGAGAGAAAAGTTAAACGAATCGTCTTGGCGAAGATCGCGGAAACGATCCAGTGGATCGATGATGACTACCACCGGGGAGGCTTTTGCCGAGTCGTCGCCGCGGTCTTTGATCAGCTTGCTGAGACGTGCGATTTCAGATTCGCAATCACGCAGCTTGACCGTTTTAACGTTCAGGCCCACGTCATCGAACCAGGGTGCCAGAGACGGAGCGTCATCGGCACGCGTGCCATCGAAATACACCACTTCTAACTTCGGGTGGCTTTTTGCAAAGGCTGACACGGTTGACGCGATGACGGGGCCGCGTGCTTGCGGTGGCGTTATCAACAGTACGTTTCGCCCAGCGTCTCGTGAAAGCTCCAGTGTTGACGGTGGCCCGATCTCGACCGCTTCGCCAAGCAGTCCGCGTAATGCCGTCGTCTCTTTTTCGCCTTTGATCGCTGCATCCGCCAATGGACCAGCCCACGCGCAAGGCCGATTGCCCTCGAAGATAACCGGCGGTGAATAGTCCGCGGCGAATTTGTCATCGCGTTTTGAGATGCGTTCGAGCAACGCTTTGTGTTCATCCGTCGAAAGCCAAGCCGCTTGAAACGGCTGATTGCCTTCGATCAAACCGCCTGCATCGTTATAGATGGCTTCTCCGGGTCGATTGATCAAACGGGCCGCGGTGTTGTCATCCGACAGGATAAGTGCGGCGTCGGATTCGCTACATTGCATTGCGATTCGCACAGCCATCTGACCCAGCGTCGCGCGCGGCAACGAATAAGCACCAGCCAATGACTGGCTGCTCAGTACAACGTGAATACCAAACGAACGACCTTGGCGAACTAATCGATCCAGCAACATGGCACAATCGTTTGCAAGCCGATCGTCGCGGACGAACAATTCTTGGAACTCGTCAACGACCAGCATGATTCGTGGCAATTCATCACCGCGAACACCACGGAATTCGGCAAGTTCTGAGACTCCGTAACTGCGGAATTTTTCGCCACGTTCCTGGAGCTCTGCATCCAGTCGCTGCAGCACACTGCGCCCGAACTCTCGTTCGCTTTCGATGCCGATCACACGGGCGTGCGGGAGTCCATTGTCGGCATAAGGTTTGAATTCAACACCTTTCTTGAAATCCAACAGGTAAAAGTGAAGCTGGTCGGGACGATAGTGAAACGCACCCGATGTAATGATTGAATGCAGCAGCGTACTTTTGCCAG